>DAOTUB010000314.1:0-10503 GCA_034437455.1 Anaerolineae bacterium | reverse complement strand
TATATATAGGGGTTTGGCCTTTCTGTTCAGGATTCAAGTCCTAGACAAGCCTTTCTTTACCCGCATATATACGGGATTGGTATTTTCAAACCGGCATATATAGGGGTGTAAATTTATCCAAAGTCCAAGAAGTAACAGTAGACGTGGTAATGGAAATGTAAGGAGACAGAATGCGTAAACCATTTATCGCCGGTAACTGGAAAATGCACAAGACCATCGAAGAAGCAGTCGCGTTGGTGCAAGAACTGCGCGCCGCGCTGGAGGGCGTCGCTGGCTGCGACGTGGCCGTCTGTCCGCCCTTCCCCGCCCTGGCCGCCGCGCGCGAGGCTCTGGCAGGCTCGGCTATCGGCCTGGGCGCGCAGAATATGCACTGGGAGGAGCTGGGGGCCTTTACCGGCGAGGTAAGCCCGCCGATGCTGCAAGGTCTGTGCGATCACGTCATCATCGGCCACTCGGAGCGCCGGACGCTCTTTGGCGAGACGGACGAGACGGTCAACAAGAAGTTGCACGCGGCGCTGGCCCACGGCCTCAAGCCCATCCTCTGCGTGGGCGAGAACCTGGAGCAAAACCAGGCTGGCGAGACCGAGTCCTTCGTCGGCGGTCAGGTGCGCGCCGCCTTTGCCGGCGTCGCCGCCGAGCAAGCGCGCCTGATCACGATGGCCTACGAGCCGATCTGGGCCATCGGCACGGGGATGCCCGCTACGGGCGAGGGCGCCAACACGATCATCGAGGGAACGGTGCGCGGGACGCTGGCGGCGCTCTACGGCGACGACGTGGCGGCGGGCATACGCATCCAGTACGGCGGCAGCGTCAAGCCCGGCAACATCGCCGAGTTCATGGCGCAGCCAGAGATCGACGGCGCGCTGGTGGGCGGGGCCAGCCTGCGCGCGGCGGATTTTGCCGAGATCGTGCGAAACGGGTTGACTTGCAAGGAGTAAACGAGTCATGAGGAAATGAGGAGAGCAACGCCTCATCGACTCGTGTACTCTCACGATGAACTGGATACCGCTCCTCTGGCTGGCGGGGACGCTGGCGCTCCTGCTGCTGGCCGAGCGATGGATTCACCGGCACATGCAGGGGACGATGCTGCTGCTCACGGGCGATCGCGAGCTTGCCGTGATGTTGTATGCACTGCCCTTGCTGCCGGGCATCGTCCTTCACGAGTTGAGCCATGCCTTTGTGGCGACACTATTGGGCGTACAGGTGGGACGCATCTCTATCCGCCCCAAACTGGCCAACAAGCGCATTCAGTTGGGATTCATCCCGGTTGAAAAAACCGACGTCGTGCGGGCCAGCCTGATCGGACTGGCGCCTCTGCTGATCGGGAGCCTTGTCATTCTGCTGATCGGATATCTCGCTTTTGGCATCGGCATGCTGGGGACAGCGCTGGCTGATGGAAACTGGAATCATCTGTTCACAGAATTTCGCAAGATGTTGCGGGATATCCCGCGAGCGCCCGATATCTGGGTCTGGGCCTATGTGATCTTTGCCGTGAGCAATACGATGATGCCCAGCCGTTCGGACCGGCAGACGTGGACGCCGGTGATCCTCTTCCTGCTTCTGATCGGCGTGTTGATCTGGGTGTCGGGGCTAGGACCGGCGGTCGCCGAGAGTGTCGCTCCGCTTGCAGCCGCTCCTCTCACCACGGCCTTGTACTGGCTGACGGCGATGTATGCCTTTACCATCCTGGCCGATCTGCCGTTCATCCTGCTGATCGCGCTGGTGGAGGGATTGTTAGGGTATATGAAAGGCGTGCGGGTCGAATATTAGATGGCTGACAGACGGGCGATGTATCCTATTGACGCGCTGGATCTGCCCACCCGCGCCCGCAATGCGTTGGTGCGGGCCGGGTTGACGACGCCGTCCGATCTGGTTGAACGCAGCGACGAGGAACTCCTGGCTCTGCACGGCTTTGGCCCAGGTTCCCTGGAGCAGGTGCGGGAACGATTGTCGGCCTGGGAACGAGAACGGCAGCCGGAGCAAACGGAGCCGGAAGAGCCTGTCGCGGAGGAAAAGCCTGGACGCGACGCTTTCCCGCTCCTGCCGGGACGCCGGGTGCTCCACGCCGCCTGGCTTCCAGATTCGCCCGGGCGACTATTTCTCTGGGGCGAGGGACCAGCGCTGCCTCCCCGTCCAGAGATCGCTTCCCACGTACCGTTTCACCCTTTCCAGATCCCCCCCGCTGAACTGCGCGCTGTGCTGCGCGACGCATTGCCCGATCTGATCCCGGATATAGCCGAGGAGGCTCACGCGCTGGCTCGCCTTCCGACGGTCGGTCACGCCCCTCAGCCCGGCCCACAACTCATCCAGGAGGAATTTATGGACGAGGCCGACCCGTCGGCCAGTCAACCATCCACCCTCGGCCTTTGGCAAGTGGAGGGGTTGACTTTGCCGCCTTTGGAGGCGCTGGCCTTTCTGAACGATCTTCCCCGACCAGAGGAGATGGCTCCCCGCGTCGCGCTAGGAGCTGACCTGGGCGTCTGGTCGCTGGCGGCCAAGCTGGCGCTGGAGCTTTTGGCCCGGCAACAGTTCGCCCCTACGTTGATTCACCAGGCGGCGTCCCGTAGGGGCCACGACGTCGTGGGGTGGCCCACGCCGCTGCACGGCCGCCCCTACGGGGATGAGGTATTCCGCGCCGCATGGGCGCCGATGCTCGATCAACCCGAGGACCTACAGCGAGTGGAGCATCTGGTGCAGGCGATGCCGCCTCTCTGTCGCGCGCTTTCTCCTTTCCAGAAGGATGAGCCGCCAGAGCCACCGACGTCTCGCTCCTTGCTCAAGGATTTCCTGGGCGCGATGATAGACACGGCGGTGCGGACCTGGGCACCGCCGCTGCTGCAGGTCGTCACCCGGCGGGATTCGCCCACGCTGCGGAAGTGGCTGACCGCTCTCTTTGAAAAAAGCGACAAGCCGGTGGTAGACGGGCCGACGGATAAGCTGGAAGAGCTTTACCAGGAGATCACCCGCTGGCAGGAACAACTTTGGGCTGGCACAGAGGCGGCCTTCCGCATCTGCCTGCGCCTGGAGCCGCCCGAGTTGCCCGAATCGGAGGACGCGGCCATGCAAATGCCTGAGGATGGCTGGATGCTGCGCTTCTTCCTCCAGGCCCGCGACGATCCTAGCCTCCTCGTCCCCGCCAGCCAGGTCTGGCAAGAGCGAGGCTCCACGCTGCGCTACCTGGACCGCCGCTTTGACAACCCGCAGGAGCAGCTATTGACCGGATTGGGGCAGGCGGCCCGTCTCTTCTCTCCGCTGGAAGCCAGCCTGCGCACCGCTCGCCCGGAGGTCTGCGATTTGACCACCGAGCAAGCATATAGCTTTCTGCGAGAAACAGCTTCTTTGCTGGAGCACAGCGGCTTTGGCGTCCTGGTGCCCCAGTGGTGGAAAAAGCGGAGCAAGCGACTGGGCGTCCACGCCACCATTTCCCCCACGGATAGCTCAGGTATTTTGAACCTGGACGCGCTGGTGCGCTTTCGCTGGCAATTGGCCCTCGGCGGGCAAATGATCGACCCAGACGAGTTTGTCCATCTGACGGCGCTCAAGATGCCGCTGGTGCAGGTGCGCGGCGAATGGGTCGAGCTCCAGCCGGAGCAGATCGAGGCCGCCATCCGCTTCTGGGAAAAGCGCGCCGAGGAGCGGCGTCGTGTGGCGCCACACGACGCCACACGGGAGATGACGCTGCGCAAGGCGCTCCAGATGGGGCTGGCGGAGGAGATCGAGACGAATGGCCTGCCGGTCGTCGGCGTCAAGACCGAGGGTTGGGTGCGCGACTTGCTGCAACAGTTGAGCGGCAGCGAGCCGCTGACCGAACTTTACCCGCCGGAAGGGCTGGTGGGTCAACTGCGCCCCTACCAGGTGCGCGGGCTTTCCTGGCTCGCTTTCCTGCGCCGGTGGGGGCTGGGGGCCTGCCTGGCCGACGACATGGGCCTGGGCAAAACGATCCAGGCCATCGCACTCTTCTTGCGCGACCTGCAAGAAGGGCAAGCGGATGAGCCGGTGCTCGTCGTCTGCCCGACCTCGGTGCTGGGGAACTGGGCGCGGGAGATCCATCGTTTCGCTCCCTCGTTGCAGGTATTGATCCATCACGGAAGTGACCGGGCCGGCGAGGAGGCGTTCGCCGATCAGGCCCGCCAGGTCCACGTCGTCATCACCACCTATGCCCTGGCCCGACGGGACGTGGGGATGCTGCGGAAAATCGAGTGGAACGGGATCGTGTTGGACGAGGCACAGAACATCAAAAACCCCGGCGCCAAGCAGACCCAGGCCATCCGCCGCCTGCGGGCGGGCTACCGCGTCGGCCTCACCGGCACGCCGGTCGAGAATCGGCTCTCCGAGTTGTGGTCGATCATGCAGTTCCTCAACCCCGGCTACCTGGGTTCGCAGAGGGCGTTCCGCGCTAACTTTGCCCGGCCCATCGAGCGGTATCAGGATCAGGAGGCGGCGGCGCGGCTGCGGAAACTGGTGCAGCCCTTCATCCTGCGGCGCGTCAAGACCGACCCGACCATCATCCAGGACCTGCCGGACAAGCTGGAGACGAAGGTCTATTGCTCGCTCACGCCGGAACAGGCCACGCTCTACCAGGCGACGGTCGAGGACGCGCTGCGGCAGGTGGAGGAATCGGAGGGCATTCAGCGCAAGGGGCAGGTGCTCTCGATGCTGACGCAGTTGAAGCAGATCTGCAACCATCCGGCCCACTTTCTCAAGGATGGATCGGTCCTGCCGGATCGCTCCGGCAAGCTCTCCCGCCTGGTGGAGATGCTGGAGGAGGTGCTCTCGGTGGACGAGCGGGCGCTGATCTTTACCCAGTACGCCGAGATGGGCGCGCTCCTACAACAGCACTTGGAAGAATCCTTTGGCGGCGAGGTGTTGTTCCTCTACGGCGGCACGCCGGCCAAGCAGCGCGACCGGATGATCGCCCGCTTCCAGGAGGAGCGAGGTCCAGGCCCGTCGCTCTTCGTCCTCTCGCTCAAGGCGGGCGGCCTGGGCCTGAACCTGACCCGCGCCAACCACGTCTTTCACTTTGACCGCTGGTGGAATCCCGCCGTCGAGAATCAGGCCACCGACCGCACCTATCGCATCGGGCAGACGAGGGACGTGTGGGTGCACAAGTTCATCTGCGCGGGCACGCTGGAGGAGCGCATCGACGAGTTGATCGAGAGCAAAAAGGCGCTGGCCGAGAGCGTCATCGGCGCGGGGGAGGGATGGTTGACGGAATTGGACACCGATCAATTGCGGGAGCTGGTCACGCTGAGCCAGGAGGCAATGGGTGACTAGAGATTGGAGATGGGCCAATGAGCCGTAAGAGATACAGCGATTATTGGGGCTACTTCCCTTCGTCCAAACCGATCCCGGTCAAGGACGGCATCCAGGCGCGCAGCAGGCGCGGCAAGTTCGGGGAGCACTGGTGGTCGCGGCGTTGGATCGAGGTACTGGAATCCTTCGGTTGGGACAACCGGCTCCAGCGGGGCCGTCGGTACGCCCGCAAGGGCCAGGTGATGAACATTGATGTGCAGCCGGGACGGATCGCCGCCCGCGTGCAAGGCTCCCGCCGCAGGCCCTACAGTGTGCGCATCGAGGTCAGGCCGCTGGAATCCGAGCAGTGGGAGCAGGTGATTGACGCCCTCACCGCACAGGCCATCTTTTCTGCCCAACTATTGAGCGGCGAGATGCCGCCGGACATCGAAGAGGTGTTCAGAGCCGCTGGCGTCTCTCTCTTCCCCGCCAGCTACGAGGTCGAGATGAGCTGCTCCTGCCCCGATTGGGCTGTTCCCTGCAAACACATCGCCGCCGTCTACTATCTGCTGGCGGAAGAGTTCGACCGTGATCCCTTTCTCTTGTTCGCGCTGCGGGGCCGCACCCGCGAGCAGGTGACGGAGGCGCTGCGAGATCGCCGCGCTGCCGCCGTTCCACCCGCCGAGGAACCCGAAGTGGAAGAGACGGTGGAACCATTGGAAGAGACACTCCCTCATTTCTGGGAGCTAGGAAAAAGTCTGCGCGGCTTCCAGGTGACCATCGCGCCGCCGCAGGTCGAGACGATGCTTCTCAAACGGCTGGGGCCGCCCGCGTTCTCCCGCCGCCCGGAAGCCTTTCGTGGCGCGCTGACGCTGGCCTACGCCTCTGTCACCGATCGGGCGCTGGCGCTGGCCTTTGGGGACGGGGTGGACGAAGCAAACGACGAGGAGTAAGTTAGACGGATTCATATTGCATAGTGCCGGTCTGATCATGGTCTTTGAGAGTAGCGACTGGGAGATGAACCACTACCTCGACCTGGAGACCGGTCAGGTGATCGTGGTTGACGCTGAAATTCAGGGTATCTTCTCAATAAACCGGGGGCTTGTTCGTAGTAGGCGCTTCAGCGCCCCTAAAAGCGCACTAAAGTGCGCACTACGAACAGATTCACCCCAAGTTATTGAGAAGATACAATTCAGGGACAATTGGACGATCTATACGCAGGACTCGACGATGCCGAGATAGAATTGCCTGACGATCTGGCCGAGGTTCTGCGAGAACGCGGTCTATCAGAGTGGGAACAAGAGGCGATGTTGGCAACCGACGAGAGCGAGCGCGTTAGATCCCGCTACGTAGGCATCCCCCAGGATGATTCAATGTCATCAAGTTAAGGAAGCGAGCGGCTCCACAGATCACCCGCTTGGTCTCGATACGGTCCTCCGGGCCTACTCGACCGGCGCTAGACAGGTTCTTCAATGGATACTCCCCCAAGTTTTAGATGCGCCCCACCGAGTCCTTCCGATCACGAGACGAATGGTGGACCGAGCAGTTGCTCGCGCAAGTGCAATGACTGGTGGAACAGTTGGAAGCATCAGGGGGTACGCCTCACCTTTCCGTCTCGATCCACACCTGCGTCCCATCGCTGATTATCTCAATCGCGCCACGCTCGTCCGTGCGGTACGTGGGTAGATCACCCAGTCGCTCCAACACCTCGGCGCAAGGGTGACCGAAACGATTCTCCGCCCCCACGCTGATCACCACCACCTCCGGCGCTACTGCCCCCAGAAACTCCTCCGTCGTCGAGCCACAACTCCCGTGATGGGCCGCCTTCAGAACCATGCTCGCCAGTGATACTCCCCCCGCTGCCAACTGCTGCTCCACCTCCGCCTCGATGTCCCCCGGCAGCAACACTGACACGTGCCCGTAGGTCAGCCGCGCCACGAGTGAATCGTTGTTGGCCTCCCCACGCAGCTCTGCTCCCGGATGTAGCAGGAGCATCTCTAATCCAGTATCGAGCGCCATTCGTAGCCCTGCCTCGCCCCGATAGACCGTGGCTCCCTCCGCCTCCAGCAACCGCAGCCAATGGGCATAGACCTCCGACTCGTGCTCCATCTCGCGAAAGATCACCATGTCCACCCGGTACCGCTCCAGCACTCCCACCAATCCGGTGACGTGGTCAGATTCGGGATGTGTGAGCGCCATCACGTCGAGCGTACGATCCCAGAAGGGCATCTGGCGGCCCAGTTGCGCAAGCAGCGCCGTCTCGCTCGGTCCACCGTCGATCAATATCTGCCGACCGGAGGGGGTCTGGATGAAGATAGCATCCCCTTGTCCTACGTCGAAGAACGTGACGTGGAGGCGGCCATCGGGCAAGCCGCGCCAGGCAAAGGACGCCAGCACCAACAGGATGGCGGCGAAGCTGACAAGCGCCTTCGCCTCCAGGCGGGAGGAGAACCTGGCCCACAGCTCGCTGCGCCGTTCCCTGGGCTGCGCCAGCCACCAGGTGAGACCGCCCAGGAGCACATAGTACGCGAACACCATCCAGCCATCCATCCGCACCGGCACCGAAGCGAAAGGAACCTGCGCCGTCAGCCGCACCATCTCGATGGTGTAGGTGAGAAATATCCAGGCCACCCAGCCGACGACCTGACCCACCGGCTGGAGGAGCAGACCCAATAACATGGCGACTCCGCCGCAAATCATCACCCAGGGTTGAGCGGGAAGGATCAGAAAGTTCGTGAGCAGGGTGACGAGGGAAAGCCGCCCAAAATAATGGAGCAAAAGTACCGTCGTGGTTAGCTGCGCTGCCAGCGTGACGATCAACGCCTCGCTAACCAGGCCGACGATCCGTCGGGCGCTTTCAGCAGAAGTGACCCTCGCCAGCGCCCGCTCAAAAACCTGCTCCAGCGGCTCTGTGTAGACCACCAGCCCCACCGTGGCGGCGAAGCTGAGTTGGAAGCCCACGTCCCATAGCGCGCTGGGATCGTGCAACGTCATCGCGATGGCCGCCGCGGCAAGAGACGCAGGAGCAAATACAGCGCGTCCCAGGTGACGGCCAAAAAGATAGAGGAGGCCCATCAACGCCGCCCGCATCACCGCTGCCGACGCGCCGACCAAGATCGTGTAAACTACCACGCCCGCGACAGCGATCCAGATCGCCCGTCGCTGCCCAAACAGCCGCCGGGCTATCCCAGAAAAAATTCCGGCAATGATCGTAATGTTGAATCCCGATATCACAATGATGTGAGTCGTGCCGGTGGTGGCAAAGTCGTCCATCAAGTCGGCGGGGATGCCCGTCTCCAGGCCTAGCAGGATACCGGTCAACAGCGCCGCCTGCGGCTCCGGGAGAATACGGGCGATGGTGGATTGAGCATACCGCTTGAAGGCAAAGAGGTAATATCGAAGGGGATTGGCCTGATTTTCGGCCAGCAGCGTGACTTGGGCGCGTCGAATCAGAGAATGGATACCTTGCCGGGCCAGGTAGTCGCGGTAGGAAAACCCCTCAAAGACGGGCGGTGTCTCCAGCAATCCCTCGACCCGCACGTGGTCGCCATAGCGACGCGGAGGGTAGCGACCGGCCTTGACCAGGGCCAGTCCCTCAATCTCCCGTTCCACACCGTCGGACAGCGTCAGTTGTTTGGCTTGTACGTGCAAGTTGGTGTACTGTTCTCGTTCGTCTGGCTCTCCCACCACTACGCCTTCGAACGTCACCCAACCAACATCATTGTAGGTAGCAAGGGACATCTCGTCAAAGCGAGGGACGGCGAGCAAGAAACGCCCCGCGCCCAGGGCCAGCATCAGCGCGCACAATGCGCCCAGGCGAACGTGGTTCTTACCAGGAGCATCATCCCGCCACAGCAGCAGTCCAATAAACGCTGCCAGCGCCAGTAGAGGCAGCGCTTGCCAGGGAGGATCGAATACTTTTGCCAGCACGATACCGGCGAGCCAGGCAACGGCAAGGTATATAAGGGTCATCAGGTGGTCCTATGGGTAAACACTTTTATATCTGGCGCGTGCCCAGTATAATGCAACTTTGTGTGGTAGTCAATTCAGCGTTTGACTTTTCTGCAAAGTTGCCTATACTAATAGTGGCGTTATTTTAACGAGAATCCAGAGTTGCCAAGCGCAACGCTCTATCAGGACCATGGGAAAAACCATCCACCGGCTCTAGCACCATAGTTTGTTTTCACAGGAGGCGACCGATGATTCGACGTAGACGAAGAAAAACACTCACACCTGCCGAGTATGTGACTCAGCAAGGAATCTATTGTCCTCGGTGTCATTCTGACAAGATAGACGGAGGCAAGTTTGAGGAAACGGAAACCGGAGGAATTCAGCACATACATTGCGTAGCCTGTGGAGCTACCTGGGATGATGTCCTCAGACTGGTAGGGTACGAAAACCTGACCAAGCCATCAACGAGGGAATTCACAGTCCTCATCGATGGAGATTGTACATCTACTGCCAAGGAGGCAGGATATACTGCCCTCTTCCGCAAAGGCGTCACCACCATCATAATAGAAGCAGCGAGCCAAGAAGACGCTCAAAAGACAGTAAGCCAGTTTGGCGAGGTTCGGCAGGTTGTCCTACACAGGTCATAACCACGCAGACACAAACCTAAATGCACCAATTCAAAGCGGCCACACTTGGATCACAGAAAAGCGCCCAGGGATAACGTTTATCCCTGGGCGCGTTGGCGTCGGCTCGACGCAGTACAGACCGTCGTCGGTTGAGACATTGTGGCAAAACCAGGAAATTAGTCGCGCTCTCCAACGATAAAAGCGTCTCGCCATCTCAGACGAGGCGCTCACACGATTACACGAGCAAGACAGCCATTAATCGTCCCAGTCTTCCTCCTCGTCCTCCCAATCATCTTCCCAATCCTCGTCTCTCCACTGTTCCAGCGGAAAGTCCACTTCGAATGGATGGGTACTGATGATCTCGAGTTCCTGGCCGCATTCGCCACAGCGAATCAGAGCGCCTATGTGTGGATTGCCCAAAGTTATAGTAGCGTCACAATTGGGACAGTATGTACTCGACATGTTTATCTCCATTTTGTCTAAAATTTACACAACCTGGATACAGTATAGCACAAAACAAGCGGTGCGATGGTAAAATTTTGGTGAAATTTTGGTAAAGATTTGGTGCGGGGTATAATTCAGAACTCTGGGGGACAGGTTTCTTTTTTCTCCAGACTGTATCTTTTCAATAAAACGGGGCTATGTAGCCGAGGTTTCCATACCTCGCGGGCCTGCGCGCTATGGAAAGCGCGGC
>DAOTUB010000313.1:0-26069 GCA_034437455.1 Anaerolineae bacterium | reverse complement strand
TGAAACCACCCGCCCCGATCTGCGCCCCTACAGCGAAGAGATGATGGGAGGCAGCCCCGAGACCGCGCCGGAGCGATACCATGAACGGTCGCCGATCCACTTTATCCAGAACATCCGCGGGCGGTTGTTGATCGTCCAGGGCGCTCAGGACCCGAACGTGACGCCCGAAAATGTACGCCAGGTGGTGCAACGGTTGGACGTTCACCACATTCCCTACGAACTGTTGACCTTTGAGGATGAGGGGCATGGCATCAGCAAGCCCGTCAACCAGGAACGACTGTATGCGCGCCTGGCAGTGTTCTTTGATAGGGCGCTTGGCGGATCGTAAAGGAGACATTCACGCCCCTACGGGACACCACGAAGGACGAAAATGTAGGGCGATTGCGGATTGGAACAATCCGACGCTAACCGCTACAGGCGCTCGTCATTCCGAGCGGAACGGAGCGCAGCGAAGTGGAGTCGCAGCGTCGTGTGGCGGCACACGACGCCACACGGAGGAATCTCCCCGGTGGTTTTGCTTGCGAAAGTGGAGATTCCTCGACTTCCTTCGGTCGCTACTAATGACATGGGTATGTTTCATTTCGGTTGGAGGTAGTCGCGCTTTCCATACCGCGCGCTATGGAAAGCGCGGCTACTCAACCCATTTGAAACACACCCTAATGACATAGACTGTCATTTCTGACTGAACAGCGTCGCGGCGTTGTGGCTTACTCGGAATGACGCAAATTGGTAACAGATCTATTTTCAGAGGAGATGATGATAACGAATTTCTGAGCGAGTGCGTTGCACCAGGAAAAGAGGAAGTGAAGGGTGAAGCATATCTACGCCGGGCGTTGGTTGCGAGTGAACCTGGGAAGCGGTGAGATCGCGGAGGAAACGGCCTCTGAGCAAGACGTGCAGACGTGGCTCCTGGGCACGCGGATTTGCAGCTATTGGCGCGGTTATGGCGTCGAGTGGCCCGGCTGGCAGGAGGGTCCCCGCGACCGTTTCGCCTCCGACGAGGCCACCGTCCGCCTGGTCATTGCCTTTCAGGTTTTTTTGCCGTGTACAATCCTCTGGGCCTGTGCAAGTTCATGATCAAGGGCGGGATGGACCCCGAGCGAACGGTCGAGATGCTCAACGTGGCGACGGGTTGGGATTGGACTTTCGAAGAATTGGTACAGGTGAGCGAGCGGCTTTTCAACCTGAAGCGAATGATCAACCGGCGGCTGGGAGTCGCCCGCGCCGACGACACGCTCCCGCGTCGCTTTCTCACCGAGCCTCGGCCCTCAGGCACGGCGGCGGGGGTCCTGCCCGATCTGGACCGCATGCTGCCCCTGTATTACGAGCTGCGGGGTTGGGATACAGAAGGAACACCGACGCGGGCAAAACTGGACACGCTGGCACTCGACGAGATCTGAGAAAGGGCTTCGCTGAGGCCGTACAACGTCTCCGTTCACCAGCGCCAGTATCAGAACGTGGCTCGCTTTCATCCGTGCACTTGAGAGTGTGTTTTAGAAGTGAACTCCCTCGCAGCTTGCTAAGGGGTAGTTTACTCTTGTCGGCATGAAGGCCACATAGCATTCAATTGTAACGGGTGCTGGGCTATTCCAGGTACATGGCCTGCACGAACATCCTCGCGAATCGGGAGTCACCTGCCAGTTCGACGTAACCGATGCGCCGGGCCAGGATCTGGGCTTCAGTTCGCTTGCTGCGCGAGATGAGGGCCAGCTTGGCGCCCATCCCGGCGGCGTTCCCCACCTGACGGAAGCGACCTAACGGCAGTCGGGGCAGCATACCGATCGTGATCGCGCTGGCGACATCGATGTAGGTGCCAAACGCCCCGGCGATGATCACCCGCTCGATCTCGTCCGGCGTCAGCCCGCCCACCTCCAGAAGCACATTGATGCCGGTGCGCACTGCCCCCTTGGCCAGTTGCAACGCTCGCACGTCCTTCTGCGTGAAGGTAATGGCGGGCCGGTCGCTGCCATCCTCGTCCTCGCCGACCAGCACAAATTCACGCGAGCCATCCGTTTGGCGCACGCGAGGATGCTCGCCCATGCGCCCTCTGACGTCCACCACACTTGCCAGATGGAGCTGTGCCAAAGCATCCAGGATGCCCGAACCGCACAGCCCCACCGGAGGCGCGCCGCCGATCGTCTGGTATTCGACTCGATCCCCGACGAGGCGCAGGTGTTCGATAGCGCCCTCGGCTGCTCGCATGCCGTGCTTGATGTGCGCGCCCTCAAAGGCCGGCCCGGAGGCGCAGGAGAGACTGGTCAACGCGCCGCGGTTCGCCAGGCAGATCTCGGTATTCGTGCCGATGTCAATCGCCAGCACCACGTCCTCGCTCTGGGCCACCCCGGTCGCCAGCAACATCGCCACGTGATCCGCGCCGACGTATCCGGCGATGTTGGGCAGCAGGTGCATATAGCCCCCCGGCGCGATGCACAGACCCAGGTCACGGGCCTTGACGTCCAGCGCAGACGCCACAGCCGGTACGTAGGGCGCTTGGGTCAGTTGCTCCACCGGCACTCCCAGGAGGAGATGGTGCATGGCCGTGTTGCCCACCACTACGGAATCGACGATGTGGAGCGGTTCTGCGCCGACCCGGGCGCACATCTCGACGGTAGTCTCGTTCAGCGCCTTGACGACCAAAGTCTGCAACAGCGTCGCCTGAGACGAGTCCTCTCTGGCGAGGGCAAGACGGGCGATGACGTCCTCGCCGTAAGCGATCTGGGGGTTCATGAGGCCCTCGGAGGCCACCGTCTGCCCCGTTTCCAGATCGACCAGGTAGGCGGCGATCTTGGTTGTGCCCAGGTCCACGGCCAGTCCCAGAGATCGAGCCTCCGGCGGAAGCAGCGCCACGATCTCTTGCTCGCGCACGGCCACACGGAACTGACAGTCTCCATCCCGCAGGCGGTGCGAGAGCTGGTGCAGGATCGCGAGATCCAAAGTTGTTTCCGGGAGACCGCGTTGTTGCGCCAGGACGTCGGTCAGCCGGTCCGCATCCGCCCGCAGATCGTCAAGGGAGGGGGGCGACAGGGCGACCGGGTAGGTCTGAACCGCCGGCTCGGGAACCACTGGTACCTCTTCCCCTTCCACCTGGGCGCGCTGGGGAGTGGTCAGCGACGCTGGAGGCACGCGCACCTTGCAGTCGCTCGTTGGCCTTGTCTGACAGGCCAGGCGGTAGCCTGCTGCCAACTGCTCGGGGCTGAGGAATTCGCTCTCACCCGGCGTCGGCTCCGAGACGTCGCCCGCGATGATCTGCACGATGCAGCGGCCACAGCTCCCGGTCCCGCCGCACAGGCTGACCAGGTCGACGCCCAGTTGGCGCGCGCCATCCAGTAACGTGCCGCCGGATGGGCATGCTCCCCGGCGGCCTACCGGCTCAAATTCGAGGTAAAAGGTCATTCCGATGCCTGCTGATTCCAGTATTTCAACCGGATCTCCTTATGCTTTTCCCTGAGGATTCTTGGGTAGCGGGTCTACAAACTCGACCGTTAATTATACAAGTGTATAACCCCCCGGCCAAAATGTCAAACAGGTCACAAGGTTGTCAGGGCCGAAAAGGTTGTGTTCAGAATCAGGCTATGATTGTCTGACCCTGTTCATTGGCGCAGACACTATTTGACAGTCTGGAATAGAACAAGTACAATCTATCAAAAGACAAGTCCATCACTTTATCCGTCAACTGGAACAGTTGACCGTCGGGCTTGTTCTTGTAGAGCTCCAACCTACTCAATTTTAAGTAGTTTGTTTTCGGTAGTCGCGCTTTCCATAGCGCGGTGTGGAATCCACGGCTACAGATCTGTTTTCGAAGGAGGAGAATGACGATGAAGAAAAAGCACCTCAAAGTTACCATCTGGATCATAACCATAGCCATCACGTTACTGCTGTTGCCCTGGGCCTTTATCACCGCCAGCGCAAGCCTGGCTCCGGTAAGGGAGAGCGATCCGCCGCAGCCTCTCGGTCCTCTCTCCCCGGAGTGGCCGGATGTGACTTTGCTTCATTCCGACGAGGGTGGTCCCCCGGTGAGAGATGTGCCGCAAGCGCCTGCTCCAGAGATCTGCTCCTCCTGCTCGACGGTCGAAAGCGTGCTTGAGGATGAGCTTGGCGCGCCTCTGGCTGCCCCGGCGCTTCCAGAAGCCGCTTACGTGTACACAGACACCACCGGCTTGATGAACATCAACAGCTACGATTGCGGCAGCCCAGCGGTCTTGACCCTCGACGTCGGCGATGCGTTCACCGTCGGCGACGTAGACGTGGGCATCAACCTCAACCACGAACACCGGGGCGACGTCTTTATCTTGTTGCAAAGTCCCGATGGCACCATCGTGGAGTTGATCGAGGATCCCGGCGTCGAGGATCCCAGCGATAACTATGACGTGCGCGTGGACGACGTCTCGCCCAATCCGCGCGACGATGGCGACGACGATAATCCCGCCTATCCTTACTATGAACGCACCATCGCCCCGGTCACGAACTATCTCAATACTGGGGGACTGAACGCCTTCGAGGGCGAGGCCGCAGAGGGCGTCTGGAGACTCCGCGTCTGCGACCAAAATACAGGGAGCAACGATGGCGATCTTCGCCGCTGGACTCTTTTCTTTCGCGAGCCGGCGCCAGAGTTCGACCGCCTGGGAATCAAAGGTGCGCCTTACCGAGTCGAGCCGGGGGATATTGTCACCTACGCGCTTTATCTTCGCAACACCGGCAGCCTCACCGCCAGCCATCTCCTCATCAGCGACAGTCTGCCTTCGGGTGTTGCTCAACGCGCGCCGGCCACGTTCGAACCGTCGAGCGGCGCCACGTCGATCCTGTCAAGCGCCACCGATCCGATCACCTGGTATGGAAGCATTCCGCCCGGCGAGATGCTCGTCGTCTATATCCCCGTCGATGTCACGGCCAGCGCGCCGACGATGATCACCAACACCGCCGTCATCAGCGGTCCGGCGCTGGTCGCCGACGCTGCCCAGGTGGGTCAGATCGCGATGTCGGCTGCCTCGCGGGTGTATCCCGCCGGTGCACTTTACTACTATTATGGCATTAACCTCTGGACGGGGTCGGCCAATGATCGCACGGCCGCGGGCAGTTGGACGATCGGAGGCGATTGGCTCTATTTTCCCATCCCTGTGCCCATTATCGGCCCGCCGACCGCCCACTCTGGCGTGCTGGCTTTCGGAACCAATCTTGGAGGCGCCTACAGCGATGACGCCACCAGCACGATGACGGGTATCCTGGATTTGACCGGGATTCCCTCGGAGCGGGCAGTCACTCTCCAATGGTGGGAATGGCTGGATATGGCCGCCAATGATGAGGCCTACGTAGAGATCGCCTCCACCGGCTACCCCACTCCCACGCTGCTTTACGGCCAGCACAGCGGTGGCCTCACCACCGAGCAGGAGGCCCACGAGAGCCGCTGGTTCGAGGTAGAGCGGGACATCACCCGCTATCGCGGCCAGGTCATCACACTGACCTTCACGCTGCAACCGAACGGGAATGGCTCCGCCGCCGCAGGATGGTACATCGACGATATTGGCATCCACACCGCTCCTGGACGTCCCAACTTTGAGCAATCGCGCAAGGTCGCGACTCCCTCTGTCGTAGGGGCCGGTCAGGACTTGACCTACACCCTCTATATCCACAACAGCGGCTCCGTGGCCTCGACCGATGGGTATCTGTTCGACCAGCTCCCGGAGGGTCTCACGGTGGAGGATGCCTCGCTATCTGGCCCCGGCAATCTGGCGACCGGCGACACCTGGCTCGAATGGCGAAGCACGGCGTCTGCGCCTCTCCCCTCCGATCAGACCGCCATCGCCACCGTCAAGACCAGTATGCCCTGGGATATGCAGTGCGGCAGTCTCATCACCAACACCGCCTCCATCACGGATGAACAGGCGCTTGGCGGCACGGTTATTGAGGCTCCCCTGTTTGTCTATGGATATGGAGAGGTGGTCGAGTATTGGGATCTGGAGGCCGACGACGGCGGCTTGGTATCCGGAAGCACCGGGGAGTGGGAGTGGGGCGCGCCGGATCCGACCTACCCCCTCGGCCCGCGTCACGCTCACAGCGGCGAGCGCGTCTGGGGAACAGACCTGGACGCCGACGCCCGCGGCACTGGCGATGATCACATCCTGAACCTCACGCTGGCACTGCCCGATGATCCCAAAGGGCTTTACTTGCGTTGGTGGGATTGGTTCGACGAGGACAACTCCGACGGGAGGCGGATCTGGGTCGACAGCATCCCAATCTGGCAAGATACGACGGCGCAACCCTACTGGGCGCCCCAGGTGGTGGAACTTTCAGAGTGGGCGGGCGAAACGGTCGACCTTGCCTTTGATCTGTCGACCTGTTGCGGCGATCCCGGCCCCGCCGGCTGGTACATCGACGACATCAGCCTCCACGCCGACTGCCCACACCTGGCCCTCGCTCCTGAGCAGGATGGCCATATCTGCCCGGGGAATGGCGTTACGTACCCTCTGACCATCAAAAATGCCACGGAGGGAGATCAGATCGTCGCGCTGAGCGTCGATGGTGACTGGCCCGCCGAGGTCGTCCCGCCGGAGCTCTTCCTCGACCCTGGCGAAAGTGCTGCCCTGACCGCCACCGTGCAGGCGCCCTGGACGGCGGTGGTGGGAACTTGCAGCGATCTCATCCTCCAGGCGCGCACGCACAACGGCTGGTATACCGACGCGCTGCAAATCGAGACGGTGGCCGACCTGGGGAGCAGCTGGGATGGGCTGGCGGACACGCCGCAAGGCACACGTCTCCACGGCCTGGCCTATCACGATGGCTATCTCTACCAGATCGGCGGCGAGACGGCTCTCTGGACGCCCACCGACGCCGTCTACCGTTACGACATCGCGGGCGACAGTTGGAGCGCCCGCGCCGCGCTGCCCGTCGACGTTTCTGGCGTGGACGCCGTGACCCTGGGAGACCACATCTACGTGCCTGGAGGCAGCGACGATGCGGAGCAGCCCTTTTACGGCGGCACCTTTCTGGATACCCTCCACATTTACGATCCCGCGACCAATGCCTGGTCGACGGGTGCTGCACTGTCGGCCCCGCTGGCCTTTGCCTCGGCGGTGGCTCTCGACGGCAAACTGTACGTCGTTGGCGGCCAGTTGGACGATGGCCGCTACAGCGACGCGCTCTACGTCTATGACCCGATCGGCGACAGTTGGTCCCAGGGCGCTTCGATGGGCGAGGCGCGCGCCTACGCGGGCGCGGGCGTCATCGACGGCCAGATTTACGTGGCGGGCGGCTATGCCGGCGGCGACGTCAACCACAACAGCCTGGAGATCTATGATCCTGACACCGACACCTGGCGTCAAGGGGCGGATCTGCCCAGCAGAGTGGCTGCGCATGCCGTGAGCGTCGTGGACGACCGCTATTTAATTCTGATCGGTGGCGGTGAGATGTCAATGGGGACGTACCGTTGTTCCAGCGATACCTGGGCTTTCGACTCGGTGACGGAGCATTGGTTCCCCTTGCCCGATCTGAACCGTTGTATGTACGGCACAAAGGTGATCGGGAATGGCGGGAATCTTTATCTGGTCAGCGGGCGCACCAACGAGGGCGGCTGGCACATGGCGACCGAGGTCGAGCAGCTCACGCGCTGCGAGGCGCCGCCCGATCTCGGTTGGAGCAAAGATGTGGCAGGGGACGCCTGGTCCCCCGATTTCTCGCGCACCATCTATGCCCGCGATCTGCTGACGGTGACCGACGTGATCGAATCGAGCGAGGCCTTCAATCTCGATGAGCGCTGGGACCCCGATCATCTGACGCTGATGACCTATACCATAACGCCGCCCGGCACGGGGCAGGTCGTCCCCGGCGGCGCGTGGCGGATAGAGTCCGAAGCTCCCTTCGCCTACTCGCGGGGGGACGCCGAGTATTCGGAGGTCACGGGGCTGGTCTATTTCCTGGGCGGGCGGCGCTCCGACGGAAATGACTACCCGCGCATCTGGGCCTTTGATCCCCAGACCGGCGTATACACCGACACGGGAGTCGATATGCCGTCCGCTGTGACCAACTATGTCATCGCCCGCCTCACCGATGGGGATGGTCGCGAGATTCTCGTGACCTTTGGTGGTTACTTGGAATCCAGCGGCGGCTTTACCGACCTCGTGCAGGGCTTTTATCCCGATGACAACACGACGGCTGTCTTTGCGACCGATCCGCTGCCGGTGGCCTCCATACCAGGCGGCGTGGCGGTCGTGGATAATAAAGCCTACGTCTTTAGCGGTTCCGATGGATCCGTCCTGCTTGATGATACTCACATTCTTGACCCCACCGCCGCTCCGGGAAACCGCTGGAGCGCCGGCCCCACGCTGAATCACGCGCGCCGCTACATCCCCAGCGCCGTGGTCGACGGGGTCATCTACGCGATGGGTGGGACGGTGCCCAATGGCGGGGGTATGTACGCCATCACCGTCACCGAAAGGCTCGACACCTCGGCCGGCTCTCCAACCTGGGACGAGGCCGGTGTTGCTCCTATGCCCATCGCCTGCGATGAGGCCCCGGCCTTTGGCTTCGACCCAGGCGCCGCGCACGAACTGGCGGGCAGCGTCGTGATCGCCGGTTGCGGTCACTGGCCCGATGAGAGTGGATTGGCCCTGCGCTACGACGCCGTCCACAACCGATGGGACATGGGCTTTCCCGGCTTGAACCAGGCACGTCGCAACCACGCCGGCGCGTTGGTCTCCAGCGATGATGGCGTGCCCGGCATGTGGGTGTGGGGCGGCCGATACCTCTATGATGGCAACGTGCTAAGCACGCCGGAGCACTACGTATTGAGCGAGTTGAACTGGACGGTGCCCTCCGGCACGACGGGGGCGGTCACTTTTACCAAGTCTCTCGTCGTTGCAGACCGCGACTGGGAGGCGACGGATATCCAGGAGACCGTGTGGGTACAGGAGAGGGTCTTGGAGAATCGGTCTGTTTCTCTCGTTAAAGGTGACAGGAGCTTTATCTACCTGCCGCTGGTGATGCGAGATACAGTGTAACCATAGCCTAACCATCCGCCAAGCCTGTACTCCCTCCGTCTCCCACGAGTTGGCGTGGTTCGCCGTGGTCGCCTCGTCGTTGGTCGAGGGGACAATGGGATTGGCGAGCGTCAAGCCTGACGGGTCTCTAAGACCCGTCAGGTTTTTGGTGGTAGTATCGCTGAGGCGCTGAATTGGAGGCATCAGCAATTCAAGCCAATCAGCCGGCTGCGACAGCAGGAGGATGCATCGCTCCGTTTATGCGTTGGGCAGGACTCGGCCCCCAAGTTACGGATATAATTCAAAAGTCTGGGGAGCTTTCGACGTAGCCGCGCTTTCCATAGCGCGCAGGCCCGCGAGGTATGGAAACCTAGGCTACATAGCCCCGTTTTATTGAAAAGATACAGTCTGGAGAAAAAAGAAACCTGTCCTCCAGAGTTCTGAATTATACCCTCGGCCCCCAAGTTACTTGCAAGTTCCCAGCGCTTGTGTTATAATCTAAACCGTATAGTCGCAACGCCGAGAAGTGGGCCAGTCCCACTTTTCTTCATATACGGTCACTTTGGTGCAATCGAATCTAGTTTGTAGCCTGGACGGGGACAGACCCCGCAGGCGGGAGAAGGGCGATGAAGTCGGAGTTCTTGTTGGCGTTTAACGAAATCTGTAGCGACCGTGGGTTGCCCAGGGAGGTCGTTCTCGAGGCGATCGAGACGGCGCTCGTCTCTGCTTACCGCCGTAACGTAGATAGCAAAGCACCTGGAAACGTGATGGCCAAGATCGACCCCGCTACCGGGGAAGCGCACATTTTCGTCGAAAAGCAGGTGGTGGAAAAAGTCGCCGACCCCTATCAGGAAGTGGGACTGGCAAAGGGACGCGCGATCCAGCCCGACATTCAGGTGGGAGATGTGTTGGTGATAGAGGATACCCCCTCGGACTTTGGCCGCATCGCGGCGCAGACCGCCAAACAGGTGATCTTGCAACGCATTCGCGAAGCGGAGCGGGATGCACAGTACGTGCGCTACGCCGAACAGGAAGGAGAGATCGTTCACGGCATCGTGCAGAGCATCAAATCAAAAGTGGTGATGCTGAACCTGGGAAGCGTGGAGGCGATCTTGCCGCGCAGCCAGCAGATGTCCGGCGAGCGTTATCACCTTCACCAACGTCTGCGAGCGTACGTGCTCGAGGTCCGCAATACCAGCCAGGGACCCAAGATCGTCCTCTCACGCAGCCATCCCAAGATGTTGCGCCGTCTCCTGGAACTGGAGGTACCCGAGATTTTCAACGGCACGGTTGAAATCAAGGCCATCGCCCGCGAGGCTGGCTCCCGCTCCAAGATCGCCGTGGCCGCTCGTCAGCCTGGTGTGGATCCGGTAGGGGCATGCGTCGGCATGCGGGGGGTGCGCATCAAGTCCATCGTCAACGAGCTGGGTGGAGAAAAGATCGACGTCATTGAATGGAGCCCGAACGCCGCCACCTTCATTGCCAAGGCGCTCAGTCCAGCCCAAGTGTTGAGCGTGCGAGTGGACGAAGAATCCGGTGGTAGAAAGGCCGCCAGCGTCGTTGTGCCTGACGATCAACTCTCGCTGGCGATCGGGCGCGCGGGGCAGAACGCCAGATTAGCGGCCAAACTGAGCGACTATCGCATTGATATTCAAGGAGCCACCGAAGCCGCCACCTGGGCACTGCAGCGGATCAACAAAGACCCTGACGTGCTGCCTAGCCTGGGCCTGGTCGCGGAAATCGTTCCCACCGTCGCCGGTATCCTGCAGCGGCATCAAGAAAATCTACCGTATACCGGCGAAGAGTTGCTCGCGGTGCGCCAGGTGGTGGAAACTGTCTGGGAACACTATGCTTCGGTTCGCCGGGCCGAGCGGGAGAAACAAATCAGGAAGGAAATGGCTCAACAGGCGGCCCTCGAGGCGGCTCGCAAACAGATCCCAGCCCAGGCGTTCGAAATTCCTCTGGCCGACATCGGCCTCAGCACCCGCGTCCTGAACTGCCTGGAGCAATCAGGGGTGGAAACGGCTGGCGATGTACTGGAGCGATTGGCCGTCGAGGGCGATGAGGGGATACTGGCACTGCCGGGCATCGGCCCCAAGTCATTTGAAGAGATCAACCAGGGCATCGAGGCATTGGCGCTGACGGAGGCCGAGGAACCCGTTCCTGCCGAGGCCATCGTCGAGGAAAAAGTGGCGGCAGAAGTGGTAGAGGAAAAAGTCGTTGTCGCTGCCGAGAAAGAGGCGGCAGCAGAGGCCGAGTTGGAGGCCGCTGCCGAGGTTGAGGAAGAGGTCGAAGAGCCGGAGGCCGCAGAATCGCCTGAAGAAAGCGTTGTTGAGGAAGAAGCGCCTGAGGAACCGGAGATCCCGTCCTTCTTGTTTGGAGAACAAGAGGAGGAGCTAGATCGCGAAGAAAAGCTCAAGCGAGAGCGAGAACGTCGCAGACAGCTCGTCTACGACGAAGAGACCGGCGAGCTTATCGCCCGTCGCCGCCGCAAGCGGAGCGACGAAGGTACCGAGGATTGGCGGCATTATACGGATTATTGATAGCATGAGCAAACGATCGCAGCGGCGCAAGCACATTCCAAAGCGAACCTGTATCGCCTGTCACGCCGTGCGGCCCAAACGGGAACTGGTTCGCATCGTGCGCACCCCCGAGGGCGCTGTGATGGTGGACGAGACAGGCAAGCGGAGTGGGCGAGGAGCGTATCTCTGCCCTCGGCGCGAGTGCTGGGAGACGGCACTGGCAAAGCGGCAACTGGAGCGCGTGCTAAAGATATCGTTGACTTCTGAAACCAAAAGCCGGTTGCAAGAGTATGCGGAAGAATTGCACCAAAGGTCCGAACAAGACAAGAAAGCAGTGAAGGGAGCAGGTTGAGATGAATGAGAAAACGACGTCTTTACCGAAAAATGATTCGGCAAAGACAAAAGCACAGGAAGAACGCATCGTCGAGATCCCGGACTTTTTGGCTGTGCGCCAGTTGGCTGAGCGGATGAACGTCAGCCCCATTGACGTGATCAAGGCGTTGATGGTCGCCGGCGTGATGGCGAACATCAATCAGCAGATCGACTATGAAACGGCCGCCATCGTAGCCCAGGAGATGGGTTTTGAGCCGAAAAGGGAAGCCCTCGACATTGATGAACAAGTCGTCGAAGAAGAGGGTCCCACGCGCCTTTGGGAGCGTTTCTACGCCGACGAAGATCCGACCAAACTCGAACGTCGCCCCCCGGTGGTCACTATCCTGGGCCACGTGGATCATGGCAAGACCTCGTTGCTGGACACCATCCGTCACACCGACGTGTTGGCCACCGAGGTAGGAGGGATCACCCAACACATTGGAGCTTACCAGATCGAACGCGATGGGCAATTGATCACATTTATTGACACGCCCGGCCACGAGGCGTTCACTGCCATGCGCGCTCGCGGGGCCCATACCACCGACATCGCGGTGCTGGTCGTAGCTGCGGACGACGGCGTGATGCCCCAGACTGTAGAAGCCATCAACCACGCCCGCGCTGCCCGCGTCCCTATCGTCGTGGCTCTCAACAAGATCGATAAGCGCACCGCCCAGGTCGAAAGGGCGAAACAACAGTTATCTGAGCAGGACCTGGTTCCCGATGATTGGGGAGGAGAGACCCTCTGCATCCCTGTTTCGGCAAAAGAAAAAACGGGCCTCGAAGATCTATTGGATGCTATTCTGCTCGTCGTCGAATCCGTCGAGATCGAGGCCAATCCCGACCGGCCCGCGATGGGCACGGTGCTGGAGGGGCGATTGGATCGCGAGCGTGGCGCGACCGCCACGGTTCTGGTTCAGAATGGCACGTTGCGCGTGGGCGATGACATCGTAGCAGGCCTGACGCATGGTCGCGTGCGCCAGATGCTCGACGAGACCGGGCGTCCCATTGAAGAAGCAAGGCCCTCGACGCCCGCGCTGATCCTGGGGCTCTCCAGCGTGCCTGAGGCAGGAGAGATCTTTGAGGTGGTCCCCGACAGCCGCACTGCGCGAGAGATCGTCTCCGAGCGTGCAGATGCCCAGGCCGCCAGCGCCGCCGCCCCCGTCCAGACCTTTACCCTCGATGACTTTGCCAGCCGCATCCAGGCCGGACAGGTCAAGGAACTCAATCTTATCATCAAGACGGACGTTCAAGGTTCCATCGAGCCGATCGTGGATTCACTCAAGCAACTGGGTGACGAGGATCTGGAGGTCAACATTCTGCACGCCGCTGCGGGCAACATAAACAAATCGGACGTGACCCTGGCCATCGCCTCCGACGCGATCGTCGTTGGCTTTCAGGTGCGGCCAGACGTGGCCGCTCGCCGTCTGGCAGATAACGAGGGCGTGGAAATTCGCACCTACGACATCATCTACAAACTGGTGGAAGAGGTGGACAAGGCGCTCAAAGGGTTGCTGGAACCGGTGTACGTGGACGTGACGATCGGCGAGGCGGAGGTGCGAGACACCTTCAATATCCCCGGCGTCGGCGCGGTGGCCGGATGTTACATTCGCCAGGGCGAAGCCCGGCGCAACTCCCGCGCGCGGGTCTTGCGGAATGGGCATCAACTGTACGATGGGTTCGTCTCCTCGCTCAAACGTTTCAAGCAGGACGTGCGTGAGGTGCGCAGAGGATTCGAGTGTGGCGTGGGGTTGGTGGATTTTGGGGATTTTGCCCCGGGCGACGTGATCCGGTTCTACGTGAAGGAGCAACAAGAAGTCACATGAGCAAAAAGTATCAGCGTCGCGTCTCTGGATTGATCCTCACTCACCTGACGGATATTTTGAGACGCAAGGTCAGCGACCCGCGCTTGCAGATGGTCAACATCACCGGCGTGGAGATCACACCGGATGCAGCCCGCGCCGATGTGTACTATAATCTGTTGGGCGGAGGCGACGCGCGCACCGAGGCCCAGGACGGCCTGGAGGGCGCGGCCAGTTGGCTGCGGCACGAATTGGGGGGGCGGCTGCGGCTGCGCAATACCCCGGAATTGGTCTTTCACTACGATCCCTCTGTGGAGCATGGTGAACATATCGCGAACATCCTCGATGAGTTAGGACTCGGTGACAAAGAAGACGACGCTGAAACGGATGCGCTTGGAACAAGCGAGCCTTGAAAAAGCGCGTTTAGAGCAAGCGAACCAGCGGATCCAGGCGGCTCGCCACCCTCTACTGATCTGTCACGTCGCCCCCGACGGCGATGCCATCGGCAGCCTGACGGGGCTAGGACGGGCCTTGTGGCAGATGGGACGCGAGCCGATCCTGGCCTGTCCGGATCCCATCCCCGCCCGCTTCAACTTTCTCCCCGGCGTCGAAACGATCGTACAGGAGGCCAACGATCTTTTCGATCTCGTCATCTCCCTCGATTGCTCCGATCTGAGACGACTCGGTCACTTTCCAGAGACGCCGGGGTTCAGCAACCATCCCCTGATCAACATCGATCACCACCTGACCAATTTGAATTTTGGCGACGTGAACCTGGTGGATCACCAGGCTGCTTCCACTACAGAGATCGTGTTGCAGTTGTTGGAATACATGACCGTTCCCATGGACGCCAAACTGGCTACTTGTCTGTTGACCGGTCTCGTCACCGACACCCGGGGCTTTCGCACGAGCAACGTCACGCCCCACGTGATAGATGCGGCGCTGCGGCTGATGAAGGCTGGCGCTTCGCTGCCCTACATCGCTCAACATACCCTGGATCGCCGCCCCACCGGCGCGCTCCGGCTGTGGGGGGCGGCGCTGTCTCGGTTACATCTCACGAACGGTGTGATCTGGACCAGCATCCCCCTGGCGATGCGGCGCGCGGTGGATTTTATAAGCAACAGCGACACTGGACTGGTCAGTTTCCTCGCCAGCGCCGCCGACGCCGACGTGGCAGTGGTATTCAATGAGCGCGAGGATGGCCGCATCGAGGTGGGGTTGCGCGCCATGCCCGGCTTTGACGTGGCGCAAGTAGCGCTCCAATTCGGCGGCGGTGGTCACGCCCTTGCCTCTGGCTGCACGATCTCGGGACCATTGGAAGAGGCCCAGGAGCGCTTTCTGACCGCGCTCTACGCCGATCTGGCCCGCCAGCGCCAAGAACGCGCCTGATGCATTTTGATTTTTCAGGGCGCAAATGCCTTTTCTACCAAAATGCCTGATGGAATCCTCAACCTCGACAAGCCCCGCGGCCTGACCTCTCACGACGTTGTGATTCGCGTCCGTGTTTTGACCGGCGTTCGCCGCGTGGGCCACGCCGGCACACTCGATCCACTGGCGACTGGCGTGTTGCTCTTGTGCATCGGGCAGGCCACCCGCGTGTCCGAGTACCTGATGACCGGGCGGAAGACGTATCGCGCCCACGTGCGACTGGGGGTCACAACCGACACATACGACATCGAAGGGCAGATCGTAGCAAAAGTACCCGTCGAGGTGAGTCGCGCTCAGGTCGAGGCTGCGTTGGCACATTTCCGGGGACGGATCGACCAGGTCCCGCCAATGGTTTCGGCGCTCAAGTATCGGGGCACACCGCTTCACCGGCTGGCCCGCCAGGGCGTCGAGGTCGAGCGCGCGCCGCGCCCGGTCGAGTTTTTCCGCCTCGAACTGACCCGGTGGAAGCCTCCAGAGTGCACGTTGGAAATGGTCTGCTCACCGGGGACCTACGTGCGGGCGCTGGCCCACGACCTGGGACAGATGCTCGGTTGTGGAGCCTGTGTCGCAGGATTGACCCGTCTGGCCAGCAGTGACTTTTGCCTGGAGGACGCCATCACACTGGAAGAGCTGACCCATGCGGCGGAGGAGAACCGCTGGCCTGACCTGCTGCATCCGATGGACACGGCGCTTACCGACCGCTTCCCCTCACTGCGCCTGGACGCAGACGCAGCGCGAAGAATTTGCTCAGGACAGGCGATTGCGGACACCGCCACTCCGTTCACAGCGCGGCGTAAGTATGACGAAGGGCAGACGGCAAATCTGGCCCGGGTCTATGGACCAGGCGGGACTTTTCTGGCCGTCGCGGTCTACGACCCGGCGGGCAATGTCTGGCGACCTCGCAAGGTGTTCCGCCCGTGGCGTCCTGAGCTTGAAACATCGAGGTCTTGATCCATGCGTATCATCCACGATCTGGCGCACATTCATTCCACCTCACGCTCTTATGTGACCGTAGGCGTCTTTGACGGCGTGCATCGGGCGCACCAGCGGCTCATCAACCGGATGGTGGAGGCGGCTCATTCGACGGGCAACGCTGCTGCTGCCATCACCTTCACCCCTCACCCGGCGGTCGTGCTGAGCAGCGAACCTCTGCCTCTACTGACATCCGTGGAGGAGCGGATCGAGTTGCTGGCGGCGCTGGGACTTGACACGTTGGTCATTTTCCCTTTCACCGAGGCCACCGCTCGCATCCCGGCCACGGATTTCGCCGAGAGATTGCTCCGCCATCTGCGACTGGCCGAGCTGTGGATCGGGCCTGATTTTGCGTTTGGCCATCGGCGCGAAGGAGACATCCCGTTTTTGCGGCGACTGGGGGCCGAGCGGGGCTTTTCTGTGCACGTCGTCGAGGCGCTGATGTGGAATGGGAAAGCGATACGCAGCAGCCGCGTGCGAGAGGCGTTAAAGACGGGGGACATCCCCGAGGCGACCGGTTGCCTGGGCCGTCCCTACCGATTGTCTGGAGTCGTCATTCAGGGGCGTGAGGTGGGGCGCAGCATGGGGATCCCTACCGCCAACTTGTCCATTCCGCCCGACAGATTGATCCCTGCCAAGGGGGTCTATGCTTGCCTGGCGCACACCGAGCAACCGGGGCAGTCGTACCCAGCAGTGGTTAACGTCGGAACCCGCCCCACGTTTAACGAGCAGACGCTGGCCGTCGAGGCTCACCTGCTCGATCTCTGCGACGGCGATCTCTACGGTCGCGTACTGGCGCTCGATGTTATCGCACGCTTGCGAGGCGAGCGGGCTTTTCCTACCCCCGACGCATTGATCGCACAGATCCAGCAGGACATTGCGCATGCCCGGATCATTTTGAGCAGATAACATACGAAAAAGCCGGGCTTGAGGCCCGGCCCCCAAAAAATCCGTCGCTGGTTCAGCGGCATTGTCCTGTAATCCGCTGTTCTACAACCCCCCAATCTCGAAAGAATGTCCCAGTAGCTCCAACAGCGCGGCTGAAGCGTCTGGCTTGGGGTATTGGAGCTCAATGACCTGTGTCTGACCCGGCTGAATGACCCAGGGAAGCTGGGGAGCTGCCGATTGTAAGGCGCTCATCCCTGCGCTGGAGGAGAGGCTGATATCGCCGATCTCCACCGTGACTGGACTGCCTCCTGTATTTCGTATCTCTCCCTCGATCATCAGCATTTCGCCGTCGAGGAAGGCGTCTACTATCGTGATCTCGGTGTGGGTTGCTGGCGCCGGCTTCACCTCTGTTTCGTAAGGGATGCTCACGTTAGCCCGCGCCTCCGACCCGGGCCGAGGGGTAAAGGTCCACAGGAGCGTGGGACCGGCAAGCGGATCGGGTACCAGATAACCGGCGGTACCCTGCACCGTGGCGCCCGGCTCGATGGGTCCGCTGAGTGGGCCATGCTCCCCGGCGGCGCTGGCTGCGGGGGAGGGAAGATACGGGGTCTCGATACCATTCTTTAATTGCATGGTGAAGGCGTCGGCGTCCAGCGGCGCGTCGCCCACGTTTTCGACCGAGAACTCGACCAGGTAGTACATCGTTCCGGGTGAAAGGTCAGGCGCGCCGCGCTCGGCATGCCCCCTGATAACCATCACCCGTGCGTCATCCACGCGCACTGTCTGGCCGGGGTAGGCCAGCGTCTCTGATGAGGGAGGCTCGATCTGCTCGACATCAGCGGCGTAATCGGCTGTTGCAATCTGCCGGACGCCGTCCTTGTCCAGGATCAACGTCAAGCGGGGGCGCTTCTGTTCGAGGGCACTTGTTTCGCCGACAGCCGCTTCTCGCCGTTCGACAAACCGGAAAGAAAGCGCCGTGCCGTTGGAGAGTTTCAGGGCAATCTCGTCTCCTGGCATCAGCGCAGTCAATAGCGCCTCGTTATCGGGCGTCGGTTCCAGCGCCAGGACGTAGTTAATCACGGTGCCGCACAACCATGCGGCTGCCCCTGAGCGATCCGCTGGATAGGTCCATCCTTCTTCCTCGGACACGACCGCCGCGACGGGAAATATCTCGCCTTTCACCGTGAGCGAGACGGGAAGCGATACGGCGACTTCTACGTCTCCGCTGCTGATAATCGTCTCACAAGTTGTTTGAGGAGGCGGGAGGGGAGAGGTGATGACGGTAGGTGTGAGTTTGACGACCTCAAGCGGGATGCCGGGGTTGGCCTCTTCCTCCTGGGAGAACAGACTTTGCAATCCCAGAAAGAGAATCAGGGCCAGGGCAACGAACAACAGAAGTGTGCCACCAATGATGGACACGATCAATAGTCCACGCGGCCGTGCTGCTTTGGCCTGTGGGGATCTCTCCGGCGCCGGGGCGGAACGTGGTTCGCTCATATACTTAGAGGAGATCTTTTCTCACCTGGGCGGGACGCGCAGGTAGATACTGGCTTCTTCACCCGTGACGAGTTGGCTAAAGCCCAGGTAAGGGACGTTCACGCGCACGGCACCCTGAGCTGCGACGGTAAATTCCAGATTACCCTGTTCGTCCGTAAAGTTCTGGGCCAGCAGTTGATTGGTGATGACTTCGTAGGCCTGAACCGATACACCGGCGATACCCTCTCCCGCGCCAGGCTGGTGGTCATCGTTGGCGTCAAGATAGACCAGCAAGCTGATAGGAAGGAAACGGGGTTCGGGTGTCGTGGCGGGCGCGGGCGTGGGCACGGGGGTGGGTGTGGTCAGCGTGCGCACCGTCAACTCGGCAGGGGTGGGGGTGGCGTCCGTGGCTTCGGACGGCGTCGCGGTAGGGGTTGCAGTGGGAACGCCCGGTTCTGGGGTGGAGGTGGGCCGGGGTGTGCTGGTTGGCTCGGCCCCCTCGACGGTTGGCGTCGCGGTTGGATCGCCGGGGACGCGCGCCTCACAGAGTAACGTATAGTTGCTGTTGTTGACGTCGCTAGGCGTGCGATCGCCATAGCCCACCAGGATGTACAGCCAGCCGTCATACGTGGCATAGTAACTCAGGGCGCTCTCCGGTTTTCCCGGCGCGACGTCGTCGTTGCCGGCGATGCCGTTCTTGTTGTTGTCGTAAAAGATCATGTTGGTGTCTACGCCGGGAGACAGTCCCGACGTGGCACAGTCATAGATCAGCCCCGGTTTGATCCAGAGTTTGAAATAGTCGTTGTCCACGCCTTCGTAGTAGGCTGGGACAAAGTTAAACGTATAAGACTGGTTGACGGCGATGACGCAGGCATTTTCAAAGTCGAGGTTATTCTCGCAACTATCGGCATCGGGGTCGGGGCCAGGACCGGTGCCAGGAGTAGGTGTTGGAGTGGATGTGGCCGGCGCGCCGGTCTCCTCCAATTGCAGATTGTAGCTGCCAGTGGTGCCAGCGACCTGGTTCCTGACGCGGATGTAATAATATCCATCGTACTTGGCCTTCCACTCCACCTCCGACGCATAGCCGCCGCCGCTGTCATCGTCGCTTTCCACCAGGTTGTTGTCTTGATCGCGGATTTCCAAGAGCGTGTCGATGCCGTTTAACTCGCTGGTCGCGGCCCGGTACCAAAAACCATCCTTGGTCCAGAACTTGAACCAATCCTCGTCGCCGGAGGGGTAAAAGTTGGCCACACCTTCGAGATCTTTGAGCGTGACCGACGTCACGACCGGCAGTTCATACGCCTCGCCGAGGTTGTTGTTTGGCTCGTAACCGTCCTCTGAACTGGCAGGGGGTGTCGCGGTCGCGGTTGGCTCGGTGCGAGAGGTGCTCAGGTCGTACGTTCTGCCAGAACACTGCTGAGTGAGCTGATATACCTCAAAGTAGTAGGGTCCCTGGCTGTCGGCCTCCAGGCTAACATTGGCAGAGTTATCGTCCACTGCATCGTCATCGGTGATGATCGGTGTGAGGCTCGCATCGTAGACGATGATGCCCAGGTTGTAGTTAGTCGTTTGATCGGGCGCCGCCTCTACCTCGTATATCGAGCCGATTTTGGCATTGTCGAGCCGGAACCAGTCAGAATGAGTGCTTCTTTTCCTCTCTTCACCAGAAGGCACGTCCGTCTCAGCGACCAGCGCCAGGTTGTTGTAATTACCCAGTTGGGCTGCGTTAGCGGAGGATGTATTTGTATTGTCCAGGCCGTCGGTCGTCGTGACCGTCAGGGTACAGGTGATGACGCTCTGGTAAAAGGGCAGCAGGCGACTTTTCGATGGATCGTCGAACGTGTAATCTGGATCCGGGGCAGCCATGGTTGGGGCAGTGCGACTTCCAATTACAGAGAGCAACACCAGCAACAAGCCCAGGCTCGTCGCCACGATCAAAAACGCTATGGGTTTACATCTCATCGCCACATTCCTCCCCGCGAAGCGTGTCATGTACAAACACTCCGACCAAGAATACTATACCACAAACAGCGCCAGACTTCAAGCGGTACTATAGTCACGGTTTTGAGGTTTTGGTAGGGGTGCAACGCACGTGATACCTACAAGTTTAGCACATTTGGGGGGTTTAGGCAACATCGCCGGAGAGGGCGGGCTGACTGACGACGCGCTCTCCACTACCCATATCCCAACCGGCGCAATCCCTGCTCGTCCTGCCGCCAGCCTTTGCGCACCTTGACCCACAGGTCGAGATAGATCTGGCCGCCGACCATGCGCTCGATCCCCTGCCGCGCCGCCGCTCCGATCTGCCGTACCATGCGCCCGCCGCGCCCGATGATGATGCCCTTCTGGGATTTCTTTTCCACAAAGATGCTGGCCGCCAAGTAGGTCACGTCGTTCTCGCGTTCCTTGAATTCTTCCATGACGACGGCCACCGAGTGCGGCACCTCGTGATGGGTGTGGCGCAGCACCTGCTCGCGGATCAGTTCGGCGGCGATCTCTCGCACGGTCTGGTCAGTGACCTGGTCGCCAGGGTAGTAGCGCGGACCTTTGGGGAGCGCCGCGACGATCCGGGTCAGCAGTTTGTCCAGGTTCTCTCCCTCGGTGGCGACGGTCATCATCCACTCGTGGTAATAGGGCGCGAGTTTCCAATACGCCTCGGTGTGCGGCTCGACCTGCTCTGGCGGCAATAGATCCATCTTGTTGAGCACCAGGATGACGGGAGCGTCGGCCTGCTGCTGGATCAGTTCCGCGATCATCCGATCCTCCTTGGTGGGCGGCTTCGAGACGTCCACCACGAACAACACCACGTCGGCGTCGGGGATGGCGCTGGCTGCGCTGGCGACCATCACCCGGCCCAACATGTGGCGAGGCCGGTGGAGGCCCGGCGTGTCCACAAAGATGATCTGCACCTCCTCGCGGGTGAGGATGCCCAGGATGCGGCTGCGGGTCGTCTGCGGCTTGGAGGAGACGATGGCCACCTTCTGCCCGATGAACCGGTTCATCAGCGTGGACTTGCCGACATTGGGCCTCCCGATGACGGCGACAAAGCCGGAACGGTGACCGGGAGGGATCTCGTCAAGACTGTAGAAATTTGTTTCGGACATTGCACTCTCACCTGGACAAGAGGACCTGGAGATTTTTGTTATGCTCCAATTACCCATTGCTCGGGATGGCGGAGCATGGTGACCAGTTTTCCCAGGACGTTGTCGTAGGTCGCGTATAGTTCGCGGGCGATGGTAGGATCGAGGCAGTCGCATTTGACGGCGAATTCCAACCAGACTTGCGTCTCGGCAGCTTCGGCCTCAGAATCGTTGAGACGATGGACAAACGAACCTTCGTAACGCCTGCGTCGCCAGGCCTCGGCGATGTTAGCGCACACTGACCGCGAGGACCTGCGAATCTGATCGGTCAACGAATACGTCTCCTCTTTTGGAAATTCTTTCGTCATCTCAAAGATCTTCATCGCCGCCTCAAAGCCCATCTGATACACATCCAAATCACGATGACTCCGAATCTTCTGCCCCACAATTTCCCCCTTCTCCTTGTCTCCCCATCTCCCCGTCTCCTTGTCCCTCCGTCTCTGGTACCAAGTATATTCCGGGCAGGCTCACCAACGTGACCGCCCCTTTCACGAGGACGTTCGCCCAAAAGATCGACCACACCGTCGCAGCGGGCAATAGACCGCCAAACGCTCCCCAGCAAAAGATCAAACTGTCCAGCGGCACGCTGACGGCGTTACTGACCAGTACTCGCGCCCATTGATAATGGCGCGTCACCCGCGTGACCCACAGGTGATAGACTTCGGTGTCGGTGAACTCACTGACCAGCTCGGCGGCGATGGAGGCGACGACGATGCGCCAGACGGGGGTGAGCACGGCGGCGAACTCGCTCTGCAACGTCCAGGTGGGATCGGGCGGGAGCCAGGCGGCGAAGGCGAAGAGGCCCGCCATCACCAAATTGATCGCCGCGGCGGCGACGATGACGGCGCGGGCGGCGGACCGTCCGAGCAGCTTGTGCACCAGGTCGCGCAGCGTGAAGGTGAAGGGGTAGACAAAGGTCCCGGCGTCTATGCTGAATCCCGCCACCAGCGCGATCTTGAGGCTGAGCACGTCGGAGAGCATCTGCGCGGCGGTGTAGGCGGCGACGACGAGGACGCCGGTGGTGGTGAGCAAGGTTGCGTTGGTGGAGTGTTTCTGTTTCATAGCAGGATGTAGGTTGTTGGACAATCCGTCCTATAGTTTACCAGACAAGTGCATCGAGGCCCAGGGCGAAACTGGTGGCCTGGTTAACTTGTTCCATTCTTTCTGGTGACAGATAAGCGATGAGGGAGCCAAGCCTGGCCTTGGGAACAGTTTGAATGTTGTCCAAGTTCGCCGCGCAGGCGGTCAATAGACCATCTTCAGGGGTTAAAAAGACCTCAGATGGAATGTCACGGATGGTCGTCGTGATGGGAGCGACAGTTAGTGCGTTCAAGAACCCGATGGCCGAACTGCGGGTCAGGATCAGCACCGGGCGGCGTTTGTCCGGTACTTTGAACGTATACCATCGTACCTCACCTCGTCTCATTGTTTACTCCAGAACTGCTCATCCTCCCACACATCGAACTCGCCCGGCTCGACGGGATGTTGGGCGTATCCCTCCGCGTGCTGCTTCTCCATTGTGGTGATTCTATACTGTCGTAGGGCGAGCCGCAATGCCTGACGAACGAAAGCAGAGCGGGTAGTATTCAAGGTTTGAATCACCCGATCAACTTCAATCAATAAAGGTTCGTCAATTGTCGTTTGAATTGTTTTCATCGTTCACCTCCTGGTTGTTGCTCAAACGTATACACTTCGCGTCAGAGAGTGGCCGTGCAGCCTATTACCCAGCGCAATGTTACGTCGTCTTTGACTCGGCGAGATCGCCAGATCACTTCCGCGCACCTTATACAGCTCAACAAAAAGGCTCGCTCCTGGATGGGAAACGAGCCTTTCCACCTTTCTGTTCCTCTGCCTCTTCCTGCTACTCCTCTTTTTCCCGCTGGTGAGCCTCAATGATCTGTTGCGTCAGGTGCGCCGGTACCTGTTCGTAGCGATCGAACTCCATCGAAAAGATACCCCGGCCCTGAGTCAAGCTGCGCAGGTCGGTGGCATAGCGCTGTAACTCGGCCAGCGGCGCGCGCGCGGTGATGATACTCTTGCCGCCGCTCTGGTCCATGCCCAACACTTGCGCTCGCTTGGTGTTCAGGTCGCCCATGATATCGCCGGTGTACTCCTCCGGCACGGTGGCCGTCACCGTGTAGATTGGCTCCAGCAGCACCGGCCCGGCGGCCAGCATCACCTTCTTGAACGCCTCTCGCCCGGCGATCTGGAAGGCGATGTCCTTCGAGTCTACCGGGTGCTCCTTGCCATCATAGACCGCCGCTTTGACGTCGACCACCGAGTAGCCGGCGATCACACCCTGGTCCATCGCCTGCTTGATGCCCTTTTCGATGGAACTTTCGTAGGAGCGCGAAACGGCCATTCCCCGGATCTCCCACTCGTATTCGAAACCGCTGCCCGGAGGCAGTGGCTCCAGTCGCAGATGCACCTCGGCGAACTGGCCCGCGCCGCCGGTCTGTTTCTTGTGCCGGTACTGGTCGCCGTACGTGCGGGTGATCGTCTCCCGGTAGGGCACCTTGGGCGTCGCGGTCTCGACCCCCACGTCGAATCGGTTCGCCATACGCTGGATGGCGATATCCACGTGAGCCTGTCCCATACCCTCAAGGATCATCTCCTTCGTGCTGAGTTCCTGGCGCCAGCGCAGGGTGGGATCTTCCTCACAGATGCGCGTCATCGTTGGGCCGAGCTTGGCCTGATCGGCTTTGCTCTTGGGGCTGACGGCTACGCTAAAGAGGGGAGAGGGAAATATTGGCCCCGGCAAGGTCATAGCTTTTGCCTTGTCTTGACACAGCGTATCGCCGGTGAGCGTCTCGGCGAGCTTGGCCACTCCGCCGATGTCGCCGGCGTGTAGGCGCGGAACCGCGATCTGCTCGTTGCCGCGCATCACATAGAGCTGTCCCAGCCGCTCTTCTTTTTCGGCCCGACTGTTGTAGACGCGGCTATCCGACTCCAGCGTTCCGCCATAGACGCGGAAATAGGTCAGTTTGCCCACGTAAGGATCGGCGGTCGTCTTAAAGATCAGCGCCGCCAGACTTTCTGAGGCGGTATCCCGATCTTCTGGGGAGGGGGCGTTGGCGATCAGCATATCCAGCAGCGTGTGCGTGCCCAGGTTCGCCGTCGCCGCCGTGATGAGAACCGGGATGACAGTTCCCTGCATGATGGCAGCGCGCAAACCTTGCTGGATCTCTTCATCGGTCAGCGACTCTCCTTCCAGGTATTTCATAATCAGTTCGTCGTCCCCCTCGGCGGCGGCTTCGATCAACTGCATACGGGCTTCTTCCACCTGATCGGCCATGTCGTCAGGGAGCTCGGCGACTTTTCCCTCGTCGCCCATCACTGCCTGCATCTTGATCAGATCCACCACGCCCGCGAACTCTTCTCCCGCGCCGATGGGAAGATTGATGAGGACAAAGTTCTGCTCGAACGTTTCTTGCAGCGCCTCCAGCGAGCGCTCCAGGCTGGCGTTCTCCCGGTTCATTTTGTTGATCGCGACCATGCGAGGCAGCTCTTGCTCATCGGCATAGTCCCAGACCAACTCTGTGCCCACCTCCACGCCAGACACAGCGTCGACCAGGATCAATGCCATGTCGGCCACCCGCACTGCGCTCTTGACCTCGCCGACAAAATCGGTGTAGCCGGGGGTATCCAGCACGTTGATCTTGTACCCTCGCCACTCTACAGGGATGATGGAGAGGTTGAGCGAGATGTTGCGACTTTTTTCCTCTTCGTCAAAGTCGGCGATGGTGGTGCCATCCTCGACCCGTCCCATACGATTGATCGCGCCGCTGGTGAAAAGCATCGCCTCGGCCAGCGATGTCTTGCCCGCGCTCCCGTGTCCGAGCAGGACGACGTTCCGTAATTGCTTGGTTTGATACTCTTTCATAGAAATTGTGACTCCCTTTCAGTTTTCATCTGGGTGCTCAATAATCTGGATGGCCAGGGTGTGGATTCCCGTGGCGGTTTGCAAGGCGGCCCTGGTTTCGCCCAGCGACGGCTCGATCGCGGCCTCGTAGCGTGCCTCGACGGCAAAAGGCGTCAACAGGATAATAGCTTCATTCCAGGTTTCGATCTCTGGAACGAGTGACTTGGCGAACTCGAATAGTTCTTCCAGGTCCGATTGCCACGGGTATTCCACAGCGTGCCAGGCCAATAATGCCCTCAAGCTCTTTTCCGCTGCCTGTTGCGCGTGGAAGCAGACCATGTCGAACGCCTGGCCGGTCGTGATTGTGGCGCGGGCGGCCACCAGATCGTGCTTGGCCTTGTTCAGCAGACCCAGAGCAAGTTCACGCGGATCCTTCATAGAGCATTTCCCTTTTATGATTCAATTCTCCCTATTCTAAACGAGAATGGGCTAACTGTCAATTGGATTTTCTGTAAAGGGTATAATTCAGAACTCTGGGGGACAGGTTTCTTTTTTCTCCAGACTGTATCTTTTCAATAAAACGGGGCTATGTAGCCGAGGTTTCCATACCTCGCGGGCCTGCGCGCTATGGAAAGCGCGGC
>DAOTUB010000312.1:0-3735 GCA_034437455.1 Anaerolineae bacterium | reverse complement strand
GGCAGGCGGAAATCGGGCACGGCGACGTCGGCCACCGACGCGCCCGCCACCATGATCTCGACCGGCCACCATCCATACCGCTCCGCCGCGCGGAACAACGGCAACTGGTCGGGATCGACGCCCATAATCTGGCAGGCGACGGCGTCCATCGCCGTCCCATCCGCGCTGGCCAACAACGCGCCGACGTGGCGAGGACGTCCCTTGAGGCTGGGACCATCCCCCTCCATCCCCAAGACGCCGTCCATCACAAAAAGCGCCGGCCGGACGCAGGCCACGATCTCGATCAGCATATCGCAGAAACGATCCACGTCGACCAGCTTGGCGTGGTAGCCGGACTTGGTCATGCCGGGCACCAGCCCAAAGAGAATCTTTAACGCACCGGTGATAGTGGTCAGCCCGTGCGTCTTGAACTTGGGCAGCGCGATGGTGACGTCGGCCTCCTCGTGCCACACCTTGAGCAGATCGAGCTGTTTGAGCAGCACACCGTCGGGCGTGGGGACCCGGACGGCATCAGAGTCGTAGCGCAGCGAGACGCCGGTGCGCTCGGCCACCTCCCTCAAGCCGGTATCCCGATAGATGCGGTTCATCCCAGGCCGGTTGTGCAGCGGCCCGGCCGGGCTATCGATGATGAAGGGATCTCCCCCCGCCTCCTGCACCAGCCGGACCATCCCCTCGACGACGGCCGGGTGCGTCGTGATCGCCCGCTCTGGCCGGACCGGAATCAACAAGTTCGGTTTGAGCAACACCCGCTGGCCCGGCTCGACAAAGGCGCCGATGCCGCCCAACGGCTCCAGCAACCGGCGCAAAGCTGTCTCGACTTCAGATAGATCGTAGGTAGAACACTGAGCAATACTTACAATGGACATGGCGGCATTGTACTACGTTCCAGCGAGAAGAGCAAACAACAACAAACGCCGGTCGAGTAGGCCTTTAAGCCATATTGAGACCAAGCGAGCGGCATCAGGTAAAACACTTGATCCCAAGAGGAACCCAGACCAAGAAGGCTATATGTCAAACCGCTCGCTTGGTTTCGATACACCGCCACAAAAAGCGTGGCGGTTACTCAACCGGCGCTCGCTGAATTGTCCTGGACAGTCACGGCGCTCGCTCCGATCTTGGAGCGCCCCGCGAATGTGATATAATTGCGTAAAACGTGAGGAAATTACGCATCACGTTTCACGCATCACTCATGATAACACCTTCACTCACAATCGGCATCGAAGAAGAGTACCAGATCATTGAGCCTGCCACGCGGGAGTTGCGCTCTTATGTGCAGCGGTTCCTCGAACAGGGACAGACGGTGCTGCCCGATCAAATGCGTCCCGAGTTTCTCCAATCGCAGGTAGAGGCGGGCACGCGCATCTGCCACAACATCCAGGAAGCGCGCAGCGAGCTGGTTCGCATGCGGCGCTCGATCCTGGAGATGGCGGACGAGGAGGGATTATGGGTGGCGGCGGCGGGCACGCATCCCTTCTCCTCCTGGGAGCGACAGGACGTCTCCCCTTTCGGTCGCTACCCCGAACTGCTCCGCTTTCTGCAAGACGTGGGGCGACGGTTGCTGATCTTTGGCATGCACATCCACATCGGCATCGAGGACAACGAACTGCTCATCGAGGTGATGAACCAGTTGCGCTATTTCCTGCCCCATCTTCTGACGCTCTCGACCAGCTCTCCCTTCTGGCACGGTCGCGACACGGGGCTAAAATCCTACCGCAGCGTCCTCTTCGAGAACCTGCCCCGCACCGGCATCCCTCCGCGCTTCGATTCCTACGCCGGCTACCGCAGCTATATGGACACGCTGCTGGCGACGGGCAGTATCGCCGAGCCAACCCACGTCTGGTGGGACGCGCGCCCCAGCGAAAAATTCCCCACCCTCGAGGTGCGCATCCCCGATATGTGCACGCGGCTGGAAGAGACGCTCTGCCTGGCGGCGCTGGTGCAGGCGATCGTGGCCAAGTTGGTGCAACTGCGCCGGGCGAACCAGTCCTGGCGGCTCTACCGCAAGCATCTCATCGAAGAAAACAAATGGCGCGCGGTGCGCTATGGCATCGAGGGAAAATTGATCGATCTCGGCAAGGTGAAAGAAATATCGTTCCCGGTTTTGATCAAAGAGATATTGGCCTGGGTGGACGACGTGGTGGACGAACTGGGCAGCCGGGCCGAGGTGGAATACGCTCACACCATTCTGCAGCAGGGCACCAGCGCCGATCGCCAACTGGCCGTGTACCGTCGGACGGGATTTCTCCAGGCGGTGGTCGATCGCATGGTGGAGGAAACACGAGAGGGAGTGGAATGACCCCGCGTGCTCCTACGTGACCGCCTGCACCCCATCCGCCGAGCGACAGACGTACACCTCCGGCCGGCGACCGTAAGCCTCCTCGTAGAGCGCCGCGACGCGAGCCTCAAAGTCGGGCAAGGCCCTGGCCGCGACGAGGGCGACGATGCACCCGCCGAACCCTGCGCCGGTGAGCCGCGCTCCGTAACAGCCCGGCGCCTGGCAGGCCGCCTCGGCCAGCGCGTCCAACTCGGGCGAGCTCACGTCATAGTAATCGCGCAGGCTAGCGTGACTCGCTTTCATCAGCATGCCCAGGGTGGCCACGTCCCCTTGCCGCAATGCCTTGGCCGCGAGCGTGACCCGCATATTGCCGGTGACGACGTGGAGAGCGCGCCGGTAGATGACGTCGGGCAGGTGCACGCGCAACTGTTTCAGGTCGTCGAGGCTCACGTCGCGCAGGGCGTGGATGTCGGGCAGATGCTCGCTCAGCAGATGCACCGCCTGCTCGCATTGCGCACGTCGGATATTGTACTCCGAGGTGGCCAGGCCTCGCCGCACTCCCGTATCCGCCACAACCATGACCACGTCCGCCGGCAGCGGCACAAGCTCCACCTCCAGCGTGCGGCAATCCAGCAGCAAGGCGTGTCCCTCCACCCCCATCGCGCTCGCCATCTGATCCATCACGCCGCAGTGGACGCCGACGTAATCGTTCTCCGCCCGCTGGCACGTCAGGGCCAGGTCGCGGCGGTCAAGCTCAAAGCCCGAAAGTTGCTGCCAGGCGTAGGCAAAAGCAACCTCCACCGCCGCCGAGGAGGATAGCCCCGCTCCTACCGGCACGTCGGAGGTCAACACCGCCTCCATCCCGGCCAGCTTCAGCCCGTGCTCCCGCAGCGCCCAGGCGACGCTCCGGGGATAATCGGCCCAGCCGCGATCGGAGGCGGGGGTGGCGTCGAGCGGAATGATCACGTCCATGTCCAGGTCCAGCGAGCGCACGAACGCCTCTTGCGCGGCGATGGGAGCGGCGGCGACCCACGCCGCGCGATCCACGGCCACCGGCAGGACGTACCCCTCGTTATAGTCCGTGTGCCCCCCGATGAGGTTGACCCGTCCAGGAGCGCGCACCACGACCTGAGGTGGATGTCCAAAACGGGCCTTGAAGGCGGCGACTACTTTAGCTTGCATGATCTTTCTCCAAAGCGACAATATCGGGCAGCAAGCCCATCTCGCCCAGCGCGACGACGAGGCGGGGCCAATCTCGCTCGCGCACCAGCGCGGCGGTCGGTCCGACTTGCTCGTGAATGAGGCGACGAGTGCGCGGAGAGGACGCGACCTGAGCCATCAACTCCTCGTCGGAAAGGCGCAGCAGCACCGCCTGTTCCAGCCGGGCCTCGGTCCCGCGCGCATCCCAGCGGGTCAGCGCCGCCTCGACGGAATGAGGTACGGGCGCGCCGCTGACTTGC
>DAOTUB010000311.1:0-22344 GCA_034437455.1 Anaerolineae bacterium | reverse complement strand
ACAGATACTCGGCCAAATCATCGGGTAACCCTGTGACGGGAATGAGCATGGGATTTCTCCTTCGCGCTTGCTTTCCCCTATTTTACACCCGATGGTTGAAATCCGCACTTGAAATCCGCAGGAGTTAAGATATAACAAAAACTCTTCAGGTGCATCGGACACCTGAAGAGTTTCTGGCCTAAGCCATGTGACCAATTTTTCCGCTCAGGCACCATCCAGTTTATGTCGGATCGCCAGGGCGATGGCCTCTCTGCGATTGGAAACGTCCAATTTGGACAGAATGTTGCTGACATGCACCTTGATCGTCGACCGGCTGACGATCAATTGCTCGGCAATCTCTGCATTGGTCAACCCCTCGACCAACAAGGCCAGGACATCGCACTCGCGAGGCGTCAAATCGTGGCCCAGGGTAGTTTTCGGCCGGGCAGGCTGGATCAATGCCTGGATCGCTTCCGCGGCCAGTGTGGGCCGTCCGGTGAAGGCCGCCTGGATCGCATCGGCCAGTTCGCTGCCAGAGATATTCTTCAGCAGGTAGCTGATGGCTCCAGCCTGGAGCGCCTTTTGCACCAACTCTTTTTCCTGAAAGCTCGTCAGAGCAATGACCTGTATCTGAGGCCACCGCTCTCGAATGATCCGGGTAGCCGCTGTCCCATCCAATTCCGGCATGACCAGATCCATCAGGACGACGTCCGGCTGGAGTCGCTTGCACATCCGCAGGGCTTCGCGCCCATTCCTGGCCTCGCCGACCAGTTCCAGGTTCTCGTCGTTCCTCAAATAGGTCGCCAGCCCTCTACGGACCATACCATGGTCATCAACGATCATCACACGAATTGAGTTCAAGTCACTCATATCACATCGCCTCCTGCTCTGTCAAACTGTTCCACACAACCACGATCTCTGTCCCCTGTCCAATCTCGCTCTCAATTGTCAAAATGGCTCCGATCGTCTGGGCGCGCTCGCGCATGCCGCTCAACCCCATGCGATCTGATGGCACATCATCCAGATCAAAGCCGCACCCATCGTCTCGGATGGAGAGCGCAATCCTCTTTCCCTCTTCCGCTCGCGACAGGTGCTGGGGGAGGACACAACGTAACCGTATCGTCACCCGACTGGCTCGAGCGTGCTTGGTCACATTGTTCAAGGCCTCCTGGGCAGTGCGGTAGAGGGTGATGTGAACGTCAGAGGGCAGCGAGCACTCGCTCTCGACCGTCACCGTGATGGGGATGCCCTCTCGCCCAATAGCCGCCTCGGCCAGTTGACGCAACAGGTCGCCCAGGTTGGCTTCGATCAATGCCGCTGGCCGCAGTTCTAACAGCAAGGTGCGCATCTCGGCCAGCGCGCCCTGGGTCAACTGCCGCAATTCCTTCAGGAGTTGTCGCCCTTCCTTGGGGTCCCGCTCCCAGGAAGTGGGCAACGCCTCCGCGATCAGACTGGCCAAAAAGAGCGTCTGGGTGACGACGTCGTGCAGGTCTCGCGCCAGGCGACTCCGCTCGGCGGCCACCGCTTTTTCCATTTCGCTCTGCCGGAGCGCCTCTTCAACTTGCGTGCGCTGCTCGACTTCTTGCCGTAACTCAGCCGTGCGCTGCTCGACCTGGGCTTCCAACTCGCGGCTCCGCGCCTCGATCCCCTTGACGCGCAGCCGGTAGCCGCCGACCACGCCCCCCACCAGCGCCAGGGCAATCAACACCCTGAACCACCAAGTCCCCCAAAACGGCGGCACAATCTTGATGGTGATGGCTGTTCCTTGCTCATTCCAAACCCCGTCGTTGTTCGAGCCTTTGATTCTCAGCGTGTACGTCCCACTCGGAAGACTGGTGTATCGTCCAAACCGTCTCGTTCCGATGTAATTCCAATCCTCCTTCAACCCTTCGAGCCTGTAGGCGTATTGATTTTTCTCAGGTTGAGCATAGCTGAGCGCGGCAAACTCGAATTCAAAAAAGTTGTTCGGCCAGTGAAATACGACCTCTTTTACGCTTTCGAGCGCCTGATCGACCTGCACATCCTCGCCGCCCTGCGTCAGTGAAGTCAATACGACCGGTGGTACAAACGTATTATCCTGTATGCTCTCTGGATAAAACGCGGTCAGGCCGTTGAGGCCGCCGAAAAACATCTCCCCGTCCCAACTTTTGTGAAAAGCCCCTCCGTTAAATTCGTTCCCTTGAAGCCCGTCGTTCACGTCATAGTTCGTAAACGTCTCAGTTCGCGGATCAAACCGGGACAGCCCCTTATTCGTGCTCAGCCAGAGATACCCGCGACTGTCCTCCAATACTCCGTAAACCACGTCATTCGGCAATCCATCTTTTTCTCTGTAATGAGTAAAGGCCTCTTTTTCTGGATCGAATCTATTCAGCCCACCGCCCGCCGTTCCAATCCAGAGCACTCCCGATGAGTCTTTGTGAATGGACAAGACCGTATCGTCGCTCAAGCCTTTGGGCCCCACAGGATAGTGAACAAATTCCTCCGTCTCCCGGTCAAACTTGTTTAGACCACCGCCCCAGGTCCCAATCCAGAGCGTACCTACCCGGTCCTCACAGATCGCTCTGACTTCATTGCTGCTCAAACTGCCCGGAATATCGGGGTCGGCATAGTAATGGGTAAAGCGTTCCGTGGAAGGGTCAAATCGATTCAGTCCACCGCTCCCCGTGCCAATCCAGAGCGTACCCGCTCGATCCTGGATCATTGCCAGAATCGTATCATCGCTCAAACATCGATCAAAATTGTTCAGTCCGCCGCCCCCGGTGCCGACCCAGAGCGCGCCCGAACGGTCCTCATAGATAGTACGGATCAAATCATGACTCAGGCTGGAATTGTCGGCGTAATAAAAGGTAAACCTTTCCCTTTTTCGATCAAACTTGTTGAGGCCACCACCCGCCGTGCCGATCCAGAGCACACCTTCCCGGTCTTTGTATATGGCGCGGATTACATTGCTGTTCAGGCTATGCGGATTTCCGGGATCCGCTTGATAATGGGTAAAGCGGTCTGTAGAGCGATCTAACTTGCTGATTCCGCCCGCATAAGTCCCAATCCAAAGCACGCCCGAGTCATCTTCATAGATGGACCGGACGGAATTATCACCCAGACTGTCAGGGTCATCCACGTCGTGGTAGTAATGGATAAATTGTTCACCATCCCGATCCCATCGATCTAGCCCATTGTCTGTTCCAACCCAGAGCACACCTGAACGATCTTGATAGATCGCCCAGATGAGATCGTTGCTCAAACTGTGAGGGTCATGCGACTCGCTTCTATAGCTGACAAAGCGTTCCGTAAAACGGTCAAATCTCTTGAGCCCGCCTCCAAAAGTCCCAACCCAGAGCACGCCTGATCGATCTTCATAGATGGATCGGACAGAATTTTCACTCAGATTGGCCTCTTGTGAATTCGTCTTGTAATAGGCTAACTGCCCCGTCTGGCGGTCCAAGCGGCCCAACCCGTTATCCGTTCCAATCCAGAGCACACCCTCTCGATCTTGATAAATCGTCCAGATCACATCGCTGCTCGTGATATCGCGATCTTGCTTCGAGTCAATCGGGTAGCAAATAAACCTTTCCTGCCCTTGATCAAACCGGTGAAGTCCTCCGCCAAGCGTCCCAACCCAAAGCACGCCCTCCGGATCCTGGTAGATAGCCTGGACTGCATTGCTACTCAAGCTGTGGGGATCGTGCCCGTAGTGAGTGAATTGCCCCGTTTGACGATCCAATCGATCCAACCCACCATCCGTCCCAATCCAGAGCGCGCCGGATGAATCCTCGTGGATCGCTCTGATAAAGTTTCCAGACAGGCTATTCGGTTCGCCGGGGATCGGCTTGTACACAGTAAAGTTGTATCCATCATATTTGTTCAGGCCGTCCTCTGTGCCGAATCACATAAACCCCTGGCTATCTTGCAACATACAATAGATCGAGCTTTGAGAGAGTCCCTGTTCGAGAGAGATGCGCTCAAATCGGACGCGCCGCTCTGAGCTTGCCTCTATCGGCATCGAAGGGCTTACTTCTTCGGTGATGATGGATGTAGGCTCAGGCGAGACGGAGGGCGCCAGGTTGCTACAGGCCGTCGCGAATAAGACAGCCATTGTCAACAGCGCCAGGAACCTGCCCTGAACCTGTCGAGTTTTTTGAACACCATTCAAGACTTGGAGTTTCAACGTTTGGGTCTAGGCAGATTCCCGGTTAACGCAGCGCGGGCAAAATATAGCGACTGATGATCTCATCCACCGGTTCATTTTCCACATAATTCCCGCCGGTAAAGACAACCACCATGTCCAAGCTCGGAAACACCGTGATCCGCTGCCCGCCCCAACCCGCCGCGTAGAACGAATCCACAAACACTGCCCCCGCACGGTACGTCTTTAGCCACCACTGATAGCCATATCCATCCGCCCATGGCGTCCAGGCGTGTTCTTGCGTTGATTCCTCAATCCATTCCTGGGGCACGATTTGTTCACCCTGCCAAACGCCGTCGTTCAAGAACAGATAACCCAGCTTTGCCATGTCTCGGGGCCGCAGTTTGAGATTGCCGGAGGCATGAATCATATCGGGATTGATGTGATCCCATTCACAGTTGGTGATTCCAAGCGGCGCAAACAGGTATTTTTCGGCAAACTCATCCATCCGCAATCCCGTAGCCTCTCGGATCACTTCACCCAGGATGTTCGTCCCCCCACCGTTATAGTACCACGCTGTGCCCGGCTCGCTGATGACAGGTTTGGCCAGGATGTACGCTATCGGGTCAGACACAAAGAACAATTGTACGAGGTAATTCTCCATGTTGCTATAGGGGAGTTCCATCTCGTTCCACTCCAGCCCGGACGTCATGGTGAGCAAATGTTCCAGGGTGATCTTGGCCTTCCTCTCGTCGCTCAGATCGGAATAATCGGGAAAGAAATCAAACGCCTTTTCATCCACGCCGCGAATGAAACCACGATCTATGGCGATTCCCACCAGTGCCGAGGTGACACTCTTGGTGACCGACGCCAGATTATGCGGCGTGTCCACTCCAAAGTCACACCATTCCCCCCGGTGCCGCTCGTCATCGTATGCCCACGTGTTGCCGCCAAAGTATTCTTCGAGGACGAGCTTGCCGTCTTTGACGATCAGGATAGAGTGAACATTCTGATAGGTATCGTCGTGAATCTGCTCAATGGCTTTGTCAATCTTATCTGCGTCGATTCCAACTGCGTCCAGGCTCGCTGTCTGCCAACCATCGTCCATCTGCTCCGGTACGCGAGCCGTGTTTGCCGGAGCACAGGAGATCAGACAGAGTAAAATCAACAACAAAATTTTCAGTGGTATTCTTCTCATCTTTTCTCTTCCCTTGACGCCTGATGGAAAGTGGGAGGTTTTCAGCCGAGTTTGACGTTGAACGATCCTATGGGCAGTGGAGGAAAGCGTCAGGGTGTTCCAGAACCGGGCAGCGTCTGCATGGGCCGCTATAGTTCGTCGGGCAGGCGAATGGCAAACTGGCAGGCGTCGTCGCCTTTGAGAATGGATTTCACGATCTCGATGGTGACCGGTTTGCCGATAGCGCCTTCCCACTGGCGGCGATACCAGCCCGCTCCACAGTAGCAGAACGAGGTCGGCATCCCTTGATCCAGATGGTTGCGCACGATGGGACAGAAACAATAAGCCTGTTTTTTCTCAGCCTCGCTTTGCGCCTTCTCATAGGCCTGTGGATCGCGGGGACTTTTGGCAGCGTAGACGATGCGCCCCTCGCGCCGCGAGCCTTCTGGCCACCCCAGGTCGTTGTCCATAAACGCGAGCACGGCGTCTACAGCTTGCAGGCCATCCCCGGTGCGCTCGCGCGCCTCCTCGTAGACGACCGTGAGCTTGGCGACCTGTTCAGCCGGAAAGACGTGGGCGCAGCTTGAGAGTACGTCGTACTTTTGATGTTCGTCGGCCAGGCCATCCATCCGTTCCAGCGCCTGTTTGACCCATTGGAAGCGGTCGTCGAGGGGGGTCGCGATGCCGATGGCGTCGCTGCCCTCCATCACCGCCGCCCGGCCGTCCATCCCCACGACGCGCGTCAGGTTGCGCGCCAGGAGCGCGTTCCAGTTGTGTACGACGAATTGCAGCTCGACCACACAATTCTCCGGTTCGCGCAGATCCAGGTAGACCTCGCGGCCAAGCTCATCCGAGATGAGGCCGTGCGCGGAGGTGTACCCGTAGAGCTTTGCGTAACTCTCGCGCAGCGTTTCCAACGGTCCCGTGTGGCGCAATGACAGCACTTCCAGCGCCGGGAGCAGCCTGGTTTTGACCTGCGCCGTCTCTACCGCCCGGCTCACAGGAAAGCCCACCTCGACGTCAGAGCCATCCTTGACGCTGCTGACAAAGTGAAAGATGGCAAAGGGTGATCCGGCGATGACTTTGCCCGGCACGTCCTGGGCCAACCGATCCAGCACCGCCAGCAGTTCCGCACGTTTCTGGATCGTCAAGCGCGTCGTAGCGACGAGTGTCTCGCCAAACTGTTGGTGTTCGATTCCCAATTCTTTCAATGACATATTGTTGCCCCCTCCATTGGATCTGATTCTTCCATCATAATCACTGTTCGTAAACCCATTCCTCAAACAGCTCGGTCAAATCGCACAGACAATGTCGCTTGGCCAGTTGCCTGAATGCGTCGCCCGTGCCGATTCCCCACTGGTGAGATTCGTAGTAATCACGCAGAAATTCGTCAAACGTTTCCTGCCCCATCTCCTCTGCCAGGGCCGCGATGAACAATGGCCCGCGCCCATAGACGATCGGACTATACTCATCGTCCGCATAGACCGCCGAGGGCAATCCGATGGGGATATCGGCCCGACCCACGCGGTTCCACCGCCAATTCCACGACTCGCGATAATCCTCCGCCGCAGCCTCGCCGTAAACGTCGACGTAATAGAGGCCGGTGGCATACTGAACGACCGCTTCATCGAGCCAGGGTTCGTCCACCTGATCGTTCCCGACGACGTTATAGAACCACTGATGAGCCGTTTCGTGCGCTACGGCGGACTCGAAAAACGACAACCCGTAAAACTCTTTCCCCGAATCATCGTAGTAATCCAGCGAGACGGCTATCAGGCCAGGATACTCGATACCGCCTGCCAGCATCGGCGTGCTCACGACGTCAAATTCGGTGTACGGATAGACGCCAAACCGCTCGCTGAAACATTGTAGCGCGCCTGTCGCAAACTGCAAGGCCAGCCTCGCCCAGGCCGCTCGTTCTGGAAACGCATAACTGTTGACCGTCGTCCCACCCACTGTATCGCTGATCACCGTGTAGCGGTCGCTGGCGGCGAGATAAAAATCGCGTGCGGGACCGGCGGCCAGGGTCAACACCTGATTGTCCCCATCGTACTCGCGGTCAACGACGATGCCCGAAGCAACGATCGTCAAATGCTCTGGCGCAGTCACGCGCACCAGGTAAAAGCTGGCGTCAAAGCAGCTCAGATCTCCATGGGGAGGAGGAATTTCCACGTTCCAACTTTCGTCGTCGTAGACCGGGATGACCGGGTAGAACTCGTCCAGAACCAGCACGTCGTCAAAGTAACCGAACACGCCATAGTTGCCCCCCATCTCACGAGGGACCTCTACCTCAAAGTCCATCTGGATGACGACCTGCTCGCCAGGTTGCAGGGGCTCCGAAAGCGGCACGCGGAGGGCGCTATCGCGTAATTCATAGACAGGCTCCACGTCCTGGCCGTCCACCTTGAGCGCGGACAGAGTGATCGCACCGCCGGCTGTGTTCGGAAACAGGCGGAGGTACATCTCGTCGAGGGGTTTCCTTTCCCGGTTGGTGTAGCAGGCTTGCTCGTGGCCTCGCAACGAAAGGAAATCGTCCGGAATTTGCAGATCAATGTGGTATACAGATGCGTCCGGCAAGCGATCAAGCGCCGCCTGTCCCGCGTCCAGCAATCCCGCGCGGAAGATGGCGCGATCGTCCCAGGCTACATCGAACAGGTGCGGTGCAATGCTCGTGTGAACCATACCCTGTTCCAAAGTGGCAACGAACGCTTCAGCGGCGTGCCCCGCCCACCAGGACTGCCAGCGGGCGACATACTGATCCAGGTCCTGACCGGTGATGGTTTGCAGCGCGTCGTCGGCGGCCCGGCGCACCCGAGGGTCTTGATCCTCCAGCGCCGAAATGAGAGATGGAACGGCCTCCGGCCCCATCTTGCCCAGCGCCCCGGCGATGGCACGACGTACTTCTGTACTCTCGTCTCTCAACGCCTGGATGAGAGCAGGAATCGTCTCCGCTGAAGGCCCAATCTCTCCCAGCGCCCAGGCAGCGGCCCAGCGCACCTCTGCATCCTCATCCTCCAACGTCTGGACGAGAGCGGGGATAGCCTCCGCCGCCTCTGGCCCGATCCGCACCAACACCCTGGCAGCGGCCTCGCGCGTGTCGGCGCGTTCACTCTGCAAGACCGGGATGATGGCAGGCACAACCTCCGGCCCGCTCTCTCTCAGCGCGTCAATGGCCGCTTTGCGCACCCAGTAATCCTCGTCTTTCAATGCCTGGACGAGGATAGGGATGGTCTCCGCCGTCTTTGGCTCAATTCCCCCCAATGCCTCGACGGCAGCCGCCCGCACGTCGGGGTTCTCGTGTTGCAAGGCCTGGCCAAGAGCAGCGATCGCGCCTGTTCCAATGTGCGTCAGCGCCCTGGCAGCGGCTTTGCACACGGAATCGCTATCATCCTCCAACATTCGGATGAGGGTAGGAACGGCCTCCACTGCCTGCGGTCCGATCTCAGCCAGCGCCTCGGCGGCGGCTTTGCGCACATCGGCGCTCTCATCTCGCAGAGCCTGCTTGAGAGGGGAAACCGCCTGCGGTCCGATCTTTCCCAGCGCCTCGGCGGCGGCCTGACGCACGCTTTCATCCTCGTCCTCCAGCAGCCGACCGAGAGCGGGGACGGCGCTCGTGGCCCCTGGCCCGATCTCGCCCAGCGCCTCGGTGGCGGCCTCGCGCACATCGACGTTCTCGTCCTCCAGGGCCTGGATGATGACGGGGATGACCTCCACCGCCCGCGGGCCGATCTGCCCCAGTGCGTCGGCGGCCTCGCGACGCACGCTCCACTCCTCATCCCCCAACGCCTGGCCGAGAGCGGGGATGGCCTCTGCCGCTTCTGGCCCGATCCGCCCCAAAGCTCTGGCGACGCTCTTGCGTACATCGGCGCTCTCGTCTGGCAGGGCGTGGATGAGGGCAGGGACGGCCTCCACCGCCCCCGGCCCGATCTGCTCCAGAGCCACGGCAGCGGCCCGACGCATTTCTGCGTCCTCGTCCTCCAGCACGTGGATGAGGGCGGGGACAGCCTCCACAGCCCGCGGGCCGATCCGTCCCAATACCTCCATGGCTCTCTCGCGCAGCTCGTCGCTCCCGTTTTGCAACGCCTGGCTGAGAGAAGGAACCGCCCTGGCCCCGATGCGCACCAGCGCGTTGATGGCTATCCTGTGTATTCTTGCCTCTTCATTCTCCAGGGCGCAGATGAGAGCAGGAACAGCCTCCACCGCCTCCGGCCCGATCCGCTCCAACGTCCTGGCGGCGACCTCGCGCATAGGTTGGCAATCATCATCCAAAGCCTGGATCAGGGCGGGGATGGCCTCTAGCGCTCCCGACCCGATCTGCTCCAGCGCCCTGGCGGCAGCCTCGCGCACGTCGGCGTCCTCGTCCTGTAAAAGAGCCTGACTGAGAGCGGAGACAGATTCATCCGCTTGCGGCCCGATCCGTTCCAGCGCTCTGGCAGCGGCCTCACGCACATCGGCGTCCTCATCCTGCAAAAGAGCCTGGTTGAACGTGGGGATAGATTCAACCGTTCGCGGCCCGATCCGTTCCAGCGCTCTGGCAGCGGCCTCGCGCACGTCGGCGTCCTCGTGTTTCAGGAGAATCTGGTCGAGTGTGGGAACAGCCTGGGGTCCAATGCGAACCAAGGCCTCGACCGCGGCTTCGCGCACCGAGCCATTCTCATCCTCCAGAGTCTGGCCGAGGGCCGGGACGACGCCTTCGTCCGGGCCGATCTTGCCTAGCGCCCCGGCGGCAGCCCAGCGCACCTGCCAGTTTTCGTCCTCTTCCAGCGCCCTGATGAGCGCGGTGAGTGCCTGCTCCTCCGGCCCGATCAGCCCCAGCGCCCAGACCGCGCCCACGCGCACGCGAGGGTCCTCTTCCTCCTCCAATGCCTGCACGAGAGGAGAGATAGCTTCCGGCCCAGTTCTTGCTACTTCCCTGGCCACGGCCCAGCGCAGGTCCCAATCCCCGTACCCCAGGGCCTGGATGGTTGTCTCATCCACCGGGGTAGAACTACAGGCCGTTGTCCCGCTCGCGAAGAGAGCCAAGGTTAGCAACAAAACCGAGACCCTTTTCATGTTGTATCCTTTGGGCTACCTTTCCGCGTCGCTGCCGGGCGTATACAAATCTTGAGGAAGTGAGCGCTGGTTGAGTTTCATCGAAACAAAGCTTCGCGCGTACCGAAACCCTAGTGCTGAGCCTGTCGCTTGTACTGAGCTTGTCGAAGTGAAGTGAAGTGAGCGGCTCTACAGATCACTCGCTTGGTTTCGATATGGCCCTTCGGGCCTACTCGACCGGCGCTGGATTGGCTCTTCACTGGATACTCCCCCAAGTTTTAGATGCGCCCGTGGCTGCCTTGATAGATACTGGTAGAAATCACTGACAGATATTATTGGGCAAAATCAAAGTCTGCGATGACTGGAATTCTGACGCAACTCGTTGCGTTGGAGCTCTTGGGCGAGTGGATTCAGATGTGATTCATCCCAAAAATTTTCAATCGCCACCAGTAATCGTTCTGGCGGATCACCCTTACTGACAAAGATATCGGCTCCGGCATCCAGAGCGGCTCGACGCGCCTCTGGCCTGCCACTGAGAGCGATTACAAATAGACGAGGACAAGTTTTGCGCAAGGCGGATATCGTGCTTTTTGCCGCCAAGCCTGGCAGCTCCCAGCCGAGCAATACTAGCTCAGGGCAGATCGCCTCTACCTGAGTCAACAAATCCTCGGCATTAGCGACCTCGCCCACCACGTTCAAACCCGGTTGCCGTTCCAGTAACACACGCAGCGCAAACCGGACTGTTGGTTGGTCATCAGCGACCAAGACGTGCATCTGTGTATACCCTTTCCAACCAGTAGTCAATTTCTCAATCCAGACTCCACCAGATGTTTCAAGTGACATCGTCTCATATCTACAAATCTAATACCAGGCACAGCTCAGGTTTAACTGTCCTGTTGTATTCAGTATAAAACAGATCCACTTCAGATACATCGGCCATCTGGAGAGTTTCACGATTGGATATGTGTCTAATCTTTTTCCTAGACACGTGTCCAATCATTCTCTTGGTCAAGCCAAAAACGTGAAGGAGCAGGGCGGCCGTGGAAACTGCCCTGCTCCATCAACAAGAAGTGGTCTCTGATGATTACCTATCCATGATTGAGGCTCAACCTCGTGTTAATCATACAACAAAAATCCCCCAGATGCATCGGCCATCTGGGGGATTTTGGCATCGGACAGGTGTCCAATCTTTTCCTTGGTCAGGTGACCAATTTGCTTCGCAGCGCCAAAGCTATCGCCTCTGCGCGATTGGACACGTTCAGTTTGGATAGGATGTTGCTGACGTGAGCTCGGGCCGTCGAGCGGCTGATGGTCAATCGCTCGGCAATTTCCGGGTTACTCAATCCCTCGACCACCAGAACCAACACCTCGCGCTCGCGAGGGGTCAAATCGTGCCCCGGGCCAGTTTCTTGACTGGCAACTTGGATCAGCGCCTGGGTCGCCTCTGGGGCCAGGGTAGACCGTCCGGCATAGGCTGCCCGGACCGCTTCGATCAGATCGTCAAATGAGACGTTCTTCAGCAGGTAGCTGATGGCTCCGGCCTGGAGCGCTTTTTGCACCAGCTCTCTCTCCTGAAAGCTGGTCAAAGCGATGATCTGCACCTGAGGCCACCGCTTGAGGATGGCCTGAGTGGCTTCTGTCCCATCCATTTTGGGCATCATCAGGTCCATCAGGATCACATCTGGCCGGGCTTTTTCGCACAGACGCAGGGCTTCCTCGCCATTGCTGGCTTCGCCGACCAGTTCCAGATCTTGAGTGACTTTTAAGAAGGTGGCCAATCCTTTGCGAACCATGGCGTGGTCATCCACGATCATCACCCGAATGCGATCTGTTGTGTTCATCTCTCATCCTCCTTCCATATCACCACGACCTGTGTGCCCAGGCCAGGCTCACTCTCAATCTCTAACGTAGCACCGATGGCTTGTGCTCGCTCGTGCATGATGCCCAGGCCCATGTGATCGGGTAAAACCTCTCCCAGGTCAAAACCGCATCCATCGTCGCGTATCCGCAGCTTTACCATCCGCCCCTTTCTTCCCTCGGCTAAAAGACGACGTCTCTGCGAGACGGGAAGGGGAACACAGCACAGACTGACGGCCACGTGCTCGGCGCAAGCATGTTTGACCACGTTGTTCAATGCCTCCTGGGCGATGCGATACAGGGCCACGTGAACGTCGGAAGATAGCTCGCACTGACCCTCCACCGCTACCGTGACAGGCACGCCCGTCCGCCCGGTGACGGCCTCGGCGAGTTGATGCAATAGTTCGCCCAGACTCGTCTCGACCAGGGCCGCCGGTCGCAGTTCCAACAACAGGGTGCGCATCTCGGCCAATGCCCCGCGGCTCAACCGCCGGATTTCGGCCAGGAGTTGCTCTCCCTCATCCCGGTCGTTTGCCCAGACATTGGGCAGCGCCTCGGCAATGAGGCTGGCCGAAAAGAGTGTCTGGGTGACGGCGTCGTGCAGGTCACGGGCCAGCCGGCTGCGCTCGGCGGCCACGGCGACCTCGGCGGCCTGTTGCGCCAGTGCCTCTTCCGCCCGCTCGCGCTCGAGAATCTCTTGCTTCAACAGTTCATTGGTTCGCAAAAGCTCGGCTGTCCGTTCCCTCACCTGATTTTCAAGCTCGCGGCTGCGCGTCTCAATGCTCCTGACGCGCAATCGATAACCGCCGATCACGCCTCCCACCACTATCAGGGCCACGACCGCTCTGAACCACCACGTCCCCCAGAACGGCGGCACAATGGTGAGGGTCACTGAAGCGCCTTTTTCATTCCAGACTCTGTCATTGTTTGAGCCTTTGATCTTCAGCGTGTACGTTCCACCAGGGAGATTGGTGTATCTTCCAAATCGTCTCGTTCCTACGTAAACCCAATCCTCCAGCCCTTCCAGCATATAGGCATACTGATTCTCGCCTGGTTGACTATAGCTCAGAGCGGCAAATTCAAACTCGAAAAAATTATTCGGCCAGTGAAACGTCGCTTCTGTTACGTTTTCAGCAGCTTTGCCCACGTCTACGTCTTGACCACCTTGCGTCAAAGAGGTCAGCACCACTGGCGGTACGTAGGGATTGTCCTCTATTTGATCCGGGTAAAATGCGTTGAAGCCATTGACGCCCCCAAAGAACATCTCCCCATCGCTACTTTGGTAATATGCACCGCCGTTAAACTCGTTGCTCTGAAGACCATCGCTCGCGTCGTAATTCTTGAACGTTTCCGTTCGCGGATCGAACTTTGACAATCCGTTGTTTGTACTGAGCCAGAGGAACCCCTTCTCATCTTCCAATATTCCATAAATCACATCATTCGGCAGCCCATTTTTCTCTTTGTATCTGTAATGGGTAAATTGCTCCGTTTCCCGATCGAATCTATTGAGCCCTCCTCCCCCTGTCCCGATCCACAACATTCCCGATTGGTCCTCGTGAATCGCATAGACCAAATCGTCACTCAAGCTGTTGGGAATATCAGGGTCGTTCTGGTAGGAGGTGAATTGCTCCGTCTCGCGCTCAAATCTATTTAGCCCGCCCCCTCGGGTGCCAACCCAGAGCACTCCAGCGCGATCTTGGTAGATTGACCAGACCGTATTGTGGCTCAAGCTATGCGGATCTCGAGGATCGTGCGGATAGTGGATAAAACAATCTGTAGAGCGGTCATATCTATCAAGTCCGCCGCCATACGTTCCAATCCAAAGCACGCCAGAGTGATCCTCGTATATGGCTATGACCGTGTTATCGCTCAAGCTACAGGCATCATCGGGATCGTGCGGATAGTGGATGAACTGCTCATTTTCTCGATCAAACCTATCGAGCCCCTTACCCCCCGTCCCAACCCAGAGCGTCCCTGTTCGGTCTTGGTGCAGGGCGGAGACCATATTGTCACTCAGACTATGGGGATCGTTGGGATCATTTCGATAAAAGGTAAATTGCCCTGTTGCTCGATCAAGCTTGTTAAGCCCACCACTCGCCGTTCCAATCCAGAGCATACCGGCCTCGTCTTTGAGAAGAGACCAAACCATATCGTCGCTCAAGCTATTAGGATCTCGGGGCACGGTCCGGTAGTGAGTAAATTTCTCCGTTTCTGGATCGAGTTTACTCAGCCCACCGCCATACGTTCCAACCCAGAGCACCCCAGACCGATCCTTATACATCGATTCTATGACGTTGCTACCCAAGCTATACGGATCATCCGGATTGCTCGGATAATGGACAAATTGTTTCTTTTCTCGATCAAATCTATCAAGCCCACCGCCCCAGGTGCCGACCCAAAGCTCTCCCGATTGGTCTTCAGAAATTGATGTGACGATCGGATAACTCAGACTGTGGGGATCGGTGGGGTTGTGAGGATAATGAAAAAACTGCTCTGAGGAACGGTAGAACCCATCCAATCCACCGCCGTCGGTTCCAATCCAAAGCACCCCTGCCTGGTCTTCGTAAATCGCCACGACCGTGTTGTGACTCAGGCTATAGGGATCGTCCGGGTCGTGTACATAGTGGACAAACTGTTGCCTTTCCCGATCAAATCTATCCAGTCCACCGCCCCGAGTGCCAACCCATAGCACTCCCGACCGATCTTGGTAAATCACCTCGACCACATCGCTACCCAAACTGTCGTCATCATAAAGACTGTACTGATAATGGGTGAACCGCTCGCTTTCTCGATCAAATCGGTTAAGCCCTCCACCCCACGTGCCAACCCAGAGCACTCCCGACCGATCTTCATAAATGGCCCGGATTTGACTGCCGCTCAGGCTCCCCAGATCATCTGGAATATTTCGATAATGGGTGAATTGTTCTGTATCCCGATCGAATTTATCGAGTCCATCTTCGGTGCCAATCCAGAGCATACCTGAATGATCTTCGTAAAGCGCCAAGATCGTATTGTTGCACAGACTATGGGGATCCTCTGGATTGTGCCGATATACTGTAAAGTCGTATCCATCATATTTGTTCAATCCATCGTTCGTGCCGAACCACAAGAACCCTTTACTATCCTGGAAGATGGAACGGACCGAACTTTGAGAAAGCCCCTGTTCGACCGAGATGCGCTCAAATTTAACCGTGTCATCCTGGATGTATTGAGGGCGCGGGCCATTGTCGGTTTGGGGATGCGCGGTTGGCGTGGCTTCTTGGCTAACCATGCTTGGGGATTGGACAGGAATCGCCCGGTCGCCACAGGCCGCTGTCAACAGCACGACCATGGTCAACAATCCAGGTATAAACACATACTTGAGGTTTTGAACGACTTTACGTAGCACTCTTGCCTCTCTCAAGGACGAATGATCAGCAGTAGCTCTCGCTGCGAAAGACCTTTCCACTGCTATAATCTTATCACACCTTGCATATTCTCACAATACCGTTGGTACATATTCGGACCTACTTGGAAATCGGTGAGTGAGCTGGCCCGCTTGCCAAACCAAAAACCCTCGCCAATCACGGCGAGGGTTCATTTCAGCTCTGTGAGGGGGAGAGCGACGCTCTTCACCTGCTGCGATCGTGCTGGAGTAGGCATGATGGTGCGAGGTCGTCCGTTCGAAAAATAGAGCGCGATCTGGCTCCACACGACGACGGCCAACACAGCCGCGAGCGCTCCCCCCACGAGTATCAGTCCCCACGTCACGTCGTCGATCCGGGCCAGACGTTGCATCATCAACTGCGCTTCCAGCCGCAGCATCTCCAGCCGTAGCGCCATCTGCCTGCGTTGTAGCCGGACCGCGCCGGTCGTGCTCAGACGAAGCCAGGCCAGCGCAGCAGCAAAGACCAGTCCCCCTCCCGCCAGGCTGATCGCCAGATCGCTCCAGCGGAGCCGAAAACGGGGCCAGGTTGGTGCTGCAACGGCGCTCGCCCCAGAGCGCGAACTCACCCGGGCCATGATGCGGTTCGTGAGCCGGGCCGGCTCGATCACGAGAGGCCACGTCTCTAACGCCTCCACCACCGTCTGCAAGCGAGCCAGTTCGGCCCGACAATCGCTACAATGGGCCAGATGCCGCTCCAGCAGCGCGGCCCGTTCTGGCTCCAGATCTCCATCCACGTAAGCTTCCAATTCCAGTTGCACGTCAAAACAATGCATAGCTCACTCTCCCTTCAGGGTGTGGAGCGTTCTGTCGAGACTCGACGCCACTGTCATCCCTGGCGGTTTGCTTCTCCCACTGCCGCAACTCCTTCCTCAACAACCGGCGGCCTCGATGTATGTGTGTCTTGACTGTTCCCATCGACAATTCCAACACATCGGCGATCTCGGAGTAAGAGAGGTCCTGAAGATAGCGCAACGTCAGCACCAGTCGATACTTTTCCGGCAGTCGATCCAGTTGGTGGTGCAAGAACGCCACCCGTTCTCGCGTCTCAAAAAGATCTGGTAGAAAAGGGGCAGGGTGGCTCAACGCTTCTTCCAGTGGCTCGACCTGTTGCAGGTTCCTTCGCAGCTTTGGCAGTCGGTTCAGGCACAGATTATGGACGATGCGATAGAGCCAGGTGGTGAACTTGGCCTCGCCTCGAAAGCTGGAGAGTCCCCGCCAGGCGCGCACAAACGCCTCCTGCGTGATGTCCTCCGCCTCATCATAGTCGCTCAGCACCCGATAGGCCACGTTGAAAACGTATCGCTGATGCCTGAGCACCAATTGCTCAAAGGCGGCCTCGTTCCCTCGCTGCGCTTGCGCTACTAACGTTGCGTTGCTCTTCATTCCCTGCCTCTACGGATTAGACCGCGTTAGATGGCCGAATGTTTCAAATGGGTGTATTTCAAGTGAGTTGAGTAGCCGCGCTTTCCATAGCGCGCGTGCGTAACTTGTTGCGACGGAAACCGCGACTACCTTCAACCGAAATGAAATGCACCCGCTTCAAATGATGCTGCACAAATCCAATGTCTGCGGAAAGCCCGATGATGAGGCATGCTTACCCCGGTTTCTCGGCTACGTGGTCCCGCACCAGTTTGATCACCGCAGCACCGTATTTCTCCAGCCTTTGCGGACCAACGCCTTTCAAATCTGCCAAAGCTCCCAGCGTGACGGGCCGACGCGCGGCGATGGCCTGCAAATGACTGTTGTGAAAAACGACGTAAGGAGGCACTTTTTGCACGCGGGCCTGCTCCAACCGCCACGCGCGCAATGTCTGAAACAGCGCCTCGTCCACGCCGTCGTGGGGCGACCCACGTCGGCACCCGGCATCCAGCTCCATCTCGTCTTTTTGAGATGGCTTGCGCGGCGACGGCGGCTTTTTCACCGGCTCGACCATGCTATCTAACGCGGCTGGATTTTGCAACGTCTCTTTGCCCTGCGGTGTGAGGTCGAGCACGACGCCGCCGTGCTCAAGCTGGCGCGCCTGCAAGAACCCACCGTGCTCCAGACGCTCCAACATGCGCTCGACGTGCGTCGTTGAACGAAAAGCCAGCGCCCCAAATTCAGCCTGGCTGCGGGCCTTTTCGTGCAGAGGTTGCTTTCCATAGCGGGCCTTGTCGTCGCCGCGCAGAATGCGCGCCAGCGTGAGTCGTCCCCAACTCCACGGCGCCTTCGCCACGCAGCGCAGGATGGTCAACAACTGTTCCCGTTCATCCGGCAGGCCCGCGTCCGGCGGCGGCGGGCTCTCGATGCAATTATCACAACTGTCGCAACGCTCGATGGCGCGACCGCCCAGGTAGGCGTTGAGATGGCCGTGGCGGCAGCGCCCGGTCTGGGCGTAAGCGGCGAGTTCGTCCACGCGCTGAGCCTGGATGGTCGCGTACCGCTCCAGCAGCGTGGCGACGTGCTCGGCGGCATCCGGTGGAGGAGGCAGTAATTCCAATAGCAAATCGCGTCCGGACGGGCGGTAGCTCAGCCAACCGGCGTCGGCCCATTCGAGCAGCCGCCCCTCGATCTCTGCCAGGGGCAGCTCAGCCTGCTGCGCCACCTCTACCAGATCCAGGGTCAGCCATTGATCGGTTCGCAGGCGGGCGACCTGGCAAAAGACCGCCAGTTCGGGTGGCGCGGCGGATGTGTCGCTGACCGTCAGGCAGATGAGAGCAGCGCGGGGTACGTCGGGACCGCGTCGCAAGAGCTTGGTCTCCTCCAGCAAGCTCAGCGCGACGCGCACGCGTGTGTCGTCGGCCTGCAGATCGCGTTCCAGATCGGCGGCTGCAACCCGCCCGGAGGAACTGTCTCCCAGTCGCCGCTGGACGGCAGCGTAGACGGCGCGCAAAAACTCGACCGGCAGCAGGTCTCGGCGGGCGTGGCGGGTCAGCGTGGCCCGATCCGCCGGGGCGTACATCAGCAGACAGCGAGCAGGGAGGCTGTCGCGCCCGGCCCGGCCCGCCTCCTGGTAATACGCCTCCAGCGAGTTGGACGGAACAAAGTGAACAATGAAGCGGATGTCTGGCTTGTCAATGCCCAGGCCAAAGGCGATGGTCGCCACGACGATGCGGATGCGGCCATCCATAAACTCGTCCTGCACCTCGGCTCGGTTGGCGCGAGAACAACCGGCGTGATAGTGACGGGCGTCGACGCCGCGAGCGCGCAGCAGCGCGGCCAATCTCTCGCAGCGGGCGCGAGTGCCGGCGTAGACGATGCCGCTGCCGGGTTCGGCCTGACAAAAGGCCAGCAGGCGGCGCAGTTTATCGTCGATGTTGCGGGCGTAAAAGACCTCCAGTTGCAGGTTGGGGCGGGTCACGTCTCCGGCGATGACGCGCAGATCGCCCAGGTGGTGGATGATGTCTCGTTGCACGCGGGGCGGCGCTGTCGCGGTCATTGCCAACAACGACGGATCGCCCAACGCCTGCCGCGCCCGCCCGATGGTGAGATAGTCGGGCCGAAAATCGTGGCCCCACACGCTGACACAATGCGCTTCGTCAATCACCAGCCGGGCGATGCCCGCGCGTCGCAGCGCGTGCAGGAATGGCGGCTGGCGCAGACGCTCCGGGGCGGCATAGATCAATCGATAGGCCCCATCGGTGGCCCGATCCATCCGCTGGCGCAGCTCGTCGCCCGTCAGGCTGCTGTTGATGGCGGTCGCCCGACCGCGCAATCCGGCAGGCAGCGAGTCCACCTGGTCTTTCATCAGCGCGATGAGCGGGGAGATGACCAGCGTCGTGCCGCGTTCGGCGAGCAGCGCCGGGAGTTGGTAGCAGAGCGACTTGCCGCCGCCGGTGGGTAGAATGGTCAGCACATCCTCGCCGCGCAGGACACAGGCGATGGTCTCCAACTGGCCCGGCAGCAGGGTCTCGAAGCCAAAGAGCCGCCGGACACCATCTGTGATGCGCGTCTGCTCCTCTTCCGAGACAGGCACTTGCTCGAAGGTAGGCAGAAATTCGGCAGGTGGAGGTTCTCTCTCCTTCCTCGTCACGGGGCGCGGTGCAGGTGCAGAACCGGGGCGAGCGGTTACAGAAAGGGCAGCTTGCAGCTCGGCCAGTTCGTCGACGTGGCGGCGCTCCATTTCGGATTCCAGATCGGCGACGCGGGTCTCCTCGCCGCTGACCCGGAAGTATTCGCGCAGCCGCCGCAGGTACGTGACAGATAGGGAACTGTCTTCGGTGGCGGTACGCAACAATCGCACGGCGTAACCGCTGGCGGTCACCAGATCATCAGTCGCCTGGTAAAAGGCCGTCATCCCCAACAGATAGGCGCGGCTCTGGGGGCGAAGTTCGTTCAGGCGGCGATAGGCAGCCAGAGTAGACTCGGTACCCCCTTGCGCCAGCGCGACTTCTCCCATCAGTCCCCAAGTCATCGCGCTATCGTTCCTTTCCTGGACGAGCACGCGAGCGATCTGGTGGGCGGCTTCCACATCACCCCGAGCCAGGTGGATGCGAGCCAGAAGCGACTGGGCGGTGAGGGAGGTTTTGCGCTGCAAACGTTCCTCCATCACGGGCAGGGCCTTATCGGGCTGGCCTTGAGCCAGGAAGGCTCTCGCTCGCAGGTCGAGCAGCGAGACGAGCGTGGGATTGGCCGGGATGAGGGCGTCCAGGCAGGCGTGCAGTGGTTCCATGTGCTCCCAGCGCAGGAGAAAATTGAGCAGACGACTGCGGTCGTTGCTGGGAAGCTCACGAGTCTGCACGGGTGTCAGACCCAGTTCGTCCAGCACAGACGAGGATTTGTTCATTGGCTCATTGCTCATTGTTCATTTCCCCTGTCTCGTAATCCGGCACGACGTGCACACCGATGACGAGAGGCCAGTATTCCCCTTGCCAGTTGCGACTCAGCCCCACGGCCAGGTAGAGGGCCTCGGCTCCCAGCCGTTCGAAGAGATCGTCGTGATCCAGCGTCAGGTAGCCGCCTTTCTCGCCCATCCAAATCTGACCCAGGGCACGCCACTTGAGGTCGGTTACAGAGACGCCCCTCCGGCTCATCGTCTGGGGATGGTTCACGTCCCCAGCCAGCGCAAAGCCCATCCGCGCCTCATACTTGCCCAAGTACGTATCCAGGGAAAAGCGCGCCCAGACCTGCTCCGGCTGCACCAGGCAGAGCGAGCGGGTGTGATGGATGAGCACGTCTTCCGGGGCGCGGTCGAGATATTTGGCAAAAAAATTGACGCGCTTCTCGCCCTCCAGGCGGCGCAGGAGCCGCGGCCGGTGGTGGACGAAATCGGTGAGCCAATCCTCGACGTGGGGCGGATCGGGGCGCGGCTCGATCAGGTTCAGTTCGACCACGTCGCCGCATTGCACCAGGCGACCATTGGCGTCGGTCATATCGCCGGGCAGGACCGTGCCAAAGTCGCGCACCGGGCGCACCCAGCGCAGGCCGGTGATGGGATCGGTCTCACGGGTAAAGCCAGCCGTGCAAATGCCGCTGAGCATTCTGGTCATTGCTAGAATCAGCACTTCTCGTGGTGGCATTGTGAATCTCACAGGTCACAGATGCACGATGGTCAATCCCGACAGATGCGAGGCCCAATACTCGGCAATCAGGCGGCGGTGACAATGTTCTGCCGTCGGTTCGGCGCAGAGGAGACACGGCGCGCGATAACGCTCCAGAATTTCGTGGCCCACCTTCTCGGCGGCTCGCTCCTCCAAGAGCGGGATGAAGCGGACCTCGTAGGCGGACCAATCGTCGTCGTCACGGTAGGTGTCGAGGATCTCTTCGGTGGGAGCCAGTTCGGGATGATGCTCGTAGGCGATGCCAAAGCCCTCGCGCAGAAGAAAATTCAGCGTGTCTTGCTTGGTGTAGCCTGCCAGGTGCGAGGTGTTGCGCAGGCGGACGTCAATCACCGCGTCCACGCCAGCCTCGCGTAGTTGGCCGATGAAGGTGGACAACGGTTTTTGTCTGTAGCCGATGGTGTAGATGGTTGGCATTGGGACCTTTATTCGAACAAAGAGAGTTGCCGGGCCACTCGCTCTCCCTCGACTACCTCGCCATCAGGCTGGATGTGGAGCACGCGGATGCCGCGCTCTAGCAGCGTTTGTGTGATGAGCAAATGGCGGTGGCATTGGCGGTGGTCGCCTTCGCTGCACATCACGGCCACCCGTTCGGTGCGAGCCAGATCGAGCAATTGGTCTATACCGGCCCGGTAAGCGGGCTTCTGCCCAAGACGCTGATAGTCGGGGCGCTCCTGTCCGGGGCCATACAGTGCCGGATCGTCAGGGTGACCGCCAAGCGCATCGCCCATAAATCGGTAGGCGACGCCAGCGTCGTCGAGATCGCGGGCCAGGATTTCACGATTGAATTGCGGCGTCCAACGGCTGTAGGGCTGGCTGCGCACATCCACGACGAGAGTGATCTTGTGGCGGCGCAACAGGTCAACGAATGCCGGTATGGTGTGATCGCTGTGGCCAATGGTGTGAATCGGTGGTTCTTTCGACATCGCGTCTTATCCCTCTGGATAACATAACTCGTGGGCCATCTATAGTGTACCATAGGTGATGATGAATGCCAATTTTTTTGCCCTGTACCTTGGCATATAATTGATTCAGAATGGTAACCGTTCAGCCATTGACATAGGAGCGCCGGTTGAGTAGCTTCGCAGCGCCAGCGGAGAAGCGTATCGAAACCAAGCGGGTCTTGTCAGAGCAATTTGGCTTCCGAGAGCCGCTTGGCTTCGATACACCCTTTCGCTACACTCCAGGGCACTCAGCCGGCGCTACTCCCTGA
>DAOTUB010000310.1:0-3903 GCA_034437455.1 Anaerolineae bacterium | reverse complement strand
GCGGTCCTTTAGTGGCGTCTCTAAACCTCTATTCATTCACGCCAGTGGAGAGGTGATCCAGGCGGGACAGGAATTGATGCGTTTGGTCTTTCCCGAGTTCGATGGGCGGCTCGAGCACGTCGAGTGGGTAGAGACCCCGGCCGATCGACCGGCCCAGACGCAACTGGGACCGTCGCTCCAGTTTTCCACGTTGCCTACTGTGCACAGCCGGCACATTTCGTCGTTGGCTTTGCGGCTGGACTTTGCCAATGGCCGCTCCCTGGTCTATACGGGTGACACGGCTTTTAATGAGCGTCTGGTCGAGTTGGCCCAAGGCTGTGACCTGTTGGTGCACGAATCCAATTATAGCGAGACGTTGCAGCCCGAGGTCAAGCCAGATACCTATGGCGGTCACTCGACCGCTTATCAAGCCGGGCGCATCGCAGCCATGGCGGGTTGTAAGATCCTGGCGCTGGTGCACCTCAGCCCCGCTTATGCTGGGCGCGAGGGCGAGGTACGCGCCGAGGCCATGCGGGCCTTTGACGGCCCGGTCATCATCCCCAGCGACGGCGCCACGCTTTATCTGTAAATTCCCTGGCACCTGCGTCCCCAGGGCAGGTGAGGACGCAGATTTTCATGATACACGCAGATCAAAACAAAAAGATCAGCGTTCATCTGCGTTGATCTGCGTCCAGCTTTTGTTTTGGAGGGGGAACGATGCATCCCGAGGACCGTGTGTTGGTGGCCGTGATGAACAACCGGGGCGATTTTGAACGCGTGCGCGATGCGGGCTGGTATCGCATTCCGGTCAAGCACGCCCCGTCGTCGACGGCCGAGTCGGATTACGTGGCCTTTTATTTCACCAAGGCCTTTGGGGAAGAGCGCTGGGCCATCCACTGGTACGCGTCGTTGCGTGGTCACGAGTTGGTGCGCCGGCGAGACTTGTTGCCCGAGCAGCCCGAGCATCCGCGCGCCAACGCGCTGTACTACAAGCTGCAGCTCGGGCCGTTAGAGCGGCTGGAACCACCCATCATCAGCTTGCGCTGGCGGCGGGTCACCTTTATCGAGACCACCTGGGACCGTTTTCAAATGGCCCAAGAGGTCAACGAGCTTTACGCTTCTGGCGCCGACGGCCTGTTTGTCACCCTGAAGGACATGGGCCTGCTGCCAGAGCGCGAGTTCCCGTTAGAAGAGGCCGGTCGGGCGTACGTCGTGGACCTGGCCATCCCCTGCCGCGACGGGACGCTGCCCATCGTGTTGGGTGACCGCCCAGCTCCCCCCGACGCGCTGCGCTTTAGCGCGGGCGACCTCCCGCCAGGCGGTGTCGAGGCCGTGATGCGGGCGATTGAAGGGCTAGGCGGCGTGCGGCAAGAGGTGGGCTAGGGCGCGCCTGTCGCACGTTGTATATCTGGAACTGCCTGTGGTGAGCTCGCCGAATCCACCTGTGGTGAGCTCGCCGAATCTACCTGTGGTGAGCTCGCCGAATCCACTGAACGATGATACCCTGGTGGCAGCGAACGGCAAGAAGTGCTGATGATTCTGGAGTCATGCAATGAAGCACCATGACAAAACCAAAACCCAACTCATCGACGAGTTGGGCAAACTGCGCCAACGGATCACCGAGCTGGAAGCAGCAAAAGTCGAGCGTGAGCAGGTAGAGCAGGCGCTGCGCGAGAGCGAGGAGCGGTATAGAAACATCGTCGAACTGGCCCCCGACGGCATCTTGACGGGCAACTTGAAAGGGGTGACCACTTTGCAATGCTGCCTTTCTAGAACTGACGGGATTTTCCAGAGACGAAATCGTTGGGACACATATCTCCAGATTTCCAACATTGCGGATTCAGGATATCCCGAAATATATCAAGGTCATCTTTGCAGCCATGCGGGGAAAAACCATCAAGCCTTTCGAGTTTATATGGGTGCACAAAGATGGGACGCAACGTTGGGGCGAGGCCCACGTCGGCTTGATGAAAGAGGGTTCCAAGGTCATCGGTTTGCAGCTCATTCTGAGAGACATCACCGAGCGCAAGCAGGCGGAGGGAGAACGCGAGCGCCTGATGGCGCAGATCCAGGGGCAGGCCCAACGGATGCAGCAGATTCTGGACACCGTACCTGTGGGGGTGCTTCTGCTCGACGCCGATGCCCAGATAAAGTTGGTCAATCCCGTCGCAGAAAAAGAGCTGGTCGTTTTGGCCGATGCCAAAATAGGGGATACGCTTACAAGTCTGGGCGGGCGCCTGCTGGCGGAACTCTTGACCTCACCCTCAAAAGGGCTGTGGCACGAGTTGAAGGCGGATGGACGGACCCCCTACAGATCATCGCTCGACCCATTGAAAACGGAAACGGCGCCGCACCCGCCGGATGGGTGCTGGTCATCCGCGACGTGACCCGGCAGCGCGAGATCCAACAGCACATCCAGCAGCAGGAGCGATTGGCCGCCGTGGGACAATTGGCCGCCGGCATCGCCCACGATTTCAACAATATCATGGCCACCGTCGTCCTCTATGCGCAGATGACGGCGCGGATGGAGGAATTGCCCGCCGTCGTCCGCAAGCGGATGGCGACCATCGATCAGCAAGCCGAGCGCGCGACCAAACTGATCCAGCAGATCCTCGACTTTAGCCGGAGAGCGTTACTGGAACGACGGCCTCTCGACCTGGCTGCGCTCTTGCAGGAACACGTGATGCGGCTGGCGCGGACCTTGCCGGAGAGCATACAGGTCAGGCTGGACTGCCAATCAGACGGACGTGGTCCGCCGTTTACGGTCAACGCCGATCCGACGCGCATGCAGCAGATGGTGACCAATCTTGCCCTCAACGCCCGCGATGCGATGCCCCATGGGGGAGATTTGTGCATTGGCTTGGAACAGATACGGGTCAAGCCCGGCCAGTCCTCCCTTTTGCCCGAGATGGCCGCCGAGGAGTGGATAAAGGTGAAAGTGTCGGATACCGGGACGGGCATTCCACCCGACGTGCTGCCGCACATCTTTGAGCCCTTTTTCACCACCCGCGCGCCCCTGGGCAGCGGCTTGGGGCTGTCCCAGGTACACGGCATTGTGGGCGCGCACGAGGGTCGAATTGACATCGAGACCCAGGTCGGCCAGGGGACCACTTTTACCATTTACTTACCAGTGCATCGGTCGGAACCAACACCAACGTCCAGGCCCTCGCAGGCTGAGTTACCCGCACTGCCCATGGGTCGGGGAGAGATGATCCTGGTGGTAGAGGACGAGGCGGTCGTGCGCATGGCGCTGGTCGAGAGCCTGGAGCTATTGAACTACCGGGTGCTGGAAGTGTCGAACGGACAGGCGGCGCTAGAGACGTTGGAACAGCGGCAGGGAGAGATCGCCTTGGTGCTGAGCGATGTGGTGATGCCCCAGATGAGCGGCACTGCGTTGCTCCAGGCCTTGAGGGAAAGGGGATTGACCGTGCCGCTGGTGATGCTGACCGGCCATTCTTCCAGGCAGGAAATGGGTAAACTGCGGGCGAAAGGGATGACGGGCTGGCTGTTCAAGCCGCCAGACCTGGAACAATTGGCCCAGGTGGTGGCTCAGGCGTTGGATATGTATGAATAGTTGGTCATCTCTGCGACGTACCATACATTGTGACCGCTCTGCCGAAGGCGATCTACAATATGGCGGTCTACTCCCTCGTCCGCTAAGAGGTTCATGTAGGTGCCTCGACGAGAGGGTAAACAACATCAGCGCGCAGAGCGGAGGCTGCGAAGGAAAGGGCTGCCTGGATCGCCTCGCGCGTTAGTCGGGGATGGGCATCGAGGATCTGTTCGGGTGTTTCGCCAGCAGCTAGCTTTTCCAGGATCAGTTCAACAGTGATCCGCGTTCCGATGATGACTGGCTTGCCCATCATCATATTGGGATCTGATACGATGAGTTTTTGCTGCATAACTCGCGCCTCCCAACTTTTC
>DAOTUB010000309.1:0-5740 GCA_034437455.1 Anaerolineae bacterium | reverse complement strand
AAGGCCGCCTGGTCAATCCGCGCTTCGGGCCCTACCACGTCTACAAGGCGAACGAGATGCCTCCGGTGGAGGTCATCTTTGTGCAGACCGACGAGCCTACCGGTCCCTTCGGGGCCAAGTCCATCGCCGAGATTCCGATGGACGGCATTGCTCCCGCGCTGGCAGACGCCATCCACGACGCGACGGGCGTGTGGGTGCGAGAGGTTCCCTTCACGCCGGAGCGAGTGTGGCGGGCGCTGCGGGAGGCTGAATCGGACGACGGATGAGTTAGATATCGGCAGTGGTTGCTCTCTGTTGCAAACGGGTATATAATGTGATCAATCAATCGGTTAATCAATCAACGGAGGTCAGCCTGATGGAACGAAGAGTCACAGCGACCGACGCTCGCGTTCGTTTTGGTGAGATAACGCGCCGGGCGGTGGAGCAGGGGGAACGTATCATTGTGGAACGAGCCGGCGAACCTCACGTGGTCATCCTCTCTGTGGACACATACGAGCGAATGAAAACAGCCCAGCGGCGAGAAGATTGGCGGGAGACATTGGAGCAGGCTATTCAGATCGGGGCCAGGATCAGAGCCAGACGGGCGGGAAAGTCGCTCACCCCACCTGAACAGATCATCCATCAAATGCGGGAGGAACGCGATGTCCAGCTCGATGATCTGTGTTGATGCCAGCGCGATTGTGCGGATGTTGACGAGCGGGGCGCGCGACACTCCCGTCGTGACGCTATGGAGAGAGTGGCACGAGGCTCGGCGCACGATAGTGGCCCCCACGCTTCTCTATTACGAGGTGAGCAATGCTTTGCATCGGTACGTTGTCCACAGCGAGTTGCTCTCGGAGGAAGCGACCGAGGCTATGGAGGCTGCGCTGGCGTTGGGTATCACGCTTTATGGTGATGCCGACCTGCACCGGCGGGCGCTGAAGCTGGCCGACCGCTTCGCCCTTCCGGCCACTTACGATGCTCACTACCTCGCTCTGGCCAAAATGATGGGAGCCGAGTTCTGGACCGCCGACCGACGATTGGTCAAAGCTGTGAGCGCGGATTTGCCTTGGGTTCACAAGGTGGAGGGATAGCAGGGATATGATATCAGGTCAATTACTAAAAGCGGCGACCTACAACGCCAACTCGATCCGGGCCAGGATGGACTTGGTGCTGGATTGGCTGGATCGAGAGGAACCCGATCTCCTCTGTGTGCAAGAGACCAAGGTGCAGGACAAGGACTTTCCGGTGGAACCGATCCAGGATGCAGGCTACCACGTGATCTTTCGCGGGCAAAAGTCCCACGCGGGGGTGGCGATCCTGGGCCGGGAGGAGCCACAAAAGGTGATGGGAGGCTTTGACGATGAATCTGACGCGCCCCGTCTTATCCGGGCAGAGATCGCGGGGATTCCCGTGGTGAACACCTACATTCCCCAGGGGCGCTCGGTCGATTCGGAGCACTTTCAGTACAAGCTGGAATGGCTGGCGCGGCTGCATGATCTTTTCGAGCGGCATTACGCGCCCGGCGAGCCGCTTCTGTGGATGGGCGATTTTAACGTCGCGCCGGAGCCGATAGACGTGCACGCTCCCAAGCGGTTGGAGAATCACGTCGCCTTCCACCCTGAGGCTCGTGCGGCCCTGGAAGAGGTGCGGGCGTGGGGTTTCGTGGACGTTTTCCGGCTGCATCACCCCGACGAGCCGGGGCAATACACGTACTATGACTACCGGGCGCGGAATCCCGTGGAGCGGGGGACTGGCTGGCGCGTCGATCATATCTGGGCCACCGAGCCGCTGGCCCGCCAGTCCACCCGCGCGTGGATCGACGTGGAGGCGCGCCTGGCCGAGCGTCCCTCAGACCACACGTTCCTGGTGGCCGAGTTTGCACTTTGATCGATATTGAGGAGGGAGAAGAAATGAAAGACCGACCAATCTTGTGGGTGTTCGCGGCCTTTGTGCTCGGTTTCGCGCTGCCGGTGTGCAGTTGTGTCGGCACGGGCCTTGTCACTTTCAGTATGGCGGGCCGTATGGCCGGGGAACCGGCGCCGACGGCTGGACTGGGCGATGCGGTGGCCGTGATCTATCTCGACGGGGCGATCACCAGCGAGCCTGAGGATTACCTGAGCACGTCGGGCATCACTCCCGGCCGCGTAGCCGATCTCCTGGAGCGGGCTGCTGCCCTCCCCACCGTCAAAGCCGTCGTGGTGCGCGTCAACAGTCCCGGCGGTGGCGTCGTCGCCTCCGATGAGATCTACCATGCTCTGCTTGACTTTGAGAAGCCGGTCGTCATCTGGATGGGCGATATGGCGGCCTCGGGCGGCTACTATATCTCCTGCGGCGGCGATTACGTCTTTGCCCACCCAGACACGCTGACCGGTTCCATCGGCGTCATCAGCCAATTTCTCAACGCCGAGGAACTGATGGAAAAGATCGGCGTGGACGCCGTGGTCATCACCTCCGGTCCATCCAAGGACATTGGCAGCCTCTTTCGCGAGATGACGGAGGAGGAGAAAGCGTTGTGGAAAACGATCATTGACGAGGTCTATGAGGGATTCGTCGAGATCGTGGCTGAGGCGCGCGACCTGCCGCTGGAGGATGTGCGCGATCTGGCCGACGGCAGGGTCTACACCGGGCGGCAGGCGCTCGAATTGGGCCTGGTGGACGAGGTGGGCACGTCGGACGACGCCGTCGCCAAAGCGGCGGAACTGGGCGGCATTGAGGGGGAGCCACACGTGATCGAGTTGAAGCCGACGATCACCTTGATGGAGGCCCTGTACGGTTTTCAGACCCGCTCGGCGATGCCGACGCTGGAGGAGATTCTGAGTTGGGCTGGCGCGCCGTCGCTACAGTTCCGGCTCGTGGGACCGTAGACCGTTCTTATTTGAGGAGCTTGGACTATGGATCTGAAAACGTGGTTGTTGTCGAGAAACGGCGTTCTCGTTGTGTCGGTCCTGCTTACCCTGGGCGTGCTGGCAGAGAGCATGTTTCCGCCCTGGGCGCCCTTTTTTGTCATCTACGCGGTGCTGGCCATTTGCATTCCGCTCGCCCTCAAGACGTGCCGGTTTGGGCGCTTCCGCACGGTGATGGCGTCCGCCTGGCTGCTCACCCTCGCCATCTTTGTCCTGGATGTGATCTGGGATCAGGGCGTGTGGGGCTGGTTGTATCCACGGGCGCTGGACGGTTTCGGGGTGGGGCCCGATCCGTTTTGGTCCGTGGACGCGGCGATGGAAGCGATGCTCCAAAAGACCGTGCCCGATCTGGGTATCTCGCTCGAGACCTCGCAGATGCTTCTCGCCTTCTTTATGCTGATCTGGGCTCCGATCGGTGAGGAACTGTTCTATCGCGGGTACGTGTACGGCACGCTGCGCAAGCAGTATAGCTTTTGGATGGCAGCGTTGGTCTCGGCGGTCTTTTTTGGCGTGCGGCACGCTACACACTTTTTCTACCTGTGGCCCCAAGTTCCCTGGGCGGCGGCCTGCGCGTGGGCGGTTTCCACCTTTGGCTATGGGATCTATATCAGCTATCTGTACGAGAAAACAAACTCGCTCTATCCGCCCATCTTGGAGCATGTGCTGATCAATATTGTTTGGGCCGCGGTCGCCCTTTGATTCGCATCTTTGCTTTGTTCGTAGTATACTAGCCCTACCAGTACGAGCCAGTTTCGTGTGAGCCAACCGAACGGAGGTCGCCTTGAAGTGCCCACGCTGCGGCTACGAAGAGTTGCTCCCTCCGGCTCCCTGCCCTGAGTGTGACTTTACCGGCTCGCTCTCCCAGATCGAGGAACTCGCTCACGTTCGATACTTGTTGGGAGAGTTGGCCGGGTGGCAGGAGCTATCCTCGGCTGCCAAAGAGCGGCTTCAAAAGCGCTACCTCCGGCGGCGGCGCGAACTCGAGATCGAGTTGGGGTTGCGCCTGCCGCCGCTCACTCCCGAGGAAGCCCGTCGCGCTGCCAGGGAGAAACTACGTCTGCCGCAATTGCTTTATCTCCTCGATCACTGGAACGAACGTGGCTGGATCAAACCCGACGCTGCCAATGATCTGGCCACGCGCAGCCGGGAGCGCATCGAAGAATTCCGTGTTCGCCTGGCCGAGCCTGACACTCCATTGGTTCCAGCTTTCGACAGCCCTGCTGACGAGGTCGCCCTGCTGAAGAGCCTACACAACGAATTGGCTCGATTGCATCAAGAGAATGCCTGGCTGAGCGAATCTGCTCACCAGTCCGCCGTCGCCGATCTGGACGAGCGAGTGGAGCAGTTGGAGATCAGGCTGGGCCTGCGCCGCCCTCCGAAGAAAAAGCCGGTCCCCGTCGCCCCCGAACCGCTGCCCACACCCAAGCCCGCCGCCCCGCCTCGCGAGCCGATCACCTGGGAGCGGGTCTGGCGCACGCTGCTCTCCGAGCGCACTCTGCGCGTGTTGCTCTTTGTCGGCGTGTTCCTGCTCTTTGTCTCTGCCATCACCTTGGTGGCCTTCAACTGGGAGCAATTCCACCCGCTGGTGCAGGTCGCGTTCCTCACCGCCTTTACGCTCTTTTTCTACGGCCTGGGCTGGTATGTGCGCGTCAAGATGAAGCTGCGGCAATCCGGCATCGCCCTCAGCGCCACCGGCTCGTTGCTGGTGCCGGTCGATTTCTACGCCATCTACCTTTCCGGCGGCATCTTTCCCCCCGAAGCCTGGGCCGAGGTTTGGCTGCTCACCTCCATCGTCTGCCTGCTCGTCTACACATTCACGGCGGCGTTGGTACGCGCCGAGTTCTTTAGCTACCTGGTAGGCGCTGCCGCCGGGAGCTTGCTCTGCGCTGTGCTCCAGGTGGCCGGCGTCCCTGGCGATTGGTGGTTGTCAGCACTGTGTGGCCTGGCGCTGTTGTTGATGTTGCTGGCGCAGCGGTGGGAGCGCGGCTCCGAAGAATCACTTGCCCGCATTTTTGAACGACCCTTCCGCCACCTGGCGCTACTGACCGTCACCAGTGTGCTGCTTCTTGATACTGGTTTCTACGTCGTCGAATGGTTCTTTGGCGATCCTTTCCGCCTGGCGCTGGCGCTCGATTGGTGGCTGGCGTGCGCTGTCTACGTCATCGCCGCTGCCCGGTATCCGCGCCGCATACTAACCTCGGCGGCTTGCTTCACCGCTCCCGTGGCGCTCTACCTGACCCTGTCGCTGCGCTTTGAGGTAACTGAAACCAGCTTTGCGTGGCACGCGCTGGGCTGGGCGCTGCTCACGCCGATCTATTTGATCCTGGCTCGCAACCTTGCGAAGGTTCGGCAGCAATCTTCAGGTCCACAACACTCCTCAGCCAAAGATACTCTGCCATCAGAGCAACTCACAACCTTCGCAAGGTTACGTCAGGCCCAGGGCCGTACCGTCGCTAATTGGGCCGTCGTGCTGATATTGTGGGCGGCAATCTGGGGCCTGGGCGACATGTCCGCCGCCACGGCCTCCCACGCCGTGCTGATCGGGAGCGTCGTTCTGGCGGTGGCGCTCTGGCAGCGACCGCGCCTTTTGCTCGTCGCCAGCCTGTTCTCCCTTTCGACAGTGACGACCTGGATGGCGACGCTCGGCCTGGACCTGGCCCAATACAGCCTGGGATGGGCACTGCTCGCCATTCTCCACGTCGCCATCGCCGCCCTGTTCCGCCGCGCGGGGCGGTACACCCCGCTGCTCTACGTCGCGGGATGTGGCGCGGTGCTGCTCTCGTTCCTGCCGCCGCTGCTGGCGCTCGACCGGGGGTTGATGGCCTATGCGCTATTCAACTGGATCGCGCTCTCGG
>DAOTUB010000308.1:0-25543 GCA_034437455.1 Anaerolineae bacterium | reverse complement strand
GGCTGTCGGCAGATTGGACATTGGCATTGATGAACATTCTTTTCAGACATATTGTCCCTCCAGGTAACGCGTTCACTGCAGGGCAATTATATCCGAAAAGTGCGAAGTTAAAAATGGACAACTCCCAAGCGCGTGTTCTCGATGGCTACGCCCACCTGGTTGCCGATGGCGGTCAATATACTCAAGCTTTCGGACGAGAAGCGGTTTTCGCGGAGACTGGCGATACTCATCACTCCCACCGTCTTTTCTTTTGCTCTCAAGGGGATACAGACCAGAGAGTGCCATTCCTCCTTGACCAATGTAGGAGCAATATTCCTGGGGTCTCTTGCCAACTCGTGTACGAACAATATCTGGCCCATTTGCGCTGCTCGTCCGCATAACCCCTCGCCCATGCTAAATTCACCAAGCTCCTCCTGTATGGCCGCCGAAAGCCCACGCTGGGCGGTTAGTTTGAAGGTCTCACTGGTTTTGTCGAACAGGCAGATCAGCCCTCCTTCTACGTTCAGCATCGCCAACGTCTCCTCCAGCGTAGCGTTCAACATGCCTTTCAGGCTGAGCGATTGGTTCAACGCCGACGCGACGGCATTGAGGGCGGCCAGTTCATCGTTGCGACGCCGCAGCGCCTCCTCCGCTTGCTTGCGCTCGGTAATGTCCGCCAGATCACCTTCGTAATAGAGCGCACAACCATCGGCATCGTAAACCGTTTGAGCGTCAATCTCCACCCAGATGGGCGTCCCATCCTGGCGGTGCAACTGCACTTCAAAACCGTGCACCTTACCCTCTCCCCGCTCCATCAGATCAACAAGCTGCTCGCGATCTTTGCGAGACATATATGTGTCAACGATATTGACTTCTCTGTATCCGTCCCGATCCGGGTAGCCCATCATCTGCAACAGGGCCGGATTGGCGTCGAGGACTTGGCCGTCCGGTGTGGTTCGATAAAGTCCGATGGGCACACGCTCGAACAAACTGCGGTAACGTTCCTCCGACTCGCGCAGCGCCTCCTCCGCCCGCTGCCGAATCGTTTCGATTCGGACGCGCTCGGCGATCTCCTGCTGGGCTGCTCGATACAGCCGCGCGTTCTCGACAGCGATGGCGGCAGAGGCGGCCAACGGCTCCAGCAACTCCAGATCCCCGGTGTCGAAGCGGCCAACCTCCGTGTCCACTACCTGGAGCACGCCGATCACGTTATCCTTGAGCTGCAACGGGACGGTGAGAATAGAACGCAGCTCCAGCCCAGTCTTTTGATCCACTTCCTTAAAGTGGCGCTCGTCAGCCAGCGCGTCCGGCACGATCAAGCTCTGTCCGGTGTGGACCACCCGGCCGGCAAATCCCTCTCCCGGCGCCAACCGCCAGCCGCGCACCAGCTCGCTTTGGGGGCCGGTGGCCTGTTGGCAGACCAGTTCATCCGTCTCTGGATCGAGCAACCAGACCGACGACGCCATCACGTCCAACAAATGGCGCACCTCTTCCAGAACGGTGACGAGCACCTGGTCCAAATCGAGGGTGGAGCTGAACAATTGACCGGCGCGGTGGAGCATGGCCAGCTCGCGGTTGCGCTGTTGCAGCGTTTTCTCCGTCCACCTGCGCACAGCGATCTCGCCTTCCAATTCTTGGACGGCTTTGGCCAGTTCTGCAGTTCGCTCCTCTACTCGTTGCTCCAGTTCGTCGTGCGCTTTCTGCAACGCCTCTTCCGCCTGCCGCCGAATCGCTTCGATTCGGACGCGCTCGGTGACGTCGCGGGCGTTGCTCACGACGCCCACGACGGCTGAGTTGTCGAGTTGGTTGTGACTGGTGGCCTCGAGCCAACGCCACGAGCCGTCCTTGTGCAAGAAGCGGAACTCGACGGTGACCGTAGCGCCCGAGCCTAGAAGCAACAGCTCGGTAAAGACATCGATGACCTGCTGTAAATCGCCCGGATGTACGAACTCGAGAAAGTTTTTGTCCACCAGTTCGTCCGGCGAATAGCCGACTAACCGCTCGTAGGAGGGGCTGGCATAGCGGCAGATTCCATCGGCTCCGATGACGGTGACGAGATCGGCAGAAGCCTGAACCAGAGCGCGGAAACGTTCTTCGCTCTCTTTCAGCTTTCGGTCCAGTTCGTGTTTGTAGAGCGCCATCTCGACGGCGGCGTAGAGTTCCCGATCTTGGACGGGCTTGACGAGGTAGCCATACGGCTCGGCGATCTTGGCTCGCTGCAACATACCGCCGTCTGAATGAGCCGTCAAATAGATCACGGGAACGTCGAACTGGGTGTTGATTTGAGCGGCCGTCTCGATGCCATTCAACTCCCCCGCCAGTTGAATGTCCATCAACACCAGATCCGGAGGCCGCTCCTCCACCTTCTGAAGCGCCTCCTCCCCCGAATGGACGACGCTGGCGCTGTAACTCTGTTCCGAGTTTTCCAGCGTCTTGCTCAGGGCCAGGGCAAAGTTGGGCTCATCCTCTACGATCAAAATATGCTTGGCGATCATAGGACACCTTCCATCATAACAAACGGCTCACTTCTCTGAATTGCTCGATTGCGCCCATCCATAGCTGTCATACACGCTTACCACACAGTCGCAAGTGTACGTCGGATGCTTGCCATCAATCGTTCGAGCGCAAAGGGTTTGGTGACGTGGTCGGCGGCGCCCGTTCCTTCGACACTGGCGCCCGGTTGTAGCACAGAAACGACGATCACTGGAATATCCGCCGTCTCGCGATCTGCCTTGAGTCGGCGCAACACATCCATCCCCGTGATGTCGGGCAACATGATGTCCAACGTGATCAGAGCGATCCCTGGAGTACGGGCCAATTCCAGCGCTTCTTCGCCCCGGCTGGCGGTGAGTACGTCGAACCCCTCCTGGCGCAGTTGCAGCGCGATGAGTTGGAGCGTGTCGGCGTCGTCCTCGACGACGAGTATCGTGCGCCCGACTTTGGAGCGTTTGGCCTCCTTGATTGGCTCCTCCTGCACTGCCTCGGCGTGCAACGGTAAAACGAAGGTAAAGACACTCCCTTTCCCAACTTCACTCTCCATCCACATCCGTCCGCCGTGCATCTCGACCAGCATCTTGGCGATCGGCAACTCCAGCCCGGTGCCTCTGACCTCAAAGAGCGTGGGCATATCCATCCGGTAGTACCGTTGGAATATCTTGGCCTGGTCCTCCGGGGCGAGACCGGCGCTTGTGTCGGCGACTTTTACCTGCACTGCATCGTCGGAGCAAGAGACTGTGAACGTGATGTGCCCGCCTTCTGGCGTGTGACGACATGCGTTGCTGGCCAGGTTGGCGACCACCTGCGTGAGCCGGTCCATATCTCCCAACACCGATCCAATGTCAGGCTCGATGTCGACCGCCAGATGCACCCCTTTCTGGTCGCACTGGGGCTGTATCATGTCGGCGACGTCGCGGACGATCAGGTCCAGTTGAACCGGGTGCAGATCCAGCTCCAGTTGACTGCTGACGACACGGCTGATGTCCAAGAGATCGTTGACCAGCGCGACCAGGCGGTCCGAATTTCTCTGGATGATGCGCAGGAAATGCTCCTGCTGCTCGTCGAGCCGGCCCGAAGTGCGCCGCAACAGCATCTCGCTGTATCCTCGGATCGCCGTCAGAGGCGCGCGCAGTTCGTGGGAGACGTCAAAGACCAGCTCGCTTCTGGCCCGTTCCGCCTCGACCTCGCGCGTGACGTCGCGCAACATGGTCACGACCCCCAGGAATTCGCCCACTTCGGTCAACACGGGCGACAGGCGTGTCCGGATGACCTGCGTGCCGACAGAGATAACGGCCTCGGTGATCTCTTGGCCCTGTTCGTCGGTGTATGGATCGGCGTACAACCGATCCAGCATGCCGATCACACTGACAGGGCCGCGGGCAGGGAATGGCTCCAGGAGCGCACGGACCGGCTGCCCAGGCGCAGTGTGGACATCTATTCCCAACATGCCGACAGCGGCTCGGTTGAACAAAGCCACCCGTCCCTCGACGTCGCTGACGATCATGCCGTCGGAAATGGATTCCAGGACCACGCGCTCGTCCAGTGGCGTCGGCTCTTGCATATTGAGATTCTCTGTGTGTTCCATCTCTCTTTTCTTGATCATTTTACCATCCTATTCGACCAACTATGATTAAGATTTACCCATTCATTGTCCGGCTTTGCGGCATCCATCCAGATGATTCAACATAGATGCAATTTCGTCGGGCTGCAATACTTGATCTACGATTCCTTGTTCGATCGCCACTTTGGGCATGCCAAAGACGACGCAGCTTTCTTCGTTTTGCGCGATCACGCGCCCGCCCGCCAGCCGGAGTTCTTCTAATCCTTCGACGCCATCCTCGCCCATCCCGGTCAACACCACACCGATGGCGGCAGCCCCAAAGGATTTCGCCACCGAGTGGAACAATCGCGTGGCCGAGGGCCGCAGTCCCTTCACCGGCGGCGAGGGATCGAGCTTGACCATGCCGCCGGGGTTGATGTGCATGTGCGCGTCATCCGGCGCGAGCAACACTCGCCCTGCTTCGACCTGCTCGTTGTCTGTCGCCACGGACACTTTCAACTCGGTTGCATCGTCCAGCCAACTGGCGAACCCCTGGGCAAAGCCGCGCGTGATGTGTTGCACCACCACGATGGGGATAGACAGATCGCCCGGCAAGGCGCTGAGAATCTGGCGCAACACACCCGGACCCCCTGTAGACGCGGCAATGGCGATCAGTTCGACGCCAGCCTCCAGATCGCGCGCTCGGGTGGGCGGGCGGCGTTCCGGCCAGATCGTGACGACCGGCACCTCGGCCATCAGCCGGATGGTCGTCACCAGTTGATCGCGCACGGCCTCGTAATTGGCGAGGGAAAGCCCCTTTGGTTTTTCAACCACCGTCAACGCCCCGGCCGCGATCGCGTTGAAGGCGATGTTCAGGTCCTGATCATAGACGCTAGCCGCCACCACGACGATGGGCCTGGGCGCGGTGCTCATGATCTGCCTGGTCGCCTGTAAGCCATCCATACGAGGCATACGGATATCCATCGTGATCACGTCGGGTCGCAGACGGGCGGACAGCCGCACGGCTTCCTCGCCATCTTGCGCCTGTCCCACAACCTGAAATCCTGGCTCGCTCTGCAACATGCTGACCAGTATCTCCCGCACGGTCGGGGAATCATCTACAACGAGCACTCGAATGGTAGGTTTCATCGTGATACCTCAAGGCAAGACTCGGACCAGAGAACGTCCGCGTCGCTCGCCGCTTGCTCCATGGCTGTCTCTACGCGGCGCTCGGCGCGATCAATCCCATTTGGCGTAGCGTTTCCAATAATACCGCATCGGCAAAAGCATCCTTGGGGATGTAATCCACCGCGCCTAACTGTAAACCCAATACGACAGCTTCGCGGTCGTCGTGGCGGGTGAACATGATCACCGGGATGTAGGAAGTTCGATCCTCATCCTTTAGCCGCCGGCATACCTGGAAACCATTCATCTCCGGCATCTGCAAGTCGAGAACAATCAGATCGGGCTGCAACCGTTGCGCGACTTCCAGGCCGACGCGACCATCCTCAGCCAGCACCACGTTCAACCCTTCCTGCTCCAGCAATGCTTGCAGATGTAACGCCTGCGTCGGGCTATCCTCAATGACCAGAACGGTTCTAGCATCTACAGCGGATGTTTCTGTGGTTTTGGACATCATTTCCCCCTGACCTATGTCGCCCATTTGATCAGAGTGATCTCTAGCTCATTGGACGGCAGCGTTTCGATAATCAGGTCATCGACCATCCAGCGTGTGTCCGAGAACGCCTCCGACACGAAATCAGTTTTCGCGTGATTTGCCAACGTACAAACTACTCGCACGCCCGCTCGTTCCCCTTCATCCGAGCAGTAAATGTCGATGCAGCCCTCACTCGCTTCTCCCAATTTCAATGCGTGAGCCAACGAAGAGGTGGCCAAAGCGATGCACGCTTGATCTTGTATCCCAAGGCCCGTGGTCCGCGCCCACTGGCGCACTCGCATTCGTGCGAGGATAATGTCGAACGAATTCTTAATTGTTATGGTTTGGCTTTTGCTCATTATCATTATTTCCACCTTTGGATGCGCCAACAACCATCTCTACTACAAAAGTCAAAATTGTCGCCGGCAACTTGTACTGACTCCGAAAAATCGATCACGGCGGATTTTTCCCATCCGCCTAGTCTCCGGCGCGATCATTCTCTACAGTCTGTGGATCGTCAAGGATACGCAGTTGTCGCAATGTCTCTATGAGTACACTCTCAGAAAAAGCATCCTTGGGAATAAAGTCAATGGCTCCCAGATCGATCCCCTGCATCAGGGCAGCGGGGTCGCTGCGGATGGTGAGCATCACGATCGGGATGCTGGATGTGCGGGTGTTTTGCTTCAAGCGCCGGCACACCTCAAAGCCGTTCATTTCGGGCATCTCGATGTCGAGCACGATCGCGTCCGGCATCTGCTGCTGCGCCATCGCCACTCCGATGCGTCCATCGGGCGCCCAGAGCACCTGTAATCCCTCTTGCTCCAGCACTTGTTGAAGCACCAGCGCTTGAGCCGGGCTGTCCTCTACAATTAGCACGGTCTTGTAATTCACCGCCATTGCACAACTCCTGTCATAGATTGTTTTGCACATCAAATCAACTGCTCAATGGTCTCCAAAAGATTGCTCTGGTCAAAACGACTCTTGGTGATATAGGCGTCGGCGCCGACTTCGATACCCCGCGCTTTGTCCTCGGCCGAATCCAGCGACGTGACGAGGATCACGGGCACGTGAGCCGTGGACGGCTCGTCTTTAAGCCGCCGGGTGAGGCCAAATCCATCCACCCGCGGCATCATGACGTCCGAGACGATCAGATCGGGCGCGCCGCTGGCGGCGATGGCATTCAAGGCCTCCTGACCATCGGTCGCCAACTGAACGGTATACCCGGCCGCCTCCAGGATGTTCTTTTCCAGCGTGCGGGTGGTGATCGAGTCATCTACGATCAAGATACGCCGCTGGGCGCGCACGGACTGGGACGGGGCCGCCTCGGCCAGTGCGTCGAGGACAGAGCGACGTTTGCCCATCAGACCCAGTCGGATCAAATCGGCCACGTTGAGCACCAGCACCACTTCTCCGCTGCCCATCACGGTGGCGCCGGCAATGCCGCCCACGCGCGTCAGTTGCTTTCCCAATCCCTTGATCACAACCTCTTGCTCGCCGACCAACTCGTCCACGGCGAAAGCCATGCGCCGCTCTGCGGCTGCCAGGATGACGGCCAGGATGCGCGCGTCGTCGTGGGAAACCTCCGCTTGCGGCAACTCCAACACGTCGCCGAGTCGTACCAGGGTGAGGGGCTGCCCGTTGTAGCGTATGGCATCGTATCCTTCCAGGGGCGTAATCTCCTGGGGGTCGACGAACATGATGTGCTCGATGGCGTTGAGCGGGATGGCGAGTAGTTGCTCAGAGGCGCGCACCAACAATCCGTGCGAACTGGTCAGCGCCAGCGGCAACGTCATCGCAAAAGTCGCCCCGCCGCCGGGCGTCCAATCCACGTCGATGCGGCCTTGCAGCGCCTCCACGTTGCGCCGCACCACGTCCAACCCTACTCCGCGCCCCGAAATGTCGGTGATGATGGGATTGGTAGAGACGCCGGGGGTAAAGATGACCTCCATCAATTCCGCCTCACTCATTGAGTGGTCCCCGACGTCGCCCCGTCGCAAGATGGCCTGACGGATAGCATCCAGGTTCAGCCCGGCACCGTCGTCAGAGACGGAAATTACCACGTCTTTGCCCACGCGATGCGGCTCGGCCGCGAGGGTGATGACGCCGCTGCGCGGCTTGCCCTGCGCCTCGCGTTGTTCGGGCCGTTCGATGCCGTGATCCACGGCATTGCGCAACATGTGGATCAGCGGATCCTTGATCTGTTCCAACACCCGTTTGTCCAACTCGGTGTCGCCGCCAACGATGCGCAGCATCGCCTCTTTGCCCGCTCCGCGGGCCAGATCGCGCACCATACGCCCAAAGGGACCGGTGATCGTGTTGAGGGTGAGCATGCGAATGCGCTTGACGTCCTCTTCCAGCTCGTCGATCACAAGTGACATGTGCATCGTGTCGTTGGCATACTCCCGGGCCAGCTCGTTGACCTGCGTGTTCATCTCGTACAGGCGCTCCTGACTGACGCCGACGTAATCCAATATGCGCGCCAGATCCTTTTCCAATCCACCGGCGCCATTGCCGCCGACTTCACGGCGAAGCAACTGGCTGTAGGCCTTGCGGGCAGCCAGCCACTCTTTCTGCCACATGGTTGTGAATTCCTGGAACTGACGTATTTGATCCAGTCGCTGTTCGATGCGGATCTTGGTGACGAGCAATTCGCTCAGTTGAGCCATCAGCACATCCAGTTTATTCACGCCGATGCGGATGGTTTCGTCCGCACCAAGAGTCCGAGGAGCCGTGTCCTGCTCCGACACGGGGACGCCCACGGACGTTGATGGGGGTTCAACGGCGGGGGGCGGCTCAACGCTCTCTTTGGTCTCCTCACTAACTTGAGAGCGGAACGATTCCAGATCGGTCAACGCCTGCAAGGCCTGGGTTGGGGGCGTGATCTCGCCGGCTTCGTAGGCCGCTTGAACAGCCTGAACCGCGTCGAGGGCTCGATAACAAGCGTTAAAGAGTTCCACGCTCAGGGTGATGGCATCGCGCCGTATGCCGTCCAGCACCCCTTCGAGGGCGTGGGCCAGTTGTTCAACGGCGGTGACGCCCATCGCGCGGGCGGCTCCCTTGAGGCTGTGGGCAGCGCGAAAGATGTCTTCCAGGGTGGATTGGCGCTGCTCGCCGGTAACGCTTTGTTGTTCCAGCGCCAGTAACCCGTCGGTTACCGTCTGAATATGCTCGTTCAGTTCGGCGCGAAAACTGCTGAGTAGTTGTTCGCGAACCTTGGCACTGAGGGACATACTTTGTTCTCCTTGTTAGTTGTCAGTCGCTGACAGCGAATCACCGGCTGCCAGTCACTAACTACTAATCACTTACAACTGATATTGCTTCACCGTGTCGGTCAGGCTGCGGGCCAGATCGTTCAAGTCTCGGGCTGCTTTTTCCGTCTGGCGGGTGCTCGCCAGGCTCTGGGTCGTGGCCTGGTTGATGTTCTGCATCGCCAGCGCGATCTGCTCCACGCCGGTCGCTTGCTGCTGCCCACCGGCCCGCATCTGCATCGCCGCCTGCGCTGCCTCGTTGATCACACCCGCCAGTTGCTCGATGGCCTCCCCGGTCTGGCCCGCCAATCCCAACCCCTGGTCAACCACTTTCGTTCCTTCCTCCGTCGCCATCACCGTGGCGTTGATCCCGTTCTGGATGTCCGAAAGGATGGTCTTTACCTGCAACGTGGCCTGTCGCGATTGTTCGGCCAGGTTGCGAACCTCCGCTGCGACCACCCCAAAGCCCTTGCCGTGCTCCCCCGCCCGCGCGGCCTCGACGCTGGCGTTCAGCGCCAGCATGTTCGACTGCGCCGCGATGTCGTTGACCGTGGCGATGATCTCGCCGATCTGCTGCGTCTGCGCCGAGAGGGCCAGGATATTTTCGGCGATCCCCTCGACCCGCGCCTTGATCTGCGCCATGCTGCCGACGGTCTCTTGCACGGCCTCCGCACCGGTACGAGAGACCTGGACGGTACGTTGCGAGGCGTCCACGACCTCCTGGGCGCGCTGGATCGCCTGCTCCGAGATGACCTTGACCTCGTCAACGGTGGTCGTGGTCTGGGAGATGGCCGCCGACTGCTCGTTCGCCCCCGTTGCCTGCTGCGTTGTAGCGGCCAGGATTTCGTTGGCGGCGGTGCTCAGGTTGTTGGCCGCATCGTGGATCTGGAGGATCATGTGATGCAGGCTGGCGATAGTCTCGTTCAGGTTGTGACCCAGAACGATGAGCGGGTCGTCGGTTTCATGTCCATTACCATCGAGTACCAGACGAGAGACCAGGTTACCCTGTTCTACCTCTTTCATGTACTCGACGTACTCTTGAACCATAGTCCACAAGTACTGGTTGCGCTGTTCCAGCGACGCACGGGCAGCTTGTAGTTCTTCATAGTTCTCGGCAAGCTCACGTTCGTTCGAGTGAGCGCGTCTGAGCGCTTGGTTCATATTGTGCACGGCGTAGCTCAACAACAGTCCTATCAGGCCCATGGGGAGAAGCACAAAGACCAGATCGTAATACGTGGCGGGTGTGCTGGGAACGACCAGGATGCCTTCGATCTCGGCGTAGAATGCTACAAGTACCGCCAGCAGGCTCAGAAAAGTAAAGGCCATAGCGGCAGACTTGTCCAAAAGCAAGCCGGCCAGGACAATGGTCAATACGTAGATAAGGGGAGTGGTGTTGTCGCTCACGCCGCCACCGAGAAGGAATATCCAAATCGTCAAAACCATCCACAGCAATGACAACAACAGGGTACTGGTCAACTTCAAACGACCACGACGGGTGAGCGCCAGCAGCCCTCCGATGATCACGGCCATGATCACACCGCTCAGCGGAGTGAACATATCTTCAAAGGTGGTGGGAAGGCCACTCATCAACAGTATAGCTATGACCATGATCACTGTAGCCAGCAACAAGATCAGCAAGATGACGTTGAGCAGACGAGCTGTGCGTGTCTTGTCTCTGTCCTCGAAAGTTGGCGCTGCGAGCAAGGTTTGAATTTGAGTTAACATAGTCTCTTTATCCTTCTTATTTCATGCGCTTTCTAGTTGATATTGTTCCACGATCTGAGCGAGGCGGAGGGCCAGGTCGTTCAAATCCTGCGCCGCCTTCTCGGCCTGGCGGGTGCTGGCCAGGCTCTGGGTCGTGGCCTGGTTGATGTTCTGCATCGCCAGCGCGATCTGCTCCACGCCGGTCGCCTGCTGCTGCCCGCCAGCCCTCATTTGGGTCGCCGCCTGTGCCGCCTCGTTGATCGTGCCTACCAGTTGCTCGATGACTACCCCCGTTTGCCCCGCCAACTCCAACCCCTGGTCAACGACCTTTGTTCCCTCCTCCGTCGCCATCACCGTGGCGTTGATCCCGTTCTGAATGTCCGAAAGGATCTCCCGCACCTGCATCGTCGCCTGCTTCGATTGTTCCGCCAGGTTGCGCACCTCCGCCGCCACCACCGCAAATCCCTTTCCGTGCTCTCCCGCCCGCGCTGCCTCCACCGAGGCATTCAGCGCCAGCATGTTTGACTGTGCCGCGATGTCGTTCACCGTGGCGATGATCTCGCCGATCTGCTGGGTCTGGGCGGAGAGGGCCAGGATGTTTTCGGCGATCCCCTCGACCCGCGCCTTGATCTGCGTCATGCTGGCGAGGGTTTCCTGCACGGCTTCCTCGCCAGAGCGGGAGACCTGGACGGTTCGCTGTGAGGCGTCCACGACTTCCTGGGCGCGCTGCACGGCCTGCTCTGAGATTACCTTAACCTCGTCCACGGTGGTGGTGGTCTGCGAGATAGCCGCCGATTGTTCGTTCGCTCCCGTGGCTTGCTGGGTGGTGGCGGCGTTGATCTCGGCGGCGGCGGTACTTAGATTGTTAGCTGCCTCGCGGATTTGGGTGATCATGCTCTGTAGGTTGGCCACCGTATTGTTCAAGCGATGTCCCAGCGCGATCAATTGGGTGTCTGTTTCAGCCTCAGTTTCATCAACCATCAAACGGCCAGAAAGGTCGCCCTTCCCTACCCTTGCCATATAATCGTCGTATCGCTGAACAATGGTTTGCAAATGCGTATTGCGCTGCTCCAGCGACGCACGAATGTCTTTCAACTCTCGATTGCTCTCGATCAGACCACACTCGTTGCGCCGGGCGCGCTCAAGTGCATCGGCGACGCTGCGATTAGCTAGTCCCAAGAGCACGGCCGTCATGCCAAAGATCGCGGTGTAGGTGAACCATTGTGTGATGCCAACTCCCTCTTGAACGAGGGGAGGAAACAAACCAGCGAGCTCAGCCTGCAGCAATCCGAACAGAGCTAGCAGGCTGAGAAGGGTAAAGACAAGCACAGCACGATTGCCAATAAGCAGACCAGCAACAATCACGCACACAATATAGACACTGGTGATGGGAGCGCGAATGGTACCGCTAAAATAGACTGCGATAGTGATATTGACCAAGAGCACAAGTGAAACTAGCACGCTGGCCAGTTGAACGTAGCCACGCCGCATGACAAACCAAATCACCAAAGCTAGTATGGCTGTCGCAGCGCCGCTTGCTAGGCTGTGCGGATCGGCGATGCCGACTAGGCCGGTAAGTAGAGTGAGCATTGACGCAACCACCCAGAGAGTGAGCAAGATGATATGTAGCAAGCTTGCAACCCGTGTCTTTTCCTCATCCTCAAAGACCGGCGCCGAAAGTAACTGCCGAATCCAAGCAAGCGTGTTTTTGTTTTCCTCGTGCATTGCAAGCTCCTTTTAATCCAACTGATACTGTTCTATAACCTCGGTCAGGCTGAGGGCCAGGTCGTTCAAATCCTGCGCCGCTTTCTCGGCCTGACGGATGCTGGTCAGGCTCTGCGTCGTGGCCTGGTTGATGTTCTGCATCGCCAGCGCGATCTGCTCCACACCGGTCGCTTGCTGCTGTCCGCCGGCCCGCATCTGCGTCGCCGCCTGCGCCGCCTCATTGATTGTGCCCCCTAGTTGTTCGATGACGGCCCCGGTCTGCCCCGCCAGCTCCAATCCCTGGTCGACGACCTTCGTTCCCTCCTCCGTCGCCATCACCGTGGCGTTGATCCCGTTCTGGATGTCGGAAAGGATCGCCCGCACCTGCGCCGTCGCTTGCTTCGATTGCTCCGCCAGGTTGCGCACCTCCGCCGCCACCACCGCGAACCCCTTGCCGTGCTCCCCTGCCCGCGCCGCCTCTACCGAGGCGTTCAGCGCCAATATGTTCGACTGCGCCGCGATGTCGTTGACCGTAGCGATGATCTCGCCGATCTGCTGCGTCTGGGCGGAGAGGGCCAGGATGTTTTCGGCGATCCCCTCGACCCGCGCCTTGATCTGCGCCATGCTGCCAATCGTCTCTTGGACGGCTTCGGTGCCGGAGCGAGAGACCTGGACAGTGCGTTGTGAGGCATCCACGACCTCCTGGGCGCGCTGAACGGCCTGTTCCGAGATGACCTTGACCTCGTCCACGGTGGTGGTGGTCTGCGAGATGGCCGCCGATTGCTCGTTCGCCCCTGTGGCCTGCTGGGTGGTGGCGGCCAGGATTTCGGCGGCGGCGGCGCTCAGGTCGTGCGTGGTCTGCCGGGTTGTGCTGAGTAGGTGGGTATTCTCGATGGCGACGGCCAACTGATCGGCCAGCATGCGGAACACGGCCACGTCGTCTTCGTCGAAGGCGGCCTCCTGCTGGCTCTGTACGTCGAGAGCGCCGATGACTCGCTCGCCCATCTTGAGCGGCAGGGCCATCTCCGAGCGAGTCTCTGGCAGCAGCGGGTTCTCGAAATGCACGGCGTCGGCGCCTACATCCAGAGCGATACGCGCCTGGCCAGTGCCGGTGACGTAACCTACGATGCCCTGTTGTCCTACCTTGAGCTTGTGTCCTTTTTCCAACATCTGCTGGCCGACTTCGTCGTTGGCCGCCCGAAGCACCGCGTATTTGCCGTCTTCATCCAGCAGAAAAATCGCCACGTGATAAAAATCAAATAGTTCGCTGAGCAAGTGTGTCATCTGAGAGATAAGTGCATCGGGGTCGCGCGCCGAGATGGCTGCGCTGGTCACCGTGCCGGCGGCCCTCAACCGCGTGGTCAAGCGTTCTAGCCCGCGAGCGCGAACTTCCAGCTCGCGGTTACTATCTATCAAGGAGCGTTCATTACGCCGGGCGCGGTCAAAACCTTCGGCAATGCTGCGCACAGCGAAACGGAGAAGCAGCACCATCAGACTCAAAGTGATGAGCAACACGACCAAACTATGAAAATCGTTCGAGGCTACAGGGGAGGCCGTCGAGAGGTCGCCGGCTCCAAAATAAAACATCCCCAGAGTAGCCAGTATGCTGAGCAAACCGAAAACAATCGCAGCGAGATTTCCCAAAAGCAGACTGGCGATAGTAATGACGAGAAAGTAACCTGTGAGAATCGGATCTCGAATACTGCCATTGATGTAAGCCAAGAGAGTGATACTTAACCACAGCACACTCGACAGCAGGATGCTGCTCTCCTGCACATAACCCCGGTGGATCAGATATTGTAAACCCAAGATCGCCGCAACCAGTATACAGCCAAAGATCAGGTCAAAGACAAACTCTGCGGGTTCAAGTACCATCATGAGCAAGGATCCCACCACCGTAACTACAAGAATAGTTTGCAACACGATGCTGAGCAAGCCAGCGACGCGCGTCTTGTTTTCGTTATCCTCAAAGATCGGTACAGCGAGAAGCTGTTTCAGCTTAATCAACATGGTCACCTCCTTTGATTTCCTACAAGTTGGTATTGCTCGGCCAGCACGGTCAGACTGTGAGCCAGATTGTTCAGGTCTTGCGCTGCCTTCTCTGCCTGGCGAGTGCTGGCCAGGCTCTGCGTCGTCGCCTGGTTGATGTTCTGCATCGCCAGCGCAATCTGCTCCACGCCGGTCGCCTGCTGCTGCCCTCCCGCCCGCATCTGCGTCGCCGCCTGCGCCGCTTCATTGATCGTGTTGGCCAGACGCTCGATGACTACCCCCGTCTGCCCCGCCAGCTCCAGACCCTCATCCACGACCTTGGTGCCCTCTTCCGTCGCCATCACCGTGGCGTTGATCCCATCCTGAACGTCCTGAAGGATCGCCCGCACCTGGGCCGTCGCCTGCTTCGATTGCTCCGCCAGGTTGCGCACCTCCGCCGCTACCACCGCAAACCCCTTGCCGTGCTCGCCTGCCCGCGCCGCCTCCACGCTGGCGTTCAGCGCCAGCATGTTCGACTGCGCGGCGATGTCGTTGACCGTGGCGATGATCTCGCCGATCTGCTGCGTCTGGGCGGAGAGGGCCAGGATGTTTTCGGCGATCCCCTCGACCCGCGCCTTGATCTGGGCCATGCTGCCGATGGTTTCCTGCACGGCCTCCTCGCCGGTGCGAGAGACCTGGACGGTGCGCTGCGAGGCGTCCACCACCTCCTGGGCGCGCCGGATCGCCTGCTCCGAGATGACCTTGACCTCGTCCACGGTTGTGGTGGTCTGGGAGATGGCGGCCGATTGCTCGTTCGCCCCGGTGGCCTGCTGAGTGGCGGCGGCCAGGATCTCGGCGGCGGCGGCGCTCAATCTGCCGGACGTTTCGCCAAGCTGAGCGAGTACATTTTGCAAGCTTTCCCGTTGCTCCTGCTCGGCGGCGGCGCGCTTTTCGATCTCCAGGTTGGCCTGTTGCAAACGCTCGCGTTGTTCCTGCTCGACGGCCATGCGCTTTTCGATCTCCAGGTTGGCCCGCTGCGTTTGACGAAATTCCTTTTCCTGCCCTGCCAGAACGTAGCGAACGATCATGGCAGAGGTAACCAGCGTACCTATACTGGTGAGTACATTAAAGACCAACGCAGCGGTGGACGTCAGCGGAGTAGACCAATGGAAAATCAAGACATCGGCCAATATGAGGTCGGCAGCGAAAACAAAGGTGGTAATCCCCGTAAACCAGAGACCGTCTTTATCGTCCATAATCAGATAACCCAGGATGATAATGACGACGAAGGAGATAGCTAAGGATAATCTCGCCTCAGGTATCATGACAAGATCCACTGCAGCCGCAAGCAAGAGCGAAGTGATAAAGAGATAGCTGCCGATTCTCGTTCGACCTTGGCGGTGTAAAACAGGGTACAGCCCTCCTCCCACCACAGGCAGCAGGATAGCAGCAGCGCTTACCAGCAACTGAGTATATTGTCGGAAAAACAGCCATCCAATCACCTCCGAGACCATAAAGATGGCGGCGGCTCCGACTACGTATCTGGAAATACGCAAGGCAAAATCCACCCGGTGAGCACGGGCCTGCTCTTCAATCCGTTGTTCTTCTGTGGGTTCTATCGTTGCTACTGTTATTTCTCTAGACATGCTTACCTCTAGTTAGTTCTCGGTACAAAACGCGGCGGACGTCCCGCTTCAGCGGGGTTTTTCCGGCTGAAGCCGGGCCTCCCGGATAGTTTTGTACCGAGAACTAGTTAAACGATCTCTTCGTGAATGATCAATTTTTCATCGGCCAGCAAAGTCACCAGATCCAACACAACCAACAAATCGGTTCCATCCTGGCGCTCGACCACACCACGCACGTACTCTGGGCGGATCCCCCGGACGATGTCGGTGACGTCTTGCACCCGGTTCGCTAGCAGCGACTCTACGGCCAGCACGTCGTCGGTCAAGAGTGCGATTTCCATGGTCGGCGTTTTGACGATCACCAGTTCTGGGCCGGGTGACATTTCATCCTCCTCGCTGGCTTCTGCCGGCGCCAGTCCAAAAAAGCGCCGCAGATCGAGCACCGAAAGGATGCGTCCCCGCAGGTTGATCACACCGGCCACCCAGTCCGGCACGCGCGGCACGGGCGTGATCTGCTTGGCGGGGCGAATTTCAAAGACATACCTGGCATCGAGGCCGTACATCTCCCGTCCCAGTTGGATCAAGACCAATCTAATCTGTTCGCCCTCGTCTTCTTCGGTAGGCACCTGGGCCAAGAGCGCCGCGCGCCGCGACCAGATCTGTTCCAGCACCTCAGGGGCGGGTTCGTCCAGCCCTGCCAGGATCGCGTTGGTCATGGCGATGCGCATACGCGCGCTTTCCCAATCGAACGTGCGTCCCTCGTGAGTGTTTGAATTGCTTGCGTTCATACTGACCCCTCTACCTCGCGGGCGTGTTGGACTTAGAGAAGCGCGCGTCTTTGCGCTTCGATGATCTCGCGCTTCAGTCGTTCCTTTTCTTCCTCCAGCCGCATGCGCTCGGCCATCTCTCGCTCCAGCTCGGCGGTCCGTTCCTCCACTTGTCTCTCCACGTCCTCATAGGCCCTTTGCAACGCTTCCTCGGCTTGCTTGCGGGCTGTGATGTCGCGGGCGATGGCGGTGAAAAAATTCTGCTCCTTTGTGCTCCAGATCGCCAGAGAAAGCTCCAGGGGGAACTCGCTGCCGTCCTTCTTGACGCCAACCGTTTCGACCGGCTGTCCGATAAAGTCTGATTCCCCCGTCGCAATCGCCCGCTCCATCTCCTCTCGAAACACGTTACAGAACTGTTCGGGCATGATCGAGGAGAGCAAGGTGCCGCGTGTTTCGCCAGCCATGTAGCCAAAGATGTCCTGCGCCGCTCGATTCCAGTAGAATATGTTCTCGTTGCTGTCGAGGATGATGATGGCGTCGCTGGCCGTCTCTGTGATGGCGCGGAAGCGTTTCTCGCTTTCCCACAGCGCTTCCTCGGCCTGCTTGTGCTCGGTGATGTTGATCACCACGGCCAGGGTGCCCTGAAAACCGCCATCGCTCGCCGTGAGGGGCGAGGCCGAGATGAGCACGTTTACCAGACCCCCGCCTTTGCGACGCAGTACCGTCTCATAGTAGCCGTGCAAGTCATTTTTCCTCTGGCGCGCCTGCTCCTGATAGCCGGCCAACTCCTCCGGTGCCGTCAACTGAGCGAGGCTTTGGCCTACCAGCTCGTCCTGGGTATAATCCAGCATCCTGGCCAGGGCGGGATTGACAAAGCTCAGCGTCTCGTCCGGGTCCACGATGCCGATGCCCGTGACCTCGGATTCCGCCACGGCACGGTAGCGTTCCTCGCTCTGACGCAGCGCCTCCTCGACTTGCCGCTGTTTGCTCTCGGCGGCTTCCAATTCAGCAATGCGTGCATGCGCTTTTTCCAGTTCTGCGATGAGTTGTTCTTTGGTTTTATCTGTATGGTTCATATCTGCTATCCTTTTCGGTGATTCTTGAACGAGACGGGGATGATATTTTCAAAACTATAAGAGTGCCCGCCTCTGCGCCTGGATGATCTCTTGCTTCAACCGTTCCTGCTCTACCTCCAGCCGCTTGCGCTCGGCCATTTCCTGTTTCAACTCGGCGGTTCGTTCCTCGACCAACTGCTCTACGTTCTCGTAAGCCTCTTGCAACGCTTCTTCGGCCCGCTTGCGCTCGGCCAGTTCTTGCTGAACCGCCTCGTATAACCGCGCGTTCTCGATAGCCACGGCGATCTGGTCGGTGATCGTGAAGAGTAGCTGTTCGTCCTCCTTATCCCAGGCATAAGGACGATACGCCTGCACGCTGACCACGCCAATGACCCTCTCGCCGATCAGCATCGGCGCTCCCAGCCAGGACAGGGTGGGTTTCATCGCTCCGACGAGCAACTGGGGCGGCAGATGCTCCTGTTCCTGTTCAAAGTTCCGAACGAACAACGGTTTCTTCCTGCTAACAACAAGGGAGGTAAACCCGTTACCCAAGGGTGCCCACTTGGGGAGCGCCTCGGCTCCTTCGTCCACCCAGATGGGGAACTCGAGCTCGTCGGCCGATTCATCGTAAAGAGCAACAAAGAAAGCATCAGCCTGAAAGACAGGGGCGATCTCCTCGTACACCGTCTTGGCCAGTTCTTCCAGGTGAAGCGTGGCGCCGGCGGCCTTGGCGATGCGGTTGACCAGCGCCAGTCGCTCGGCGCGCCGTTGAGCTTCTTCGTACAGGCGGGCGTTGCGGATGGCGACAGCCGCCTGGCCGGTGAACAAGCTCAATAATTCGGCATCGGACGGGGAAAACGTGCGCGGAGCGTCCGCCCGGACGTTCAGCACTCCCAGGAACTCTTCGCCCCAACGGACGGGCGCGCCCACGACAGCGGCGGCGGGATATTCTTTCCAGGCGGAGACTCGTTCTCCCCATTCTTGATAGTTATCAACAAACTGCGGCTCGCCGCTCTCCCACACTTTTCCCGAAAGCCCTTCACCACGCTGGAGAGTGGTCCCAATAGGCGCAACGCCCTGGCCGACCGCGACACACCACTCCAGCAGATCCCGTTCTGGCCGGTAGAGGTAGAGACCTCCTGAAGCTGCCTCCAACAGCTCGACGGCTTGCGAGACGATGAAATGGAGCAGGTTGTCCAGGTTCAACTGAGCGGCAAGCTCCAACCCCACCCGCCGCAGCGATTCCAACTGGATATTCCGCTGTCGCAACGCATCTTCTGCCCGCCTGCGCTTGGTGATGTCGCGAGCGATCGCCGTAAAGAGCGCCTGATCCTTCGAGCTCCAGGTCGCCAGGGAAAGCTCCAGGGGAAACTCGCTGCCGTCCTTTCTGACCCCAACTGTCTCGATCGGCGTTCCAATAAAATCCGACTCCCCTATCGTAATGGCCCGCTTCATCTCCTCTCGAAAAACCTGGCAGAATTGCTCGGGCATGATCGAGGAGAGTAACGTGCCCCGCGTCTCGCCGGCCATGTAGCCAAAGATGTCCTGCGCCGCCCGATTCCAGTAAAATATATTTTCGTTGTTATCGAGAATAATGATCGCGTCGCTGGCCGTCTCTGCGATGGCGCGGAAACGCTTTTCGCTCTCCCACAGCGCCTCTTCCACCTGTTTGTGTCCGGCAATGCGAGCCTGTGCCTCGGCCAACTCTTCTGCAAGTTGATCTTTGGTTTTATCTGTATCGCTCATGTCTGTTTCCACCTTTTTGTTTAGATGTATTTGATTTCGGTTGGAGGTAGTCGCGGTTTCCATACCGCGCGCTATGGAAAGCGCGACTACTCAACCCGTTTGAAACACATCCTTTTTGTTTTGTAGTGTGCAGTGCAATACCTGGTGTTCGACCAGATCAAAAAGTCATCTCTACGGAATCCTGCTCTACCGGACTGCTCTCCACGTATTGAGCGACCAACACCAACGCATCATCTGTCCCTCGACCATGTTCGGCAAAGATATGATCGGCGATCCGTTGGGGAGGATCGCTTAACGTCAACCCCTCCGCTTCACCGTTAATCAGCCCCTGGGCAAAGCTACTGCGGAGGCCATCGGTGGCAAAGATCAGCGTGTCGCCTCGCGTGACGGGGACAACGGCGGGGCGCAGCGATGGCAATCGGTACCCCACCACGCCGCCGCGCAGCAACAGAGATTCGCGTGCACGCTCTACCCCTGCGTTGGCTCGCAGAAGCAGGCCTGTCACGTTGCCCACGCCCAGCCACGTCATCGCCCCCGCGAGCACGTTGAAGGATGCCAGGCTCATCACTACCCCACGTGTTCCCACCAATTCCTTGTGACAGCGCCGGAGCAGCGCAGCGACAGGCTCGTGAGCGTGGCCCTTCAACGCGGCGACGGCGGTTTTGGCGACGGCAGCCGCCCGGGGGCCGTGTCCCAGCCCATCCACGACCGTCACCAGCGCGCCATTCGGGAAGGTCTCGACCAGATATTGGTCGCCCGATTCACCCTGTCCGCCCAATGACTGTCCGGCGACGCCCCACACGATCGGCGATGCAACCTCATAGACATTGCTAATCATATTCCCTGCTCCATTTCTTCATCACGATCATCGTACCTTTTCCGATGTTGGAAACGATCTCGAATTCGTCCATCAACCGCTTGGCCCCCGATAGGCCCAGCCCCAATCCCTTTCCCGTCGAGTAGCCGTCTTGTAGCGCGCGTTTGATGTCAGAGATGCCAGGCCCCTCATCACGGGCGATGACGACGATGCCGCACCGGCCATTCTGTTGCGCCGAGCCGAGTGTGATTTCGCCCTCTCGCGCGTGGTCAAAGATATTGCGCGCGATCTCTGAAATCGCGATGACGATGACGACCTGATCCTGGTTTGAAAAGCCCAATTCCGTCGCCAATGCGCGTCCTTTTTGACACGCGATCACGACGTCCGTATCCTGCTTGATAGATATGCGGATTTCTGTTGCTGTTTTATCAAAACCTACCATTTCTCTCCGAAACTCTAACGCAACCACTTGGCTGCTGTAATCTTTGTCCCCCCGCCGATGATCGTGTTCACCTCAAACTCGTCCATCAACCGTTTGGACCCCGACACCCCCAACCCCAATCCTTTGGAGGTCGAGTGGCCGCCCTCCATAACCAAATCCAGGTCCTTGATGCCCGGTCCCTGATCCTGGGCGATGACTTTGATGCCTTTCCTATCCGTCATGTACGCGATCAGGGTAATGATGCCACCCTTTGTGTAGAGTATGATATTCCGTCCCAGCTCTGAGATGACTACAGCAATTTTGGTAGCTTCTGGCTGCGGAAAACCCAGCGCCAGGGCCATCTCTAATCCGCGCCGACGTGCGTACACCACGTCCATGATGTTGTGGATGGGCAAACGCGCCGGCTCGAATCGCTCGTCCGTCGTGCTGGTAGCGGCCTCGCCGTTGCTCTCGCGCAGGACCGACTTTTGATCAGGAGGTAAGTTTGTTGATGTCATGTTACACCTCCATCAAATCCATGTCCGGCGAATAAAACGCATCCAAATCTGCGGATTCGCTGGTCGACTCGTCTGCGGATTCGTCAGCGACAAAATCGTCATACTCTTGCTGGACCGCTCTGCTCAGCGCCAGGGCGTCGTCCAGATCGAGCACGGCGTGGATGTTGGGCAACGTCATTCCCAGCTCCACCAGTGTTTCGACCACCGCGTCCTGCAAGCCGGCGACGATCACGTCTGCTCCCATCAACCCCGCCATCTGCGCCATACTCTGGATAAAGCGCCCAAAGAAACTGTCGCAAATGTCCACCCGAGAAAAGTCCAGCAGCACCCAGCGCGAATGATGTTGACGGACTCTTTTCACCACCTCGCGGCGCAATAACAAGACCTCATCGTCCATCAGATCGCGTGGGACGGATACCAAAAGTAGATTCTCAAGTTTTTGAATTGCGGATACTTCCATGGTCAATATTCCTTCCGAGATTCCCAAATCGAGCAGACTTTGGGGCTCTATCGTATTAGTTTGACTCCCAGGCTGTTGAGTGCGACGACCAGCCCGGTCCGTAGATCGGATAGCGTCTCGATCCCGCTCCAATCAATTCCCAGATCCACGATGGTTTCCGCCACCGCGTCAGAGATACCGGTGACGATCGTGTGTGCTCCCTTGAGCCGCGCCGCCTGGATCGTCTTGTTCAAGTGATTCGCCACGCCGCTATCTACGATGGGCACACCCGTGACATCCAGGATCACCACCTTGGCCTGGTGCTCGCGGATTCCCGCCAACAGTGCGCGCATGACGTCCTTGGCGCGCAGCGTGTCGATGCTGCCGATCAAGGGCATGACGATGATGTGATCGGTGATGGGGATGATGGGCGTGGAAAGTTCCTGGATGGCCCGCTTCTGCGCCTCGATGACCTCTTGCTGTAAACGTTCACGTTCCTTCAGGCTCTGGCGCAGGTCTGCCGTGCGCTCTTCCACCATCTGTTCCAGACTTTCCACCATTTGAGCATTTTGCAGGGCGATGGCCGTCTGGTTGGCGATGGCGATCATCAGCTCTCGCGCGTGTTCATCATAGAGATGGGGGTTGGTGTAACTCTGAACGGCCATCACCCCCAGCATCCGGTCGCCGATCATCAGCGGCACTCCCAGCCAGGAGAGCGCGGGTTCTCCCACCATCTGTACTCCCGTCTCCTCCTGCCACTCTTGTAAATTTCCCCGGATGAGCACGCTCGTGCGACTGCGGATGAGGTGCCCGCTGACTCCCCGATCTGCGGGCAGGGTGACGAGCTTCTCCCGGTCGATCTCCGACTCGGTGGCTTGAAAGGCAAAGTTGATCTCGTCTTTTTCTGGGTCGTAGAGGCCGATGAAAAAGTTGGTGGTGTCCACCAGGCGACCGGCCTGCCGGTAGGCCTCTTCCATCACCTCCTCGACGCTCAGGCGGGCTGTGAGCGCCTGGCCCAGTTCGTTCAACACGGCCAACTCCTCGGCGCGGACGCGAGCCTCTTCAAACAGGCGGGCGTTTTCGATAGCGATACCAGCCTGGCTGGCCAGAGACTGGACGAGTTCCACATCCGCCTGGGTGTACGCATACGGCCGGTCGCTTTGCACCCCCAGCACCCCGATGACGCGGCCTTTGGCCCTGATGGGGACATCCAATTCGCTGCGGGTGTCCGGCAGCGCCTCCACGACAAAATAGCGTGGATCGTCGAGCGTGTCGTGCACCAACACCGGCTGCCCGGTCCGCGCGGCCTCAGTGACCAGGCCGATGTCCTCTGTCAGATCAAGCCTGAGGCGCTCAAGTCCATCAAGCCGAACGTCAGAATCACCAACGACACTCCCGCACTTGGGGACCAATTCATCGCCTTCTGTCAACACGAGGTAGACATAGTAATGATCGAAACGGGACTTGATCATGTCCACGATCTGGTGAAGCACCGCGTCCGGGTCGAGCACAGAGGTGACGGCCTGGCCGACTTGGTTGATGATCTCCATTTCGGCGACGCGCCGCTCGCGCTCCTGGAAAAGACGGGCGTTTTCCAGGGCCACGGCCACCTGATCGGCGATGGTAAAGAGCAGTTGTTTGTCCTCCTCACTCCAGGCGTGGGGCCGGTACGCCTGCACGTTGACGATGCCGATCACCTGCTCGCCGACCAGCATCGGCACACCCAGCCACGACACGGGAGGCTTCATCGTCCCAAATAACTGCCCCGACGACAACAGCCGATCCCGCTCCTGTTCGTCTTGAATGATCAGCGGCCTTTTCTCAGTGATGACGATGGAGGTCAACCCAACCCCTAACGGAAATCGCTGAGGGGTTCCCCGCACCCCTTCGTCCACCTGGAAACGAACATCCACTTCTTGTGCTGCTTCATCGTAGAGAGCGATGAAGAACGCATCGGGCTGAAAGGTGGAGGCGATCTCCTGATACACCCGCTCCATCAGGTCGTCCAGGTGGAGCGTGGCACTGGCAGCGCCGGCGATGCGGTTGATGACCGCCATCCGCCGGGCGCGATTGCGGGCCTCCTCGAACAGACGGGCATTTTCGATGGCTGTGGCCATCTGGACGCAGAGCGTTTCCATCATGGCGACATCAGCCTCGTCGAAGGCATCGCATTGATCGCTCTGGATATCGAGTACGCCGATGACGGTCTGCCCGCTCTGGATCGGCACAGCGAGTTCTGACCTGGTCTCCTCATCCGCCTTGCTCACGTAATGAGGGTCCGCGCTGGTATCGTTGCTGACCTGGGTCTTGCCCGTCTTGGCCGCGTGTCCCACCAGTCCTTCCTCAACGTCTATTCGAAGGTCCTTAGCGATGGGATCGTCGGCATACGTGCCCGCGAGCGCCCGCAAGGTCAGATAGCCAGCCCCCTCGTCGAGCAAAAACAACCCTACGTTATAGTAATCAAAGGCGTCACAGATGGCGGTCACGATGGCGGATAACAACTCGTCCAGTTCCAATTCACCGCTCACGCGCTGCCCCACCTCATAGATCAGCGCGGCCTGAGATGCCCGCCGCTGTACCTCCTCCTCTGCCCGTTTACGCTCGGCCAATTCTCGTCGAGCCGCTTCGTACAGCCGCGCGTTTTCGAGCGCGGCCACGATGTGATTGCTGAGCAATGTAAAGAGTTGCAAATCCAGCGCGTCCAGGGGCTTATCAACGTTATCGCTTTCCACGTTCAGCACACCCAGGATCGTATCTTCTTTCACGAGCGGCACGCAGACCTCGGATGTGACCCCTGATACATCGGTGAAGAAATCGGGATCTTGCTCCACATCGGTGATCAATTGAGGCTGTCCTGTTCGAGCCGTGCGCCCGATGACGCCTCTCTCCAGAGGCACACGGGCCGTGCTCGGTTCCGGGAGCGAGCCGTAGCCAGCAGAGGCTTTCAACTCCAGCACATCCCCCTCGAGTATATAGATACCGATCAGGCGATAGTCAAAGGTGTCCGACAAGTTTTGCACCACTGTGTCGAAAATATCTTCCGGCGTCAGACAAGAGGCAATGGCGGTGCTTATCTCGTGCCAGGCGGATAACTGGACGATGAGGCGCTCGCTCTGTTCCGTCTGCTCGCGCCCGGTTTCTGGCGCTTCCAGTTCGGCAATGCGGCGGCGTGCCTGGGCCAGTTCCTCTGCGAGTTGTTCCTTTGTTTTCTCGTTCTCGCTCATACTCTACTTTTCCTTATCTGGGTCAGCTTGATGCCCAGACTGTTCAGTGCGACGACCAACCCGGTCCGCAAGTTCGTCAGTGTCTCGACCTCGCTCCAGTCAATTCCCAGATCCACGATGGTTTCCGCCACCGCGTCGGAGATGCCGGTGACGATGGTGTGGGCCCCCTTGAGCCGCGCCGCCTGGATCGTCTTGTGCAGGTGGTTCGCCACGCCGCTATCTACGATAGCCACGCCGGTGATGTCCAGGATCACGACCTTGGCCCGATGCTCGCGAATCCCCGCCAGGAGCGTGCGCATAATGTCCCTGGCGCGCAGCGTGTCGATGCTGCCGATCAAGGGCATGACGATGATGCCGCCCGCCCCGCCGGGCGCGTCCATCACGGGGATGATGGGTGTGGAGAGTTCCTGGATGGCTCGCTTTTGCGCCTCGATGACTTCTTGCTGCAAACGCTGGCTCTCCTCCTGCGCACGCTGGCCCTCTGCCTGCGCACGCTCGCGCTCGGCGATCTCTCGCTCCAACTCGGCGGTTCGTTCCTCGACTTGCCTTTCCATTTCGTCATAGGTATTTTGCAGCGCTTCTTCCATCTGCTTGCGTTGGGTGATATCGGTGATCGAACCGGCCACGCGAAGGGG
>DAOTUB010000307.1:0-6243 GCA_034437455.1 Anaerolineae bacterium | reverse complement strand
ATCTACCCCTACAACGGCAAGCAAGAAGCCCGCTCCTTCTTGCAGGCGCTCAAAGCCAAGGGGTACCGCCCACGGGTCATTCTCACCGATATGAACCAGGACTATGAAAAACCCATCCGCACCGTGTTTCCGGGAGCTGTGCATCACGAGTGTGTGTTCCACGCTCTGCAGCGGGCGCAGCAATTGGTCAAGGACATCTATGGCAACCAGTACGCCGAGACGTATCTTCTCAATAACTTGGCGTGAATCTGTTCGTAGTGCGCACTTCAGTGCGCTTTTAGGGGCGCTGAAGCGCCTACTACGAACAAGCCCCCGGTTTATTGAGAAGATACGCCGAGACTCATCCGGAGGCCGTGACCCTCAAACAGCACATCTACCAGGTCTTCAAAGCCAAGAGCAAGAAGACGGTCAACAAACGGTATCGGGAAGTGATGGCCCTGAAAGAGGAGTACGTGGCTCAGACGCCCGATGCTCAACGCATCTTTGACTTTCTGGAACGCCGCTACGCCAAACTAGTCAACGCGGTGGAAAACCCCCTCATCCCACTAACCAACAACACCGTGGAATTAGTCAATCGCCGTTTTGACCAGCACTACCAGAATATGTGCGGTTTCGATGGCATCAAGACGGCGCGCAAGTATCTGCACCTGTTCGAGTTGACCTATCGTTTCACTCCTTTCGCCAAAGACAACCGCCCGGTGGAAGGACGAGCCTTGGACATCCGCGGCAAGTGCCCGCTAGAACTGGCTGGCTATGACATCCACAAGTTACCCATTGCCCAAGTTGTACGCGGACAGTTGCTCGGATGGCCGCCCCAAACCTTACAGGAGTTCGTCCCAAATGTGTAACGCTCCCAACCGTCTCTGTAGCTCAATTGTTAATTTGCGGTATAATTGTTTGCGCATGATAGATTCTCCTTTCTCCTAACTGGTTTCTTGGAGAATCTATCATGTTTTTCTCGAAGTCGAAAGTGAAGGTGGATGAAGGTACAACTTTATAGGCTTGACATCTTCCCGATGTAGGGGGCTTGTGCCGAGGTAAATTGAGAATGTTAGCCTACGACGCAAGCTTTGTGCGAAAAATGGCTGTTCCTCACCGCTGATTACGGTCGCGGGCCCCAAAGCAGTTGTTCGCGCACCATCATATCTGTGCCGCGGATCTTGAAGGCCAGGTCCGCGGCAATGTTGTGCATCAGACGATAGCCCAACTCGGGATGATCATCGCACAACCTGATCAGTTCGTCGCGAGGGATGACAAGGAGTTGAGTCTTTCTGGAAGCACAGTGAGCGGCTGCCGATCTCACCCCTTGATCTACCAATGCGATTTCACCAAACGTTTGCCCACGTCCGAGGGTGACAATATTCAGCGGACGAGATGTCTCTCCTGTAGGAGTAGCCTGAACGAGAGCAGGACTTACCAGGATACCCACCTCCCCCTTGGCGACGACGTACAACTCGTCGCTGGCGCTGTTTTCCTCAAAGATGATCTCTCCAGGTTTGGGATTGATCTCTGAGCAGATGTTCGCGACCATCTCCAACTGGGACTCGGTCAGATCGTAGAAAATGTCCGCCCGGCGTAAGATATTGACGTACTCTTTGGTCTTGTCTACCTGCTTGGCCATAGCACCCCCTTTCCAGTATATAAAAATTGTACCACACTTTCGCCAGGGAAGCAAGAACGATCTGTTCCCTGTCCCTGGTCGAGAAGAACGCCTGCGTCGCGATCTCGATTTGCTAAATGACGCACTCTCTGGTATAATCTTTATTGTACGGGGCGTGGCGCAGTTTGGTAGCGCGCTACAATGGGGTTGTAGAGGCCCCGGGTTCAAATCCCGGCGCCCCGACTGAAACGGAGCGTTGAAATGCGCCACTGGTATTCAGTAGTTTTTAACGCAATGGGTAGTAATAGCCGATGATCGCCATCGGATGATAGACATCATCGGAAAGCAACTTGTGGCCCCTTGTCCCAAACGTGATCTGCCACCCACGCTCGAATTTGACATACGCTCACTTCCAGGTATAATATACGCGACGTTCCTCGGTAGCTCAATGGTAGAGCGTCCGGCTGTTAACCGGTAGGTTGTAGGTTCGAGTCCTACCCGAGGAGCCAGTAAAAGGGGAAGCGCAGCTTCCCTTTTTTGGTTTCCCTATGCGAGACAGACCACTTGACATCCCCCATTGGCTACGCCGCGTTCGACCGGCTCACTTGATCTGGGTGACGCTGGTGCTTTTCATCCTGTGCACTGCCCGCCCCTCTCAAATCCAGCTCGACCTCGGCCCGCCTCAGCGAGTAGTCACCACGAATCCCGTCGTCGGCGTCCATACCCGTCTCACCGACGAGGTGGAGGAGTGGAAGATCCAACACACGTTACAGATGGTGCGCGAGATGGGCGCTCCCTGGATCGTCGAGTATTTCCCCTGGCCCTATATCGAGCCGGAGGAGGATGAATTCACCTGGAGCCACGCGGACACGATTATCAAACACGCCGAAAATCAGGGACTGGCCGTGATCGCCCGGCTAGGTTGGGTACCGGATTGGGCCCGTCCCAAGCCTAAAGAGCAAGAGACTACACTCACCTACCTGGATGCAGAGAACTATGACGACTTTGCTGACTTTGTGGCCAACTTCGTCGCGCGCTATCGGGGGCGCGTGAACCACATCATCATCTGGAACGAACCGAACCTCAGCTTCGAGTGGGGCTACCGACCAGTAGACGCCGCAGGATACGTTGCGATGCTGCGAGCACTCTATCCCCGCGCTCACGCCGCCAACCCGGATGTGATCGTGCTAGCCGGCGCGCTGGCTCCCACAGTGGAGCCGGAGGGAAGCAGTGCTGGCCTGAACGACCTGGCCTACCTGGAGTGGATGTACCAGGCTGGCGCCGCTCCCTACTTTGACGCGCTCGCCGCTCACGCCTATGGATTGACGTTCTCTCCAGACGATTTTCCCTCCTCTGACAAGATCAACTTCCGCCGCATCGAGCTGCTGCGCGAAATCATGGTCGCCCATGGCGATGGCGACAAACCGGTCTATGTTACGGAGGCAGGCTGGAACGACCACCCGCGCTGGGTTGGAGCGGTGCGCCCTGGTCAGCGCATCGAGTACACTATCGGCGCTTACGAGTGGGCACGCCAGCATTGGCCCTGGTGTGAGTGCGTTGCCATCTGGGCTTTTCGCTATCCTGCCTCGACGCTCAGCTACCAGGACTATTACTCCTTTGTGACGACGGATTTTGAGCCGAAGGTGATTTATCTCAAAGTGCAAAAGTACACCAGGGGGATTGGGACGGAGCCGTAAAAACAAGTGGATGGAAGAAACGGATGAGGACGTCCGACCTCGTCGTTATTGGCTCAGTCGGAGACGTGTCCGCTGGCGATTGCAATGCCCGGTCTCTGCCTACCGCCGCCATCGCGCGGGCCAGAGCAACCGCAGCAATGGCAACGCCGAGGCAACCAGACACCAGGTGGTCGCCGTCATCAGGTCATTGGTGTAGAACAGCGCCCCGGTCAGCAGCAGCGCGGCCAGGATGACGCCCCACACCAGCCGGTCCATCGTCGCCTCCAGCCGATTCACGGCCTGCTGCAAGTCGCCGGAGGCTTCGATGCGGAACTCCAGATCGCCCCGCTCCGCCCGCTGGATGAAGCGTTGCATCTGCCCCGGCAGCGCGAGGATGGCTTGCAATATGCGCCCTAGCTCACCCGGCCACTGTCGCCATCCCAGCACCTCGTCCTCGGCCAGCATCTTGCGCGCGTAGGGTTCGAGCGCGCCCCAGACGTTAAAGTCGGGATCCAGGTTGGTGGCCATCCCCACCAGCAGCGCCACCAACCGTCCCAGAAAAATGACGTCATTGGGGATCTGGAAGGGCATATCAAAGAGTAGATCGCGGAACTCGCGGGCGAATTCGTGCGCTTCCTCCATCCCGATGTTGGTCAATTCCTTGATGCTCTTGCCCCAGAAAACCTCGAACGCTTTCGCCTCGGCGGTGGCGATGCGCTCCAGGTCGGCGCCAGGGAGCAAGAACCCGGCGCCCTGGTAGGCGCGGGCCAGTCGGTGAGCATCCTGAGTGCCGAGGGCGATCAGGATCTCTCGGAGCCCCTCTTTCAGGCGCAACGGAACCTGGCCCACCATCCCAAAATCCACAAAGATCAGCCGGAAGGGGTGCCGCCCTTTATCGTCCGGCTCCTCGTCCAGCGGGCGGACAAAGAGGTTACCAGGGTGAGGATCGGCGTGGAAAAAACCGTCCTCAAAAATCTGCTTGAAATAACAATTGACCAGCCGCTCGGCCACCTGCCTGCGGTCGATCCCGGCGGCGGCGATTCCGTCAAAGTCAGTGATCTTGATCGCCTCGACGTTCTCCAGCGCGAGCACCCGCCTGGTCGTGTGCGACCAGTAGACGCGGGGAATGATGATGCTGGGGTCACGAACGAAACTTTCAGCAAAGCGTTCGGCGTTGCCGCCCTCGGCGATATAATCCAACTCGGCCCAGAGGGTGCGGCTGAATTCGGCCAGCAGCGCGTCCACGTCGGCGCGGCGGCTGATGGGGCGGTAATAGCGCAGCCAGCGCACGGCGGTGCGAAGCGCCGCCAGGTCAATCGCGACCAGATCCTCGATGCCGGGCCGCTGCACCTTGATCACCACAGACTCGCCGGTGGGCAGGCAGGCGCGGTGGGTCTGCCCCAGCGAGGCGGCGGCCTGCTCCTGCTCCTCGAAGATGCCAAAGCGCGTGTCCAGCGGCCCGCCCAGTTCCTCCTCGATCACCGCGCGGATGGCAGCGAAATCCTCCGGCGGAACCTCGTCCTGGAGATGAGCCAGCTCCTCCGTCACCTCAGGCGGAAGCACGTCGACGCGGGCGCTGAGGAATTGCCCGACCTTGATCATCACCCCGCCCAGCTCCACCGCCATCTCGCGGAAGCGGCAGGCGATGCGGCAGTAGCGCTCGGGGGCAGAGCGCCGCCCAAAGTCCCGACCCCGCACCTGGCGCAGCACCAACTCCCACCACAGCACCGTCGCCGTCGCCCGTCCGAAGAAGCCGACGATGCGGCGATAGCGGGGGTTGAGGAGCACGCGCTGTGGCCGCTTTGCCATACCCGTTCTCATTGCTCAGATTAGGGAGTTGCAAAAAATTAAACATCCCAAACTGCTTCCGCAGTCCAGGGAATATTCACGAACCATTTTTCAAGGCCGGGCAACCGCTCGATTTGGGTTTCCAAAGCTTGCATCTCTTTTGCAGTCAACTTGACGCCAGTTTCATAAGTCTGGGTGAGCAGCTTGACCACTGCATACTTTCCTTTCCACGTCATCGTCTTGGCAAAGTTAAGGGCGGTGTCTATCTCGTCCAACACATCGCCGTTCCAGTGATTTTCCAAGACGGCCCAGCAGCGTTCCACTGGGTTGTATTTGCTGTGATAGGGTGGATAATAGGTCAACTGAACGTTGAGTTGGTACTTGTGGGCGAGCTCAACTAATCGGTTGATGAACTGTGTGCGACGGCTGTGGTTCTCAGGGCCATTATCCGCATTGATGACGAGCGTTTTGATGTGTGAGAACCGTTCTCGAACGCTTTTCCACCAGATTTCCAGCACATCGACGATCAAATCGCTGGTGACTCTTGATGTTGTAAAGTACATAAACAACTCGTTCAGTACCGGCAGAAAGATACCGAATGGAACCACGGTTGCTTTCGGTTTGAAATCGTGGTCAGATGCTTCTACTGCGACTCGGTTCTTACCTCCTCGGGAGAAGGGACCAATTTTGACCTGGGCTTTGGCATCTATGGACAGCCGCAAGGTGTCTGGCGCTTCATCTGCATCTGAATTGACTTCTGCTAACTGTTCGAAGATAGCGTCGGTTTCCGGTATCTTCTTCTTGGGCTTGCTTTTGACCACGCTTTTGGGATAATAGCCCAATTCTCTGAGCTTGGTGTTGATGGTTTGTCGTGATGGCAGCAATTCCCGTTTTGTAGCCGCGCTTTCCATAGCGCGCGCATTTTGCCACATGAAACATCCTTCGCGATATAGAAATCGCGGCTACAACTCTCGTTTTTTCCCATAACGGGAATTGCTGTCGTGATGGTAACTCTTTATTTATGTACCCTTTTTGCTCAATCAGTTGTCGCCGTACCTCGGCTGCACTCATCCGTGTGTACAGGCGTCTCGTCTTGAAACTCGGATCTGTTTGACTTTGAGAGTCGACGATGTCTTTGATGTCTTCCAGCAGATTTGGCAAATGTTCTTCAGCTCGCTT
>DAOTUB010000306.1:0-22349 GCA_034437455.1 Anaerolineae bacterium | reverse complement strand
TGAACCATTTTCTTCCTCCTGGGATCTAGGATTAGCTTGGGAGAACTCTATCATGACCGGTTCACTTTTCAACCAGAAACGGTTCACCTTTCAGCCTTAAATGGTTCACTTTTGAACTTTAACTGACAGCGGTGGATTCGACGTTGACAACCCGCAGGTCCGGCTTGCTGCCGTCCAGCTTATCCTTTATGAAGGGTAGGAAGAGTCCGGCAAAATTGCTGCCGCCACCGACGCAGCCGATGAGCACGTCAGGGTAATCGCCTGCCATCTCCATCTGCTTCCGGGCTTCCATCCCGACGACCGTCTGGTGCAGCAGCACAAAGTTGACCACGCTGCCCAGCGAGTACTTCCATCCCTCGCGGGTGACGGCGTACTCGATCGCCTCGCTGATGGCGATGCCCAGGCTGCCGGAGGTCTCGGGATCCACTTCCAGGATCGCCCGGCCGGCGTTCGTCTCCGAACTGGGGCTGGGCACTACGTTCCCTCCCCAGGTCTCCATGGCGACGCGCCGGTAGGGCTTTTGGTGATAGCTGATCGTGACCATAAAGACCTTGACCTTCAGGTCGAAAAGCTGGGTGGCGAAACAGAGGGCACTTCCCCACTGGCCCGCTCCCGTCTCGGTGGCGAGGCCCTCCAACCCCTCTTCCCTGGCGTAGTAACACTGGGCCACGGCGGTGTTGGGTTTATGGCTGCCCGGCGGACTGACGCCCTCCCACTTGTAGTAGATTTTGGCCGGGGTATCCAGCGCTTTCTCCCAGCGAGCGGCGCGATAGAGCGGGGATGGACGCCACATCTTGAGCACATCCTGTACCTCGTCCGGGATCTCGATCCAGCGCTCCTGGCTCACCTCTTGCATGATCAACGCCTGGGGAAAGACCGGCGCCAGGTCGTCCGGCCCCAACAGTTCCAACGTCGCCGGATGCCGGTACGGGGGCGGCGGCGTCTTCATGTCCGGTAGCACGTTGTACCAATGTGTAGGCGTGTCTTTTTCTTCCAGGAAATATTTATACTGTGTCATTGTTCGTTCCTCCTTGAATAAAGTAGTTTTTAATATGGGTCATACAAAATCGTCTTTTCTCTCGATAGCTTCCTCCTTTCGAATGAACCACAACGCCTCGGCGTTGTTCAGTGAGCAAGAAACTATAGCGTCGCCGTCACCCTGAGCGGAGCGCGGCGGAGTCGAAGGGTCTCCAGTCCCGCAACGTGAGATTTCTCGATTCCCTACGGTCACTCGAAATGACGGTAACAGGAAAGTTTCCTAGTAGGGGAGTAAGGAGTAGGGAGTCTGAGGTATCGCGCCTGTTACGCCCCTTACTTCTTACTCCTGGGCCGTGAAAAATTGCTTATAGAGTTTATAGTGCGTGGTATCTCGATAGTCCACTTCTTCGATGCGAGACGAATCGAAACTGAAAATCTGAGCCCCCGGATGGGACAGCAGGATGGGGGAATGGGTGGCGATGATGAACTGGGCGTGCCCACCTTCCTCCAGTCGTCGCAACAGTTTCAGGAACTTGAGCTGGCTCAATGGCGAAAACGCGGCCTCGGGCTCGTCGAGAAAGTAAAGCCCTTTGATGTGGTAGCGACCGCCAAAGTAACTCAGGATCGCCTCGCCGTGCGACAGTGTGTTGAGGATGTGTCCGCCGTGATATTTCAGCCGCCCCGGATCGCACAGGGCGACGTCGTCGAGAAAGTCGGCAAACTCGCGGAACGTCTCGGCCCGGAAGAGCGAGCCGGGCACGCTCCCGTTCGCCCACGTCACGCTGATGTGATCTACCAGGTGGGTCTCGTAAGGATTGTCGTGAGAGATGTGCCGCCTGGGCTTGTCCCACAACGTGATGCCGCATTTCCTGGTGATCGCTTCCAGCAGGGTGGATTTGCCCGACCCATTCTCGCCCACGAAAAAGACGACGGGGCTTTTGAACACCAGTTCCGGTGTCTCCTTGAGAATGGGGACGTTGAATGGATAGAGGTGGTCGGTAGGGTAGCTGTCGCTGTTGATTTTGACTTTTGTGAGATGCATGTTCGATTCTCCGTTAGCCGTATATCTGGCCGGATAGGGGGACGCTCTGTTCGACCAGGCCGGGCGGTATGGTCAATCTGATCATCCCCATCGCTTCTCGCACCAGGCGCATCGTCTCGTCCGACTCGCAGCGCATACGCTGGTTGCCACAGTGGAGGATCTCTTCGACCAATCCTGGCCGGGCCTCGTAGCGAGCGCGCCGCTCTCGGATCGGATCGAGGAACGTGTTGATAGCGCGGGCCAACTTTTCCTTGACCTCCACGTCACCCACCTTTCCCCGCCGGTAGCGCTCCTGCAACTCCTCCACCTCGTCCCGGTTGGGATTAAAGGCGTCGTGGTAGATAAAGACCGGGTTGCCTTCGACCTGGCCGGGCACGTCAGCGCGCACGCGATTGGGATCGGTATACATCCCGCGCACCTTGCGCTCCACCGTCGCCGCGTCGTCCGAGAGATAGAGCGCGTTGCCACGGCTCTTGCTCATCCTGTCGCCGTCAATGCCCACCAGCATCGGCACCTCGCTCAGCAGCACCTTTGGGATGGGAAATACCTTACCATAAAGCCGGTTGAAGCGGCGGGCCAGTTCCCTGGCCAGCTCGACGTGCGCCTGGTTATTCTTCCCCACCGGTACCAGGTGAGCGCGCGGCAGCAGGATGTCGGCGGTCTGGAGCACCGGGTAGCCCAGCAGCCCAAAGGGGAGCGTCTCCAGCCGGGCGTCCTGCGCCATCTCTTTGACGCTGGGGATGCGCTCCAGTCGTGGCACACTGGCCAGCATCTCAAAGATCAGGTTGAGTTCGTAGGTGCCCGGGATGGCTGACTGGACAAAGATGGTGCTCTTTTCGGGATCGATGCCAACGCCCAGGTAATCGAGCACCATCCCGCGGATGTTGTGGCGAATTTCGCGGACGTGCTCTTTCTCCGGTCGCGTGGTCAGCGTGTGCAGGTCGGCGATGATGAAGAAACACTCGCACTCATCTTGCAACCGCACGCGATTGGCCAGGCTACCCACATAGTTGCCCAGGTGCAATTTGCCCGTGGGACGGTCTCCGGTGAGGATGCGTTTCTTGGTCATTTTTATTTCTCCTTTCGGTGACAGGCGCATGTCGAAAACAAAAAAACGCCCATCCCCTTTCAGGGACGGGCGTCATATCGTTGACACACGCGGTACCACCCTGGTTAGGCGGCCTCTCCAAACAGAAAACGCGCCGATGATGGCGCGTAACATGTGAAAAGCCAGCCTCACTCTTGTACAGATACAATCCCTCGATAAACTGGGGACGATACCCTCAGCTCTGATAACGGTAGCTGCCTCCGGCCCGGGCTACTCATACACTCGGATCCGCTACTGTCTTGCGATCCGCTGTTCTTTCGGCGGGCGACTCCTGGGCCCATTCAGCACCAGCGCCGGTGTCAGGCTCTCAGCCTATGACCCGACTCTCTGAACCTCGCTTGGATGCGTACTAGTCCCGATCGCAGTCTTTGGTTCTTGAATTGTATGTCTAGTATAACACAAGACGCCGTGGCGTCAAGTTACCCGATGTAGGGCAGTAATTCTTCTATCAATGCCTCTTTGGGACGGTAGCCCACGATGCTAGTTACCATCTCCCCGTTCTTGAACAAGATCAGCGTGGGGATACCCTGGATGCCGTAACCAAGTGGCGTTTGCCGATTTTCGTCCACATCCATCCTGGCCACGGATAGCTTCCCGTTGTATTCCTCGGCCAGCGCCTCGACGATCGGCTCGATCATTTTGCACGGGCCGCACCATTCCGCCCAGAAATCCACGAGCGTCGGTTTGGACGCCTGGAGCACTTTACTTTCGAATGTATCATCGGTGACGTTGAACGTTGCCAATTTGCTCTCCTTCAGTATGATATTCGTTGCTTTGTAGGTGGATTATCCTATGGGAGAATGCTTTTGTCAAGCGCCGCGATTCTGCTATAATGCTACTCATGAAAAGACACTCTGTGCTCAGCATGGGTCTGGCTGGATTGTTCCTTTCGATCCTGCTCAACGTCACCCGTGCAGTACCGGTCGCGCGACCGGCAAACGTTGCTGCTCAGGTCTGGGATGCCGTCGCTGCTGGCGACACGGCGGAATTCCTGGTGCTCCTGGATGAGCAGGCGAACCTCAGCGCGGCGGCGAGTCTGCCTACCCGCGAGGCGCGCTTGCGCTACGTCTACGATGCGCTGCGCGAGACGGCTCTGCGCTCCCAGGTCTCCCTGCGCGTCGAGTTGGACGCAGCCGGTGTGGATTATCGTCCTTTCTACGTCGTCAACATGCTGGCGGTGAAGGGCGATCTTGAGCTGGTCACCCGCCTGGCCGCCCGTCCCGAGGTGGCGCGCATCGCCGCCAATCCCCGCGTCCGCCAATCCTTACCAACTCCCTCCCCCTATGGGGGAGGGTCGGGGAGAGGGATCGCCGCCGTCGAATGGGGCGTGGCGCGCGTCAACGCCGACGACGTCTGGGCCTTGGGCCACACCGGAGAGGGAATCGTCGTCGCCGGGGGAGATACCGGCTACGAATGGGAGCACCCCGCGCTGATCAACCAGTACCGGGGCTATAACGGCATCACCGCCACTCACGACTATAACTGGCACGACGCGATCCACAGCGGCGGCGGGATCTGCGGGGCCGATTCGCCCGAACCTTGCGATGATTACTCCTCCAGCCACGGCACGCACACGATGGGCACCATGGTCGGCGACGACGGCGGGAGCAATCAGATCGGCGTCGCGCCCGGCGCGCGCTGGATCGGCTGTCGGAATATGGACGTGGGCGTCGGCTCGCCGGCGGCCTACATCGAATGCTTCGAGTTTTTTCTGGCTCCCTATCCCATCGGCGGCGATCCGCTCACGGACGGCGTGCCCGACCTGGCTCCCCACGTGATCAACAACTCCTGGACCTGCCTACCCAGCGAGGGATGCGACGCAGCGGCGATAGAAGCGATGCGTCTGGTCATTGAGAACGTGCGCGCGGCGGGGATCGTGGTCGTCGCCTCTGCTGGTAATAATGGTTCTGCTTGCAGTACGGTGGACAAGGCGCCTGCCATCTATGACGCGGTCTTTTCTGTGGGCGCGACCGACAGCAGCGACAATATCGCTGGTTTCAGCAGTCGTGGGCCGGTGACGGCGGACGGATCCGGCAGGCTCAAGCCGGACGTGAGCGCGCCGGGTGTGAGCGTCCGCTCCAGCCAGCGAGGCGATAGTTACGGCTACTTGAGCGGCACTTCGATGGCCGGGCCGCACGTCGCCGGGACGGTGGCGCTGCTGTGGTCGGCCGTCCCCGACCTCGTCGGCGACGTGGATGCCACGGAGCAGATCGTCGCGCAGACGGCCCGACCTCGCACGACGACGCAGGGTTGCGGCGGCGACGGTCCGAACGACGTGCCGAACAACGTCTACGGCTGGGGCATTGTGGACGCGCTGGCGGCGGTGCAAGCAGGAGGAACGCCGAGCCTGGAGGTCGTCAAGCGGGGCTATCCCGATCCGGTCCTGGCCGGCGCGCCATTGACCTATACCCTGCGCGTCACCAACACCGGCGGGGTTGCGCTCAACGCCGTCGTTACCGACATTCTGCCGGCCTGCGTTGCGCCCACGGGCGCGCTCACCTGGACGCTGGACTCGTTCGCGCCTGGCGCCGTCTGGACGGAGGAGGTTTTCGTCACTGTCGGTGCAGGCTGTCCTGGCTCGCTGACCAACGTTGTGCAGGTCACGACCGAGGAGGGTGCGGCGGGAATCTATACCGAAACCACCCCTGTCTTGATACCGGCGCTGGCGGTGAGTAAACGGGCGACTCCCGATCCGGCTCTGGCCGGTAAACCGTTGACGTACACCCTGCGCGTCACCAACACCGGCACGGCGATGCTCGCCGCCGTCATTACCGATGTCTTGCCGAATCAAGTCACGCCTACCGGAGTGCTCACCTGGACGTTAGATGCGTTCGCGCCTGGCGCCGTCTGGGCCGAGACGGTCGTCGTCACCGTCGCAGCGGATTATGCTGGATCGTTGACCAACGTGGCGCAGGTGACGACTGCAGAAGGCGCGACGGGAATCTACACCGAAACGACCAGTGCCCTGATACCCGGTCTGATGGTGGGCAACGAGGCATATCCCGATCCGGTGCTGGCCGGCGCGCAACTGACCTATACCTTGCGCGTCACCAACACAGGCACTGCAACCCTCACTGTGACCATCACCGATCTCCTGCCGGATCGCGTCGCGCCCACCGGAGTGCTCACCTGGACGCCGGGCCTGCTTGCCCCTGGCGGCGTCTGGATGGAGACGGTCGTCGTTACCGTCGAGGCGGACTATGGCGGGCCATTGATCAATACGATAAGGGTCACGACCGAGGAGGGGCCGGCCGGCGTCTATACCACGACCACGTGCTCATTGGCGTCGTCTGGTCTGGTGGTGACCAAGGAGGCGGCCTTTCTCAGCGGGTTCCCGGTCCGTAGGCTCGTCTACACACTCACAGCCACCAATGCTGTTTCTGCTACTCTCGACGAGGTTTTGCTCACAGATACGATTCCTTTGAGCACTACTTTTGTCTGGGCCAGTGGAAACTATACCCGGACGGACGACGTGATCGCCTGGATGGCAGAGAGCCTGATGCCCCAGGAGACGTTGACGGCGACGTTGATGGTCTCGGTGGAGGGTTTGCCGTCGGGGATGCGCGTGGTCAACGCGGCCTATGGCGCGCGCGCTGGTGTGTGGCGCGTTCCTGTGAGAGGGACATCGGTGGAGGTCATTGTCCCCTGGCGTTATTTGCTTTTTCCCATTTTCAGGAATTGGGTCCCGGGAGGGGATGATGGCGGCTGAGTTGGAACGATTGCGTCTGAAAGTGCGTTCCTTGTTGCACATGTCTGCGCCGTCCGACGCGCTGTATGCCTACTATGCCTTCTACCACGATCCTCGACGTACTCAATTATACGTCCACGAGAATGCCGCCGGTCACGCGGATGGGTTCATCGCCGTCTGCCAGACCGGTCAACATCTATTTCAGCCGACGGTCGTGCTGCGTACGCCCAACTCTGTGGCCGCCGTCGAGCTTTTGCACCTGGCCCTCGTCCCCGGTCGCCCTTACTACCTGATCACCACGCCGGACCTGCAAGGCGCCGTCGCGGAGGTGGTGCAGATGGAGCAGACGCAGATCAACCGCATTTATCATCTCGAACTGTTCCGTTTCCATTCTCCCATCAACGTGCTGGTCGTGGCGGAGCGAGGGCTGGACGATCGCCCACGGTTCCTCATTCGCTCGCAGGGGGAGATCGCAGCCGAGGCGGGGACTAGCTGGCTCTCGCCCCACTTTGCCGCGGTCTATGTGCGCACCACATCGGCGGCTCAAGGGCGTGGATGGGGCCAGTCGGTGGTGGGGGCCTGCACGCGCTGGGTGGTTCAGTCTGGCAGGCGTCCGCTCTACATCGTCGGCGAGGAGGACGAGCCGGCCATCGCGCTGGCCGAGGAGATTGGATACGCGGATACCGGCGCTCGCGAGTTCGCCGGTGAGGGCGTTTGCTGTCTCGGTTAAAGAGACCGGATTTTTGAAGAGTGAGGAGATCGAAAAAGATGCGAGTTGAGTTGATCGCCGTTACTCGCTACTTGCGAGGAGAGGGTACGCCGGAAGAATTGCTGGAGCACGCGGGACGGATCTGTTATCGGAGCGAGAAGCGAGGCGATCCGGGCAAGTTCCTGCGGGCGCGCATGCGCGAGGGGCACGAGTCGATCATTGAGCACGCCCACGCGACGTTCGAGATCAGCGGGATTTCGCGGGCCTGCTCGCACCAGCTCGTCAGGCACCGGCTGGCCAGCTACAGCCAGGAGAGCCAGCGGTACGTCAATATGTCCGACCCGGAATGGGCGCTTCCTTCCGCTATCGCGGAGAACCCCGAGGCGAGGGAGATCTGGGATCAATTCGCTGGCGAGGCGCGGGCCGCTTATCAGTCGCTGCGGGAGCTGGGCGTGCGCAAGGAGGACGCCCGGTTCGTGCTGCCGAACGCCGCCGCCACCCGCATCATCGTCACGATGAACTTTCGCGAGTTGCTGCACGTGTTCCGGCTCCGCATCTCTCGCGAGGCGCAGTGGGAGATTCGGGACGTTTGCGTGCGGATGCTTGAGCTTGTTTATCCGCTGACCCCGAACGTATTTGGGGATTTGCGGGAGGAGTTGAGGGGCAGGTATCCGGCTTTCTTTGAGGAAATAGAGTAGCTGTTTGCTACTGACTGGTGAAAGGTGTTTCTTTTTTCGATACAGCCTTTTTGATCCAGTTGGTGATTTCCTTGATATTAGCAAAAGACTCCATAGTTCCGTCAAGCACAAAAACAGAGAGCGCAAGAGGAGGAACCTCTTTGACTTCTGGTGGACGCAGTTTGGGAATGTCCCTCGCAAAGCGCGTGCAAAGTTGTTGAGCTATCATCTCCGAGTTCTCTGGTTGAGTCACCACCACAAAATTATCTTCAGCAATGTGGCCGATAAAATCGTTACAAGTACCGTGTTCTTCAATCGTTTCTTCGATCAGGTCAGCCACAGCGCGTATTATGTTAGTGCCGATATCGAGACCTTCCCACCCCAGTGAATCTAGCAAAGCCTCTTTCAGTACACCTATATTGTCTAGCTAGTGCACAGCAAGACCCAATTCCGCCGATTTAAGAGAGTTTGGCATTCATTCTCAATCGCTTGCCCAGAAAGGAGCCGTGTCCAAGGATTTCTCCAGTACTGAATGTGCACACGTGTTCTTGTCGTTCGAATGCCTTGCTCCACCTCTTCCATTGTAAAGGGTTTTGTCACATGATACTCTCGCTTGAATTCTGAAAAATTTGTATCATCAGCACGTCGATCACTTCCCGCCAGGAAGACAAAAGGAAGTGAACGGTCTAGCTGCTTGCGCATTCTTTTGGCTAGCTCATATCCGTTTATGTCGGGCAAGTCAACATCGAGTACTGCCATCAGCAGAAATTCTTTGGAGCAAATCTCAAGTGCTGCGTCGCCGTGCGTTTCGACGAGGATCTCGTAAAACGCTTCCTCGCTCTTGTAGTGATAGCGAGATTCAAAATGGGCGCGAAACTCTTCAGCAGTATTGCGGTCGCTTACCACAAACAGGATACCGCCATCACTAACTCGTCTTGTGCCTTTCTGCATACTCTGTCGCCAATGCTAATACTACGAGACTTTGAGACACGCGTCATTCCGAGCGACCGCAGGGAGTCGAGGAATCTCTTGCTGCCGAACGTAGAGATTCCTCGATTCCACTCGGAATGACGGAAACGGCAAGATCTCGTTTGTAGTACCAATCACAGGTAGTTGAGGGGAACTATTCGTTTTCCTTCAAATACCGATCAAACCAACGCAGAATATGCCCCAACCGCTCAACCCGCCGGTCCGTGCGCCCGCCGCGCGAGAGGCCGTGCGGCTCGTCGGGGAAGCGGACCATCTCCGCCTCCACTCCCAACTTTTTCAGCGCCACAAAGACCTGCTCGTCCTGCTCCATGTCGCACCGCATATCATTTTCGCTGTGGATGACGAGGGTGGGGGTCTTGACGTTGCCGATGTGCTTCATCGGGGACTGCCGCCAGTAGTTTTCGAAATTCTCCCAGGGAGGCTCGTCGCCAAACTCGTGTTGAAAGACCCAGTTCATGTCGCTGGAGCCGTACATGCTGATCATATTGCTGACGCTCCGTTGCGTGACTGCCGCTTTGAACCGGTCCGTGTGCCCGATGATCCAGTTGGTCATATAACCGCCATAGCTGCCGCCGGTGACGCCCATCCTCGCGGGGTCGATGTACGGCTTTTGCTCGACCAGATCGGCCCAGACCATCAGATCGGCGTAATCCGCCGTGCCCCAGTTGTTCCAGATCGATTTGGCGTGCTCCTCGCCGTATCCCTGCCCGCCGCGTGGGTTGCAGAAATAGACGACGTACCCCTGCGCGGCCAGAAAATAGAACTCGTGCATGAAAAAGTAGCCGTACTGCATCCGGGGGCCGCCGTGAATCTCCAGGATCGAGGGATATTTCTTCGCTGCGTCGAAACCAGGCGGTTTGAGGATCCACCCCTGCAAGTCGTTATCGTCGGCGCCTTTGAACCAGACCTCCTCGATCTCGCCCAGGTCTCGCTCCTGCAACAAATCCTCGTTGACGCGCGTCAGTTTGTGCGACTGCCCGGTGGACAGGTTGTGTACCCAAACCTGTCCCAGGTCGGTCATATTGGCGTGGAGATAGGCAAGCTTGTCATGCTCCTCGTCGAAACTGAACGGTCCCACAGCGCCCGTGCCGCCGATCACCGTTTGCAGGCTGCTTTCTGGCTCGTTCAGCGCCACCGATTGGAGCAAGGTGCTCCCGTGCCGTGACATCTGGAAATAGAGCCGGCTTCCATCCTTCGACCAGGTGGGTGGCGTCATCGGCAGGCTGCCTGGAAGATCGTTGCCCGTCACGCTCGACACGTCGAAATCGAACGTTTCCGTCAGGTTTTTCGCCTCGCCGCCGCCGTCCACCGGGACGACCCACAGGCTCATATTTTTCCACCATTGCCCTCGACCCTCGCGCCCAATGTAGGCCAGCCATTTTCCGCCCGGTGAGAAAACAGGCTTTTCCTTCGGGCCAAAGGGCGTCTCGACCTGGCGCAGTTCTCCGCCCTCCGCCGGGATGACGAACAGATCCACGGCGTCCGGTTCGAGGTCGGGATCGTCCGCGTGGTTGGAGCAAAAGACGATCCGGGCAGGGCCCGTTCCATCCGGCGACCAGTTTGGCTCCAATTCATCAAAGACGTCGCTGTCGGTCAGTTGCTTTCCTTCGCCCGTCTGAGTGTCGATCGTCCAGATATGCCAGCGTTCTTGGGGCAAAAACCCGCTTCCGTCCAGCTTGTAAAAGACGCGCGTGATGTGGCGCGAGACGATGCCCAACTTTTTCTTTTTCTCATCCTTCTCCCGCTCGATCGCCTCCTGATCCTTCTTGCGAAACTGGCAGACGAACTGCTTGCCGTCGGGCGACCATTCGAACGGGCCGAACTCGCCTTTCAGATCGGTGAGCGGGCGCGCCTCTCCGCCGTGAAAGGGGATGATGTGAATCTGTGGCTGAGCCTCGTCACCGCGATTGGAGACGAAGGCGATCTCGCGACCGTCGGGCGACCATTTTGGCTGGCTGTCCACCTGATCGCCGTAGGTGAACTGGCGGGGTTCTTCCTCCTCCGTGGGGACGATCCACAGGTTGGAGTATTTCTCTTTCTCCTCTTTGTCCACTCGCTGGACGCAAAAGACGACGTGTTGGCCGTCCGGTGAGATCTGGCAGTCGGTGATCAACTGAAAATGGTACAGATCCTCTGTGGTGATGAGGCTTTTTTCTTGCGTTGACATGACTCCCTCCTCCGAAAATAACTCTGTAGGTCGGCAGGCAACCGGAGGTTGCACGTTATCCGACCCTATGGCGGTTAGCAAAACCGCCCTACATTTTCGTCCTTCGTGGTGCCCCGTAGGGGCATGGACGTTTCCTTTGCCATAGATGCCCGTCTCAGTAGTCTTGTGGATATTTGTTGCGCAGTATCCATTCCTTGATCAGCACCACGTCGGCATACCGGCGCGGTGCCTGGTGCATGACCAGAACCTTTAGCATCAACATCTTGGGCACACTGACCACATAGTACGCCCCTGCATCCTCGGCGTCACAAGCCAGCTCGTCGTACGAGAACGCGCAAAATCTGGTCCAGAACTCCCACTTTCCCACGGTGACGCCCAGATCCCCATAAATGTCCCGGAGATTGTTGGGGTATGCGCCTTTCAATCGCTTATAGTCCCTTTGAGAGACGATGAAATCGTCATCGGCGTCGTATCGTTCGTCGGGTTGTCTGATGCCGTAATACTCGAGTGCCCGACCACTGATCAGCACGGGCTTGTCATCGAGTCCAAAACGCTCCAGGTTCGCCTGGATCTCGCCGGACAGTTGTGGCTCGAACTTGCCCGCTGGCATCCTGGTTTACTCTTCTTCCTCACGGGGCACGACCCGGATGCTCACCGGATCACTCCTGGTCTTGTTCCCCGCCGCGTCCACCGCGATGACGTAGAAGGTATGCACGCCTATTTCCTGGATCGTCCAGTTGACGTTGAAGGGGGCGACGGTGCGCACGGCGAATGGCTCCAATCCTGCGGGCGCCGCGTTTTTGGCCCCCACGTATTCGTAGAACTCGACCTGCGCGATGGAATAATCCTGCACCTCGGCGTTGACGTTCGCCCATTCGTCGTACCCCAGCTCGTATTCGGCCCCCTCCTCCGGGTAGGTCAGGTCGAGTGTGGGGGAGATGTTGTCGACCGTCACCTGGATCGTCGCCTCTCGCAACGCCTGCGAGTGATCGACGACGCTGAGGCGCAGGCTGTAGAGGCCGTCCAACCCGTTGGTATCCCAGTACTCGATCACGTTGTGATCGACCTGGTCGCCGTGCTCGGCGCCGATCTGGACCCACTCGGCGGGGTTCAACCCCTCGCCGAACACCACCCGATAATAATTAAAGTCGCCGCCCTTGGCGTTGCCGGTGATGGGGACGGTTCCCTGAATGTACGCATAGGGCGCGGGGGAGATGATGGCGACCTCGGCGTCGCTGCGCGAGGGGCCGTAGATCGTGTCGTACTCGGTGGGCGGCGTGGTGGGTCGTCTCTCCTCGTCCAGGCTGGCGAGCCAGTCGGCAGCCTCGGGCGGATAGACCTCGTAGACGCGCTCCTCGCACAACTCGGGCGGGGTGTGGACGGTGCACAGCTTCCCGGTCTCGCGGTTGACGAGAAAGGTCTGGTGGATGTCACACTGTTCGGTCGGTTCGGTGCCGGGGATGAACAGCTCGATGACGGTGGGGCAGTGTTCGGTGGGCCGTTTGCCAGAGACGGCGCAGACAGCCCGCTCGACCAGTCCGTCGGGTCGAGTGAAGGGGATGATTTTCTCGCCCTGTAGCGCGTACTCCATCACCGCGTGCCATACGGGCGCCGCGCCGCGCAGGCCGTTGAGGTTCTTCATATCGCTGTTGTCGGTGTTGCCCAACCAAACGCCGGCGGCCACCTGGGGCGTAAAGCCAATAGTCCAGGCGTCCTTGTAATTGTTGGTCGTGCCGGTCTTGGCTGCCGCGGGCCGTTCGTCGGCCAGCTCCAGTGCGTTGGGGTATCCCATCGCCGCCCAGCGTGACCGTCGGTCAGAGAGGATACTGGTCATGAGGTACGCCAATTGAGCCGGGAGCACGTCGCGGCTTTCGGGTTGCTTGTATTCGTAGATCACGTCGCCGTCGCGACCCTCGACGCGCAGAATGGCGACCGGGTCGAGTTCGCGATAGCCGGCGCGCCGTTGACCTTCGGGAACGAGTTCGCCGTACATCCGGCCGCCGTTGGCAAAGACAGTAAAGGCATAGACCATATCGAGCGGGTGCACCTCGCCGCCGCCCAACGTCAGGCTGAGGCCATAGTAATCCAGTCCCCGGTCGAGCGTGTTGATCCCCATGCTGTGGGCGGTACGGATCACGTTGTCCACGCCCGCCAGATCCAGCGCGGCGACGGCGGGGATGTTGTAGGAGCGGGCCAGCGCCAGCCGCATGCGCTGGGGGCCATGATACTTCCGGTCATAGTTCTCGGGCACGTAGGGAGCGCCGGTCGATTGCCGGAAGGCGCTGCGCACGTCGAGGAACATATGAGCGGCGTTGTAGCCCTGAGAGAGCAGCGTGACGTAGGTAAAGGGTTTGAACGAGGATCCCGGCTGTCGTCCGGTGCCATCCACCGCGACGTTGAATTGGCCGTCAATTGACTCGTCCCAATAATCCAGGCTGCCGACCATCGCCAGGATCTCGCCGGTGGGGGGGCGGATGACGACGACAGACGCATTGCTGACGTCGTGATCGACCCCGACGTCGTAGGCGCGGAGCGGCGGCAGGAACTGCGCCGCCTCGCAGCCGTTGTCAATCGCCTCCTGGATGGCCGTCGCCTCGTCCTCGCCAGAGAGGCGGCGGATTTGAGTGCGGGCTACACACTGGGCTTGTTCTTGCAGATCCAGGTCGATGGTGGTATAGACCTTTAACCCCTCACGGTAGACGGCTTCGGGGCCAATTTCGGGCATACTCTCCAGTTGCTTGCGCACATAGACGGAAAAGTGAGGAGCCTTGATGTCAAAGCGTTCAAAGAAGGCAGCCAGGTCCCAGGGTTCGTCTTTGGCGGCGACTGCCTCTTCGTTTTCGATGCAGCCCTGGCTGACCATGTCGTTAAGCACCAAGTTCTGGCGTTGGCGGGCGATATCGGGGTTGTCAAAGGGGTTCATGCTCGGGAACTGGGGGATGGCGGCCAGCGTGGCAGATTCGGAGAGCGTCAGATCGCCGACGCTTTTGGCAAAATAGACCCGGGCTGCCGCTTCGATGCCGTAGGCCAGGTTACCGTAAAAGTTTGTGTTTAGATACCACTCCAAGATTTTCTCTTTGCTGTACTTTTGCGAGATGCGGTAGGCGAGCAATATCTCGGTGATCTTGCGTTCATAGTCCGCCCACTCGGGGCCTTCGGCGCTGATGTAGCGTCGTTCTTCTTCGATGACGATGTTCTTGATCAACTGTTGGGTGATCGAAGATCCACCTTGAATTTGCTGACCCCGGATGTCGGCCCACAAGGCGCGGGCGATGCCCCGCAGGTTGACGCCGGGATTCTCCCAATAGTTGCGATCCTCGATGGCGATGGTGGCGCAGATGAGATCTTGGGGGATCTGATCCAGCGTGACCCAGGTGCGGTCGCCGCCGGTGGGATCGATCACCTCGTAGAGCAAGATTTTTCCGGTGCGGTCATAGATCTTGGTCGTTTCAAAATTCTGTTCGGCGGCCTCGATCTCTCCAGGCTCGGGTAGGTCGCGGGTGAAATACGAATAGGCGCCGACGACGCTGCTCACGCCGCTGACGAAAACGGCCATGACCACGAGCAACATAGCGAGAAGCACCATGCCGATGATGCGTAGCACCTGGTGTGAGCCGGTGCGCTCGCGAGTGCGGCGTCGTTGATGGCGCTGCAGTGCGATGTAACGGACAATGTGATTAGGTGTCATTCCAACTCCTTCTCGATTCAGAACCCCGGTTTTTGGTTCTTTACTGCGAGAAAACCGGGCTTCTCGGTATCTACATCGTACCAGAAGGCGGGCAGATTGGCAAGTTGACACCGATTCCAAACCGTGTTACACTTTTGCGCCGATGATGTCATGTGAGGTCTTGCTTGCCACTGATGCGAATATCGCCCGCGCTGCTGAGGCGCTAGAAGCGGGCAGCCTGGTCGCTTTCCCCACCGATACCGTCTATGGCGTGGCGGCGCTGCCGTGGAACGTGGATGCTGTGCTCCGTTTGTACCAGGTCAAGCGGCGCCCATCCGACTTGCCTATTCCGCTCTTATTGTCCGATGCTGACCAATTGAGCCGCGTCGCCACGCTTCCTGGCCAGTTCAAACCACTGCTCGCGCGCTTTTGGCCCGGAGCGTTGACGTTGGTGTTGCCCAAGACCGAGATCGTGTCCGATGCGATCAGCCCGCGTCCCACGGTAGCCACGCGCATCCCCGATCTATCATTGGCGCGCCAGCTCATCCGGGAGGCGGGGGGCGTGTTGGCGGTCACCAGCGCCAACATCTCGGGCCAGCCCAGCCCCAGAACTGCTCAGGAGGTCGAGGAGCAGTTGGGGGGACGTATAGATCTGATTCTCGACGGCGGCCCCTGTCCAGGGGGTGTTCCGTCCACGATCCTTGATTGTTCCGTCTCGCCTCCGGTGCTGCTGCGGCGCGGAGCTATCGCGGAAGCGGATTTACGCGCTGTCGTGGGATGGTAGATTGGGTCAGAGATCGATACAATCTACCAATATACCAACATACCGACACAAAGGAGTCACAGAACGTTGTACGATCAAAAAGGATTCGCTCTATGGTTCACCGGCCTTTCGGGGTCGGGAAAGACCGCCATTGCAAAACCGCTGGCGCAGGCCTTGCGCGACCGGGGCCTGAAAGTCGAGCGTCTGGACGGCGACATCGTGCGCCAGAGCTTGACCCGCGACCTGGGCTTTAGCAAAGAAGATCGAGACAAGAATATCGAGCGAGTGACGTTCGTGGCCAAGTTGCTCACCCGCAACGGCGTGGCTGTCCTCTGCTCGTTCATCTCTCCCTATCGCGCGCGGCGGGCCAAGACCCGCGAGGAGATTGGCGAATTCATCGAGGTCTACGTCGAGTGCCCGGTGGAGGTCTGCGCCGAGCGCGACGTAAAGGGCTGGTATGTCAAAGCCTTTGCCGGAGAAGTACCGAACTTTACCGGCGTATCGGCTCCTTACGAAGCCCCCGAAAATCCCGAGATCATCTGCCACACCGCCCAGGAGACGGTGGAGGAGAGCGTGGCAAAGGTCATCGGCTACCTGGAGGAGCACGGATACATCTCGGTCGCGGCGTGAGGCGCGCCTGACTGGACCTTCTGATGATCCCTGGCAACTGGCGGCTCGCACGAAGCAACCTCATTCCCGGCCTCGTCTTTGGGGTTGTCTTTGCTCTCTACGCTGCCACCGCCGCCCCTGGCGTCCTCTTTGGCGATCCCTCCGAGTACCAGTTCATCCCGGCCATCGGAGGGATCGCCCACCCGCCGGGTTACGCCTTTTACACCCTGCTGGCGAAACTCTGGCAGACCCTCGTCCCGCTAGGGACCATCGCCTTCCGCACCAACCTGCTGGCGGCGGCAGTGGGCGCCTGGGCGGTGACGGCGGTTTATCTCGTCGTCCGCGATCTTGGGGAGCGAGTGAAGGAGGGGTCTCGTCCACTTATTCCTCATGTACCCACCTACTCCGCTACTTTCGCCGCTCTCTCTCTCTCCGCCGCCCCTGATCTCTGGCAGCACGCGATTCACGCCAACGCGCACATCGTCAGCGCCGCGCTGGCCGTCACGCACCTCTGGCTTCTGATCCGCTGGCAGCGCGCCGGGCGCGATCGCTGGCTGGCTGCCTTTTTCCTCACCCTGGGATTCGCCGCCGCGCACCATCCCATCACCCTGATGGGGATTCCGGCCTACGGCCTCTTTGTCCTGGCGGTGCGGCCCCGCATTCTGCGCCGGTGGCGAACTTTGCTGCTGTTGACTGGCTGCCTGCTTCTGGGGCTGACTCTGTTTCTCTACTACCCGCTGCGCAGCCCCCACGTCCTGTTCGGCCCTCAAGACATGCGCACCTGGGCGGGATTCTGGCGGCATGCCACCGCGCAAGGGCTGCGGGTCAACCTCTTCCACTTTGGCCTGGCCGATCAACCCGACCGGGCGCTGGTCTTTTGGTCCCTCCTGCGGCTCCAGTTCCTCCTCCCGGTCATCGCCCTCATCGTCGTGGGCCTCGTCTGGCTCATCCGTCGCGCCCCCAAACCCGCCATTCTCATCTGCTCATTCCTGCTTACCCATCTGCTCTTCACCCTCAACACCGTCCAGGACGTGATGGCCTACTTGCTTCTTCCCTTCGCCGCCCTGTCCATCGCCGCCGGCCTCGGTGTCCTGGCTCTCACAGATCTCCTCGCCCGACGAATACGCAGTACGCACGTAAGCGAAGCGACCGCAATACGCACCTTGTCATTGTTCATTATTCATTGTTCATTGTTCATTTTCCCCTTCCTCCAGGCTGCCCAGAATCTCTCGCGCGGCATCTCCCTGCGCGATTTTACCGCCGCCGAAGAGTGGGTCGCCGCCGTGCATCAGCGATTCGATGGGCGAGGCGAGGGCGCGATCTTGCTCTCCGATTGGGAGCATTTGACCTCGCTCAAGGTGTACGCCTATACTCAGGGGGCGGCGCTGGACGAGGAGGACGTGGAGCCGGTCTATGCCTCCACCGCGAAAACGTGGGCCGAGTGGGTCTGGGCATACATTGAAGAAGGCACGATTTACCTGCCGAATGATCAGGAAGCCGTGCGGCGCGAGGGGTTCCATCTGGCGCCGGAGGGGGCCTTTTACCGGATCGTGACCCTGCCGTTGGTGGATCCTGTGCCGTCCAACTCGCTGGACATCTGGGCCGACGAGCGCGTTCGCATCCTGGGCTACGATCTGCCCACGACGACCGTCCGCGCGGGCGAGCCGCTGGAATTGACCCTCTACCAGAGCGCGCCGGAACCGCTGGAGGATATCTGGATGCCGTATGCCCAACTGGGGCCGGTCGAGGCTCGCTGGACCACCGACAACCGCCTGCTCACGACGCAATGGCTGCCCGGCGAGGTGGCGGTGGAGCGGTATGAACTGCCGGTTCCCTTCAACTTGCCGCCGGGAGATTACCCCCTCCGACTGGGCTATGCCGACCTGACCGGCGGGCGGGCGGAGCTGTCTCTATCCACCGGCGGAATCACGGCGGAACTGGCGACCGTCACGGTGTTGCCCAATCCCAACGCGCCGCCGGTGGCGCTGTTGGAGCGGGCGCTGGCGAATCTGGATAACCAGGTGGCGCTGATGGGGGCGCGAGCGCGGGCCGGTTGGCAGGTACGCCAGGCTCCCTGGGAGGAGCCATTGGTCGTCCGCGCCGGGCGCGCGCTCCACCTGACCCTCGCCTGGCGCGCGTTGGCCTCCCCGCGCGACGACGCCAAAGTTTTCATCCACCTGATGGATAGCGCGGGGCGACCGGTCTTGGGCCACGACTATCATCCGCTGGGCGGCGCTTGCCCCACCTACCTATGGTTCCCCAAGTGGCTGCCGGGGCAGACCTTCACCGATCCCTATCGGCTGGTTCTCCCGGATGGCCTGCCTCCAGGCGACTATTGGCTGGAGGTGGGAATGTATGAGAGGACTTCCCTTCGTCGCCTTCCTGTGGTAAACTTGTACGGAGACTTGGCTGGCGACCGGGTCATCCTGGGGCCGGTGCGAGTGGAATAGAGATAAGGAGGGGGGATGGACGTCGCATTATTGATCTGGTCGCTGGCGCTGACGATTCTGGTGGTCGTCGGCATTGTGTGGATCCTCGACTTGCAGGGGCGGCTGCGCCAGTTGCAGGAACGCCGCGAAGAAGTCGTTATCGAAGGGGAGGATGCCAGCGCGAACGCGGTGCTGGAAAACCTGGCCTCGCGGCTTTCCAAGACGAACGCGCGCACCGAGCGATTGGTGGCCCGCGCCGAACAGGTGGACTCGACTCTGGCGCACTCGGTGCAGGGGATGGGCCTGGTGCGCTTTAGCGCCTTTGAGGACACTGGCGGAGACCAGAGCTTTGCGCTGGCATTGGTCGATGGCGAGGGGAACGGCGTCGTGATCTCGGCGCTTTACGGGCGCGAGGCGACGCGTATTTATGCCAAGCCGGTCCAGGGATGGTTGTCGCCCCGGGTGTTGACCAAGGAGGAGGAGCAGGCGTTGGCGGAGGCTCGCCTGATCATCGTGCAGGAACCCTGATTGACAAAAGCTGAATGCTAGTGTATCATCTGGCCCATAGTTAGACAATTAAGGAGGCACAACTATGTTGTTTGGGAGAGAAAAAAAGCAAGAGCCAAAACCCCGAGAGACGGCTGCGACCGCCGCTCCTTCTTCAAAGATCGAGACCATCATCGGCCCCAATGCCTACGTCCGGGGCGATATCCAGTCTGATGGCGGGGTTCGCATTGATGGCGTTTTTGAGGGTTCGATTGACATCACCGGCAATTTGATCGTCGGCGAGGCGGCCAAGATCGTCGCCGACATCAAGGCGAACAACGTCTCCATCTCTGGCGCGATCAAGGGCGACGTCAACGGCAACATGGTGGAGATATTAGAGACCGGCCGGGTGTGGGGCGATCTGACGATCAATTCGCTGTTGCTCAACGAGGGGGCTTATCTGCGCGGCCAGACGACGATGCACGGCGACATCGAGCCACCGATGATCGAGCCTCCCAGACCGAGGAAGCAGCAGCCCGCAGAACTCGCCAGCGCCACTGTCGTGGATGTGGAGCCGAAAGAGAAAGAGTAGGCTGCCAACAGTTGTTGGCTTGCTCTTACAAAAAGAACCCCCACTGCGATATTTGCGGTGGGTTAGCTTTTTGATTTGATAGAAACCCGGTTTTAGAGGGTTCAAAAACCGGGTTTCTTTCGTTGCCGGGTTACGTGCCTATCGCACCACCAGCACCGGGCAATCCACTTCGTCCAGCAGTGTCTGCATCTCTTCCGATTGCAGGATGGTATCACTCAGTACGAGCACTCCGCTTTTCTTTCTTTGCACCGCATCGATTAGCGTTTCTACGCCGTCGCCAATCAGTGACCGAAACTGGAGCAAAAGCTCTGAACCGCGTAGCTGGTTAGAGACCTGGATTTGCAACTGTTTCGTCGTTTCTGGCGTATCCGCCAGGATCAGGATGAACAGGTATCCTTCTTTCTGCTGAGCCAGGCGAGCTGCCATCAACAGAGCCTGTTGGGCAACGGGTGAACCATCGTAAAGGGCCACGACCGGGGGACGGATGTCGGCGTCGCGCGAAAGCAGAAGCACAGAGCGTGGTGCCTGCGTCGCTGCCATTCGCGCCGTAGAGCCTATCCGAGCACGTTGGATGATCGGTCGGCTTGCCTTTCCCAGGCTGAGCAGATCCGCTTCCAGCGCCGCCTCCAGCACCTCCGCCGCCACGTCGCCGCGCGCGACGCGAAAAGACCACTGGACATGTGCTCGCTCGCAGGCCTCGGCCAGCGCCCGGCGCGCCCGATTTGCCTGCGCCCGGAGTTGGCGCTCCATGCGCGCTCGGTTCAGCCGCCCGGTAGAGGTGAAGGGGTACCGTATCTCCAGCGCCTCCGGCAATCCCGCCACTCGCAAAAGATTGACATCCTCGACGAAAAGTCCCTGCAACACCGCCTCCAGGCTGCTGGCCAGCTCGACCGCAGCCTTCAGCGCCGCCATGCTGTGGTGCGAGCCATCCAACGCTACCAGAATACGTCGGATCGTCAATTCGTCATCATACTTTTCCATCCCCGCCTTCCTTCTCGCTATCGGCATCATCGGCATTTGCTGCTTCCGATTCTTTTTTTGTTTCTTCGGGACCTTCGGCGAATGCTCGTTGCTTTTCTGCCAATTCGATGAGCCGGGTTTCGACGAGTTGATTGATGCTCCCCTCGGAGAAATTTCCCTCTTCGTCCTGCTCTCCGGCCGGGATGCCGGTCAGCAGTTCGATGCCCTGATCGACCGTCTGCACAGCGTAGACGTGGAACTCGGCCTGCTCCACGGCCTCGACGACGTCCTGGCGCAGCATGAGGTGCTTCACGTTGGCGGTCGGGATCAGCACTCCCTGCTCGCCTGTCAGCCCGCGGGTCTTGCAGACGTCAAAAAACCCTTCGATTTTCTCGTTGACGCCGCCGATGGGCTGCACCTCACCGTGCTGGTTGACCGAGCCGGTCACTGCCAGCGATTGTTTGATGGATTTGTTTGCCAGCGCTGAGAGCAGGGCGCACAATTCCGCCAGCGAGGCGCTGTCTCCCTCCACGCCGCCGTAGGATTGCTCGAACACCAAGCTCGCCGAGAGGGATAGCGGGTGTTCGGAGGCATAGCGGGCGCCGAGAAAGCTCGAAAGAATAAGCACGCCCTTGGAGTGGATCGGCCCGCCCAGTTCGACCTCGCGTTCGATGTCCACCACTTTGCCCTTGCCCAGACGGACACGGGCGGTGATGCGGCTGGGCTGCCCAAAGGCAAAGTTGCCCAGCGCGAGCACCGAAAGCCCATTGACCTGCCCCACACGCTCTCCGGTCGTATCGATCAGGATCGTCTCCCGCTCGATCTGCTCCTGGACGCGCTCTCGCACCCGGTCGGCGCGGTGAATTTGTGCCTCAATCGTTCGCTGTACGTCGTCTGCGGTCACGGATCCGTTTCCGGCCTCGCCGGCCCAATAGTCCGCCTCTCGCAGCAGGTCGGCGATGCTCAGCGAGTGCGAGGAAAGTCTCTCGGCGTCGCCCGCGAGGCGCGCGCTGTGGTCGATGATCCGCGCGACGGCCTCTTGATGGAAGGGACGCAATTCCTCTCCGCGGGCCATCGTGGCGATCCGACGGGCATACAACCGATTGATCTCCGGGGTCCGCGGGATCCGCTCGCTGAAATCAACCTGGACCTTGAACAACTCGCTGAAATCGGGATCGTGTCTGTGGAGCAGGTAGTACAGCAGGCGCTCGCCGATCAGGATCACCTTGACGTCCAGGGGAATCGGCTCTGGTTCCAACGAGACGGTGCTGACCATGCTCAATGTCTGGCTGAGCGATTCGATGCGTATCTCGCGGGCGCGGAGGATGCGCTTGAGGCCATCCCAGGCGTAGGGCTGTAGCAGGAGCTGGCGGGCATCAATGAGGATGTAGCCGCCGTTGGCGCGGTGCAGCGTGCCGGACTTGATCAGGTTAAAGTCGGTTACCAGCGTGCCCATCTGGGCGATGTGCTCGACGCGCCCGATG
>DAOTUB010000305.1:0-38774 GCA_034437455.1 Anaerolineae bacterium | reverse complement strand
CACAATTGGCTTTCTCGAGTAAGATTCTCTTGGGGTCCTCATAGCTCTTTTCTCCTTGTGTGGAATGGAGATAGTATGCTATGAAAACCCCCTATGTCAAGCCGCGTAGCAAGTTATGCGGTACTGCCTTTAATCAACCAATCTCACGTCATCTTACCAGATAAGGCGCTACTCTTTGCAAGACCTTTATCACACTCTCCCGGTCGCTGGCGATACAACCCAGCGGCGGCAAAGCGACCGCTCGCCCTTCCTCACCGGGGCCAACCAGATTCAGGGCCTGGCCCACTTGCCTGGGCGACAGCGCGCCCGGCCGATCCTGCTTGTTGGCGACGACGAACGTGGGCACACCGTTGGCGCGCGCGGCAAAAAAATCGAGCATGCGCCCGGCGTCGGAAAGGCTGACCGGATCGCTGCTGTCTACCAGCACCAATATCCCATTACACTCCAGAATGAGCGTCTCCCACATAAAGGCGAATCGCTGCTGCCCGGGCGTGCCGACCAGGTAGAGCGAAAGGCCGCTGGGCAGCGTGACCCGCCCAAAGTCCATCGCCACCGTCGTCTGCGGTTTGACGTGGCTCCCTACTTCCGTCTCCACCTCGGTGCTCACGCCGCGGATCTCGTTGACGGTATTGACCAGCGCCGTCTTGCCCGCGTTGAAAGGTCCTGTGACGACGAGTTTAATATAAGCCATAATTGCTCTCGGAGAAGCTCTAGCTTTTGGGTGATTGGTAACTCAACGCTGGGGCGATGAGAAAGTGGGCTGCCAGCAGACCCGCGCTCAAGGCCAGCCCCATGGCAATCAGCGCCGCCACGTTCGTCAGGATCAGACACAACGGCGGCAGCGCCAGGATCAGCGTCTCAATGGTCGAAGCTGGCTCGGCCATCGTCCGCCCGCCTGCCAGCGCCAGCAAAGCCACGCTGACCAGGGCGATGGCGCCGGCGTCCATCTGCCATACTACCATAGATGCCACGCCCACGCCGGCGACGATACTCAGCACAGCGCCGATCGCCAACCGAAACCCCAGCCCTGCGTGCGATAACGTCCCCCAGGTGAACAACCCCACCGCCAGCGCCGCCACGATCACGCCGGGCGCGAACAAACTCTGTAACGCTCGCGAGCGCCGGGCTGCGGCGGCCGCGGGCGCGCCCGTCAACGTCAGCTTGCTGTCGGCCAGCGGGCTGCCGGCCAACTCGCTCCGAGTCGCCGGTATCAACGCCTCGGCCTCGTCCAGCGCGTCCACTCCGTACGGATCGCCGACCGGGATCAGCGTCAGGCGGATCAGATCGTGGCTGACCAGGTAGGGATTGGGCGCCGGCGGGGCCGTGTCGCCCAGCGCGGCGCCGGCCCACATCGCCTCGACCGCGGCCAGCTCGTCGCGCAGGCGGGCGGCGTCGGTGGCGAGAGCTTTGATGACATCCAGCGACTCGTTCACGTCCTCCTGGATGCTGGTCAGCGGATCGCCCTGAGCAACGGGCATATCTCGGTCGGCGGCCTCCTGCAGATCGTCCGAGACCTCGGACAGATCGGCGCTGGCGCCGTCGAGGATGTTGGACAGCGTCGCCAGGTCGGGCACGTCGCTCATGCGCGGGGCCAATTCGGGGAACTCGGTGGGCACGCGAGCCAGCCCGGCCTGAGCTTCCGCCAGGCTTTCGCTCACGCTCGCCAACCGCTCGCTCGTCTCGCTCAACGTCTCCACCACCGCCTCCGGGAGATCGGCCGTCAGAGCCTCGCTGGTTTGCAGGCCCAGGTTCTGTAAATTGGCGGCCATCAGCGACAGCTCGCTCGTCTGGGTGTTCAACGCGACCTCCAGGTCGGCGGCGATCTGCTCCAACTGAGCCAGCCGGGCGGTCTGTTCGGCGGGGTCTAGCTGGCCCTCGGCTGTGGCCGCGTCTTCCGTCGAGGAGGCTTGCTGGAGCGCGGTCGCCCCTTTCACGCTGGCCAGGCCCGGTCGGGCGTTCAAGTCCGCGACCAGATGTTGCAGCGAGGCCAACCCAGCCTCGCTGCGGGCCACACCTGTCGCCTGCAACAGCAGATGGAAGGGCAGCAAATGGGCGGGTCTCAGCCCGTCGTCGTGGGGCCTGGCGGCGGCCAGAACGCGGTAGCCAGCGACAGCCTCCGCGTTGCGCGACACGCTGTTGGCCGGGTGCGCGCTCGGGGCCAGCCAGAGCAGGCTCACTATGGGCGCCAACGCCAGCGCCAGGCGCAGCCACCTCCGCCCCATCTTGCCCAGAATCATTCGTGGGCGGCGGGGCTTTGTGAGCAGGGCGATCAGGGAGGGGGTCGCGCTCAAACTGATGGCGACGGCGACGAGCACACCGATCAGGAGCGCGACGCCGGCCCGCCAGTCGAACAGAAACCCGGCCAGCCCGGCGGCGATGATGAGCACCTGGAGCAATGTGCCCTCGCCGGTCTCGACGATGGCCCGTTGCAGCGGCGTCAGATCGCGCGTGTCTTGGTTCGACTCGGGCCGGAGGGTGGCGGCGTGGAGTAGGGCGGGCATCGAGTGGGTGCGAATGACCTGGTGGCGCGGTGTGAGCAGCCGCACCGCCCAGGCGCCGGCCAGCGCCGCGCTGACGACGGTGCTCAGGGCGACCGGAGCTGGCAGAGCCAAGAACGCGGCCAACCCGCTAGCCACCGCCCCCGCGCTGCCCGCGCTGGCGCAGACGACGAGCGCGCGACGCGGGCCGAGCCTCCCGAACAGCGCGACGACCCAGACGATGGCGGTCAGGCAGGCCAGGACGTGGAGTCGGGCGCGCATCCACGAGGTCGCGCTGTCGTAGGCAAAGGCCGCCGCGCCCGTCACGTAACTCTCCAGGCCGTCGGGCGCATCCTTGAGCTTCGCGCGCAGATCGGGCACCGGGGCCGCGCCGTCCGCCAGAGAGAGCGCGTAGGTCTCGCCGCCATCGCTGCCGTGGACTCGCGCGCCATATTCGACGGCCTTGCGGCTCACATATGCTTGGTCGGCCAACATGAGGCCGCCGGGATGATGGAACACGATCAAGGTGGGTTCGGGAGATAGATCAAAGGCGCGACGCAGATCGTTCCCTGCCGTGTCTGGAGAGAAAGTGCTTGCTGGCGGGCGCGGTGCGTATAAAAGAGCCAGCAAGGTGAGAAGCAGCCAGAGAACGACCAGGGCCAAGGGACGTCTATACCGGCGTGATGTCATAGAACTGTTGATTTCCTAATCTGATGGGCGTGTTTCAAAGGGTTGAGTAGCCGCGCTTTCCATAGCGCGCAGTTATGAAGCCCGCGACTACCTCCAACCGAACTGAAATGTACCCTAACGTGATAACATCTGCCCATACAGGGAGATGTTGCCACTGTCCCGTTCGTCTTCCCACACGGCGAAATAGTGTCCCGTGTGCGGATCAAAGGTCAGGGCGGGCCAGTACTGGTTGTGGCTGTCGGTGGATAGGGCAAAGTTCGCTCCCATCGGGACGCCATCCGGCGATAACCATTGTCCATAGATGTCGGTGCCGTGGCTTTCCTGATTGCGTCCATCCTCCCACACGACCAGGTATTGACCGGCGCCATCGATGGCGACCGCCGGTTTCCACTGGAAGGGGCTTTCCAGCGAGACGTCCGTCCTGCGGGCTGCCAGTGGTTGGCCGTCGCGGGACACGCGCCGACAACTGATGTCATCGTTCCAGACGACCATATATTCGGCGCGAACCGGATTGTAGATCACCGTCGGAGAGTCTTGATACCATTGTTCGACCGCGATGTCGATCTTGTCGCCGAGTGCCTCGCCGCTGGCGGCGTCGATCAGGCGGCCCATGATGTCTGTGTAGAAAAAGCTGTTGTTCCGGTCGTCCATCCACACGGCCAGACAAAGATTCCCTTCGGTCTCGCAGGCCACGCCGGGGATCAGTTGGTCGCTAAAGGCGGAGCTGACGACAAATTCTTCCCCCAGGGCTGGCTCGCCGTTTGGATTCGCCGGTACCAACCGGGCGTACAGGTCAATGTCGTTCCCGACCCGGTCGTCCTGCCATACGACGACAAAGGTATCGGCGTCTGGGGCATAGGTGACGTCGGTGCGGAGCTGATCGCCCTCGGCGGTGACGATAGCGAAGGAGTCGCCCTGGGGATCGCCCTCGGCGTCCAGGTAGCGGGCGTAGATATCCGAATCGGCGGCGCTGTTTCGCTGGCTGTGCCACACGACGAGATAGCTCTCGTCAGCGGTGCTGTAGGCGATGGCGGGCACGGCTTGATCGCCTGCACTGCCATCGATGAGGAACGGTTCATCCTGGGCCTGGCCGTCGCCGCTGTCGTCCAGTTGCAATCGCAGGCCAAAAATGTCCAGGCCATCGTTGCCCTGTCCATACCACACCATCAGATCGCCGTTGGCCACGGCAGGGCGCAAAAGGTCGTGGGGTCCCTGCACGATGGGGAAATCCTCGCCCGGCGATAAGCGCGCGCGAGGTAGGAGAAACGTATTGGCGCCAGCCCCTGGCGCTATCGTCATGATCAGGAACAATCCCAATAAGAATAATCCCGCGCTAAGGATTGTGTAGCGGTAGAGACGTGTGGTTTTCATCTACAATCTCCTTTCGTTCTGCTGATTCATCCCCTGGCGACTGGATCATACCAGAGCCTCTTCTTCTTGTGAAGGAAGCATATCGAGAAGAACGGCGCCGCAGGCTGTACAACGGCCTTTGATTGCGCGGCGGCCATTCAGCATGGCGATCTCACTCACTGCTTCGATCGGTTGATAGGCGTGACACGTCAGGCAGTAGGCGGTGTGAGGCTCCTCCTGTGGTTCCATTTGAGCGCGGCGTATTTCAAGGTCGACCTGCAAGAGAGCGATAGTATCCTCTTTTTCGGACAGTTGATCGTGCAGTTGAGCGATCTGGCCTTGCGCGTTTTTCAGGTTTGCCGTCAGTTGAGCCGTGCGCTCGCGGACGGTGTTCAAGTCTGTTGTGAGTTGTTCGACTTTGGCCCGAGTGGTGTTCTGGACGTCTTGAAGGTTGTCGCGCTCGGCGGCGAGTTGCGCGGCGGCGGTCTCGGTCTGGGCCAGTTGTTTCTCGGCGGCGTCGAGGTCGCCCGTCAAGCAGGTGACGGCATCCTCGAGGTCATCCCGCTCGGAGGTGAGCTGCGCGGCGGCAGTCTCGGTTTGGGCCAATCGCTGTTCGGCGGCATCGAGATCGCCCGTCAAGCGGGCGACGGCATCCTGGAGGTCGTCCCGTTCGGCGGCGAGCTGCTTGGCCCTGGCCTGGGCATCGCTCTGGCCCTCTTGGAGGGTGTCGCGCTCGGCAGCGAGTTGTTCGGCGGCGGTCTCGGTCTGGGCCAGTTGCTTCTCGGCGGCGTCGAGGTCGTCCGTCAGGCGGGCGACGGCGGCCTCCAGTTCGTCCCGCTCGGCGGCGAGCTGCTCGACCCTGGCCTGGGCGTCGCTCTGGCCCTCGTGGAGGCGGTCGCGCTCGGCGGCAAGTTGCGCGGCGGCGGTCTCGGTCTGGGCCAGTTGCTTCTCGGCGGCGTCGAGGTCGTCCGTCAGGCGGGCGACGGCGGCCTCTAGCTCGTCCCGCTCGGCGGCGAGCTGCTCGACCCTGGCCTGGGCGTCGCTCTGGCCCTCGTGGAGGCGGTCGCGCTCGGCGGCAAGTTGCGCGGCGGCGGGCTCGGTCTGGGCCAGTTGCTTCTCGGCGGCGTCGAGGTCGTCCGTCAGGCGGGCGACGGCGGCCTCTAGCTCGTCCCGCTCGGCGGCGAGCTGCTCGACTCGGATCAGGTCAACGCCCTGGTTGTTGTAGAGGCCATCTCGCTCTGTGGCGAGACGTTCGGCGATGGCCTGAGTTTGTGCCAATTGCTCTTCAGCAGCGTCGAGAGTACCCGTTAATTGGACGACCGTGACTTTGAGATCGTCCCGTTCGACGGCGAGTTGTTTGGCGGCGGTCTTGGTTTGGGCCAGTTGCTTCTCGGCGGCGTCGAGGTCGCCCGTCAGGCGGGCGACGGCGGCCTCCAGCTCGTCCCGCTCGGCGGCGAGTTGCGCGGCGATGGTCTCGGTCTGCGTCAACCTTTGTTCGGCGGCTTTGAGATTTTCCGTCAATTTAGCGACGGCGGCCTTGAGCTGATCCCGTTCGATAGTGAGCTGCTTGACTCTGATCTGGGCGGCATCCTGGGTGTCATCGAGGTCGTCGCGCTCGGCGGCGAGCTGTTCGGCAGCGGCTTGGATCTGCGTCAGTAGATTATTTTGTTGAGCTAACCATTGCTTGGCGGCGTCGAGATTGCCTGTCAATCGGACGACAGTAGCCTTCAGGTCATCGCGCTCGACGGCAAGCTCCTCGGCGGCGTCGAGGTCGTCCGTCAGGCGGGCGACGGCGGCCTCCAGCTCGTCCCGTTCGGCGGCGAGCTGCTCGACCCTGGCCTGGGCGTCGCTCTGGCCCTCGTGGAGGCGGTCGCGCTCGGCGGCGATCTGCGCGGCGGCGGTCTCGGTCTGGGCCAGTTGCTTCTCGGCGGCGTCGAGGTCGTTCGTCAGGCGGGCGACGGTGGCCTCCAGCTCGTCCCGCTCGGCGACGAGTTGCGCGACTCGGGCCTGGGCTGCGCTCTGGTCCTCGTGGAGGCGGTCGCGCTCGGCGGCGAGTTGCGCGGCGGCGGTCTCGGTCTGGGCCAGTTGCCGTTCAGCGGCGTCGAGGTCGTCCGTCAGGCGGGCGACGGTGGCCTCCAGCTCGTCCCGCTCGGCGGCGAGTTGCGCGACTCGGGCCTGGGCGGCGTTCTGGGTCTCCTGGAGGTCGTCGCGCTCGGCGGCAAGCTCCTCTGCGACGGTTTCGGTCTGGGCCAATTGCCGTTCAGCGGCATCGAGATCGTCCGTCAAGCGGGCGACGGCGGCCTTGAGGTCATCTCGCTCGGCAGCAAGTTGCTTGGCTTGAGCTTGGACTGTGCTTTGGACATCGTCGAGATCGTCGCGCTCGGCGGCGAGTTTTTCGGCAGCGGCCTCGGTTTGGGCCAATTGTTTTTCGGTGGCGGCAAACTCGTCCGTCAGGCGGGCGACGGCGGCTTTGAGGTCGTCCCGTTCGGCGGTGAGTTGCTCGGTCCTGGCCTGGGCGGTGTTTTGGGTGTCTTGGAGGTCATCTCGCTCGGTGGTAAGTTGCTCAACGGCAGCCTCGGTCTGCGCCAATAGGTTGCTCTGCTGGACCAATTGTTTTTCGGTGGCATCGAGATCGTCCGTCAAGCGGGCGACGGCGGCCTTGAGCTCGTCCCGTTCGGCGGCGAGTTTTTCGGCGGTGGCCTCGATCTGGGCCAATTGCTGCTCAGCGGCGTCGAGCTTGTCCGTCAAGCGGGCGACGGTGTCCTGGAGTTTATCCCGTTCGGCGGCGAGCTGCTCTGCCCTGGCCTGAGCGGTGCGCTGGGCATCGTGGATGTCATCTCGCTCGATGTCGCGTTGCTCGGTGACAGCCTCAGTCTGGGCCAATCGTTGCTCAGTGGCATTGAGCTCATCCGTCAAGTGGGCGATGGTATCCTGGAGTTCATCCCGCTCGATGACAAGTTGTTCGACTTGAGCCTGGACTGCGTGCTGAGCGTTGTGGAGCTCGTCTCGCTCGGCGGCGAGTTGCTCGGCGGTGGTTTCGGTCTGCGCCAGTCGTCGTTCGGTAACGCCGAGGGCGCCTGTCAATTGGGTGATGGCGGCCTTGAGATCGTCCCGTTCGGCCGTAAGCTCGGCCAGTTGAATGTGGATTTGTTTAGATTCCTCGACCTGAGATTGCTTGCGAGCAAGCTCCTCGCTCACTTGCTGGAATTGAGCTTTGGATGTGGTCAGGTCCCTGGTCAGACACGTTATCTCATCCTGTGATGCATCCAGAGCTGTTTGCATTTCTTGCAGTTCGTCCTGAAGCTTGACACAGTTCTGCTCGTGTCTCCAGACGCTTTTGTCAAGTTTTTCTACTTCTTTGCTCAAAGCAGCGTTTTGCTGCGCCAGTTCGATCTTGTACTTTTCGTCGGCGTGGAGAAGACCGGTGGAGAGCGTTTCTACCAACGGTTGTTGGCCTGTCAGAGATGCATGTGCGGCGGCGAGTTCCCGTTGCAGTTGAGAAATTGTTTTGTTCTTGGCCCGGGCGACACGAATCAGTGTTTCTTGGACGTTCAGTGACTGGGAGGGCTCGGATGGATCATCTTTGCCATTCTGTTTTTGAGCTGCCGTTTCCAACTCGGCTAAAAGACGATCCAGGTTTTCATCGTGCGATTCTTGGGGATAAGATGGCTCGTCAAGTTTGTGCTCATTTTGAAACGGGGTGATGATCTGTCCCCGGACGAGGCCACCAGGTTCAATGTGAAAAGCCTGAGTGTAGATATTGCCCCATACTTTGCCGCTGGCGTGAATTTCCACTTGTTCAGCTTGGACGTTGCCAACAATGGTGCCTTGCACGATGATGTGTTCTGCGGTGATATTAGCGCTTACCACGCCTTCAGGGGTGATCAGAACTTTATTGGCAACCGCGAGACTGCCTTCATAAAAGCCTCGGACACGTATGGGCTGAACGATATTTCGTTGCATCGAAAAATACCTCGTCGGTCATGCTGACCCAGGCCGAAGGAAAATGCCTGTAAGCATTATACAGCATATATGATAAATGGTCAAAAAGACACTCGAGTTTGCAGGGCTGATGGTTTCATTTTACAATACTTTTTGTGTTGCCTGGGTTACAATATGGTTACAACTCTTTCAGATAACGATGCACGATCGGGAGAGCCGACGGTGAAAGGGAAGGCTTGGGCGATTCTTAACGCGGAGCTGGACGATCTTGTTTTGGGTTTGGTAAATGGATCGAGTTATCTATTGTCGAGATCGCCAAGTGCATGGGTGATCTTGCTCCATTCTTCGAGGTTGAGCGTCTGAGCGCGTCTCCGGGGATCGATGCCGATTTTTCTCAGTGTCGTCGCTATCTCATGGCCAGACGATGGATCGAGGCCGGCGCTCAGAGCATTGTGGAGTTGCTTGCGGCGTTGGGAAAAGCCGGCCCGCACGATGCGAAAAAAAGCGCCCTGCTCATGTTGGGGCACGGGCGGCTCGGTGCGAGGAACCAGCCGCACCACCGCCGATTCCACCTCTGGCGCGGGGTAAAAGCTGCCCGGTTTGATGCGAAAGAGCAGTTCGGGATGTCCGTAGAACTGCACACTCACGGCCAGCAGGCTCATCTCTCCTGGCTTGGCGACGATGCGCTCCGCTACCTCTCGCTGCACCGTGACGATCATCTGCTGCGGCTTTGGCGTCGCCTCCAGCAAGTGCCGGAGCACCGCCGAGGTGATGTAATAGGGCAGGTTAGCGACGACCTTGTACGGGACGTTGGCTCCGCCGATCAGGGAAGCGAGGTCGAGGGTCAGGATGTCCCCTTGAATCAGCGTGACGTTGTTGAGATCGGCCAGCGCGCTTTGCAGGAGGGACATCAGCCGCCGATCGATCTCGACGGCGATCACGCTCTCGGCCTGTTGAGCCAGGCGCTCGGTTAACGCCCCTGTTCCCGCACCAATCTCCAGGACGACGTCACCAGGTGTCAGTTCGGCGGCAGCGACGATCTTGTCGAGTATGTTTTGATCGAGAAGAAAATTCTGACCCAGTTTTTTGTCTGGTCGGAGGTTCCACTGATTCAGAAGCTGGCGCGCGTTCATCGTCCGGCTCTAGGGTCCCAGGCGGTAGTTGATCTGGTAAGCGGGCGGCACGGGGGTCAAAAGATAGACGTTGACCCAGCGCCACCAGAGCACCAGGTTATCGTCGTCGTACCCTAGATCGATGCGTTTTCCTTTGATGGCGCCACCGGTGTCTCCGGCGATGCCGATCCCATAGCCGGGCACATAGACTCGACTGCGCAAGTCAATCACATTTGGATCGACGGCGACGATCCCTTTTCTCATCTGCATCCCCGTGCGCGTGCGCCCATACCAGGGGCTTGACCTGGGTGTGCCGGACGTGGCGGCGGAATAGGAGGTAGCCAGCATACCGATCGTCCGCCAGTACTCGACCGGGCCGGACGGAGTGTCGAGGGTGCGGACGACGATCTTTGTCCCATACCCCCTGATTTTTGTCGTGGGTGGAACTGCGACGTACTCATCCTCGACCGTCCGCGTGATCTCGTGGCCGTCTTCGTAACGCACGCGGATACGCCGTTCCCGGACGCCGGGAGCCCCTTCTTGCAACAATCCCTCGTGATCGATCTCCAACTCTGGGGCAGGCTGCCACACGGTCTCGAAAGGGATCGGTTCCTGCGCGATCAAAAATCGCTCGGTGACGCGCACGATCCGGATTGTGTTCTCTTTTCCCAGAGCCGAATCAGGCGTGGGAGTGGTATAGTCCTGGCCCGTAAGCACGATGTTCAGATCGGCCAGTACCTCGCCAACGCGCTCGCGATGAGTGCGGGTGCGAATGGTTCGTCCGTCCACCTGCACTGCCACGGGTATTGAGCGAGCTACGTAGACGTGCATCCCGGCCGATATGCGCTCGCCCAGCCCCGGTTGGACGTGATCGGCCAGGTAGAGCGTCAACCCGGTTCTATGCAGGGCCTCGCCGATGGTCGCGGCGGTGGTGTAAAGGGGGATCGCCTGGTCGTTCTCGTGCAGTGTGAACGGAACGGCGCGGCGAACGGTGATGTGGACCGGCTCGGGGCGCTGCCCTGATAGTTCGACAGGCTCGCCAAGACGACCTGTCGCCGGGTTACCTGCCAGGAATTCTCCCTCGCTCTCTACCTCGTCGTGAGGTTCCAGCGTTATGCCCGCTTCTACGAGCGCAGCTTCGACCGACGTGGCGTGGGTATGAAGTACAACCTCGCGCCCGTCGGCGGTGATGCGCACGGGATGGACCTGTTGCACGTTGACGATCAGCCCCGGATCAATCTCTGTGTCTGGGGCGGGGACGACAATGTCTTGGGGATGAAGCGTGAGACCAATATCCAGCAGCAACGCGCCGACGGTATCCTGCTGGGTGTACAATTGCTGCACCTGATCGTTCAGCACCAGGGTGACCGGGGTCAGTGTCGTCTGATAACCGGCGGCCAGCGTGCCGGTGATGAGCACCAACGCCGCGAGGGCTGTGAGTCCCTGCGGCGGATATAGATGTTGGGATGAGGCTCTTTCCATACGCTCTTGAGCCTTGCGAAGGTTGCAACCTTCGCAAGGGTGGTTGATACGAGGGAGGCAGCGACTCTCTCGCCGCCTCCTTCATTAAAGACAAAATGGCCGTGCACTCCCCTTCGAACCGATCCCTCGACTTGCCAGAGTTAGCCAGCTCCGACCAGGCGCTCCTGCGGCGCCCAGGAGGGGACTCCTTACCGCTGCTTCCTCCCGGACCTGACGGGGTTCAGAGGCTCCTGCCGCGCAGGACCCAGTCTTCAACACCACTTGACCCCAGCAGTCTCGAGTGATCTAGCCCTCGGGGGGGAATTCGACCCCGCTATGGCGGTTTGCGGGTACAGGGCACCGCCAGCTCCCCGTCTAGCACGACCGGTGACATGCTACCGCAGAGAGGGCGAAATGTCAAATCTGCCGCTGGCAGTGTCACCGTCCAATCAGTCGGGCCGCTCAGGGTAAAAATCAATCACCGTCTGTTCCTCTGTGGCGAGCGCCGCCGCCCGGCCTTTTACAGCGTCGGGGGCGACCGTCACACCGGTGACCTGGGACACGGTCTGCGTGAGTGTTTCCAGCGGCAGGGCCAACCCGATCAGCGTGCGCGCATCGTTCAGGTAGAAGCGCGTCGCCTCGAGGTTCTCGGTCCAGTTTCCCTGCGCCGGGTTCCACGTCAGAAGGTAGGGTACGTATTCTCCATTAATTTGGTCGTAGCGAACGCCGATGGCCGCCTCGGTCCCCAGGTCGGGGTTGATGCGGGCCGAGCCTGCCGGTCTGCCCGTCTCCATATCTCCATCCAGGTCGAGCGCAAAGAGCCAGTCGCGATATCCTCCTGGCGGGTCGGGGATCGGTTCGTGGAGGGAGAGCCACAGCAGCACGTCGCCCTCGTCAACCCAGTCAGCTAGTTCCTCGGGTACGTTTTCTGTGGGTTGGAGCACCACGCGCAGACCATCTACCACGCTGGCGACGCGGATGTCTACACCGGCGGGGGGAGACGCGACCGGGTCGCCTGTGTCATACGTGCCCACGTCGCCCTGGGGGTCGGTGGGTGAGAAACCGGCGCCTCCCGGTGTAGGCGTGGGAATCGAGACGGGTGGGGGAGCCAGGGTGGGGGTCGTGGTGGCGGTGGGGGTGAGGGTAGGAGGAGCCTCCACGGTACAGGGGACGATATGCACGCTGGCTGTGGTCGCCTCGCCCGAGTCGCTTCCCATGGCTGTGACGGTATAGTCGCCTACCGTGTTTCCGGCGGTGAAGAGGCCGTCCTCTCCGATCGTTCCGCCCGTGGCCGCCCACGTGACCTGAGCGCCGTCCTCGGCGGTGAATCGACGCTGTTCGCCGGGGCAGAGCGTGATCTCGCCGGGACGGATCGCCGGAGCGGGTTCTCGCGGTGATATGACGCTGTTGCACGCTCGCAGGATCGCCAGGACCGCTACGGCGGCGACGAGCACTATCATGCTGACGGTGAACCAGAATAGGATCGCGCGTCCTCTATCGCTTAACATATCGCCTCCTCAGATCTCCAACCCATTTGCCAGGTGACCTTCCTGCTGATACCGCTGGAATAACTGGCCCCAGGGGGTGTTCGCCCGCCATCTCTCGTAGATGTGCTTCTCCTTGAGGGGCCAATGGATATAGTCGTGGTTGATCTTGGAGGTCATGATGGGAATGATCACCAGCGGGGTGCGGCAGACGAGCTTTTGCAGGAATTTCGTCGGACCGTACCACGCCAGCCAGGATAGGGCGCGGTGCAGATTGTAGCCCACCTCAAAATCCCAATTCTCCCCCGACACGTCGTCGCCCACCCACTCGATCTCGCGCACGTCGCCCACGCCCAGGCCGCGCTCCTGGGCCATGCGGATATAGTCGATGCTGAGGGGGTCGAATCCCATCAACTTGGCGGCTGCGGCGTCGATGGCCACCTGGTCAGCCGAGGCCAGGATGACGTTTTTGACCACCGGCGTCATCGTGCGCGGTCCGGGGCCGTTGCCTGCCGTGGTGCCGTCCATCATGGCAAAGACGCCGGGGTGAATTTCTTTCTGGATCGCCAGCAGGTCTACCAGCGTCTCGTGGATCCAGGAGTGGGTGTAATGCCGGTGAGTGCTGAGCAGCCCGCCAAAGGCGTTTTTCATCGCCCCGGTGGTCGTGGTGTACATGTGACATTTGGCCGTCGGCAGGTGAACGATGTTTTTGCCAAAAAAGTAGTCGGGGATGTGAATGCCCCTGGGGTAGATGTGATCCAGGACGGCCATCTCGGCCTGGGGCTTGTAGGGAACCCAGGTCATGTCCTCGTCTTTGAAGTTGTAGAGCACCGGGACGTTGTGATATCGGAAAATCGGCACAAAGCCGTTCAGCTCCGCGCCCCTGAAGGCATCGCTGACCACGGTTTTGTTTTGCACGCAGACCAGGTCCTCGAACCCGGCCCGACGCAGGGCCAGGATCGTGCCTTCCAGTTGCCAGGGCGTGGTGTTGGCGCTCGGCATGGGGAAATGCCAGGAGATGTTTTCCTTGAGGATCGTGGTCGCGTCTGCGTCGAGCATCTCTGGCCCTCCCGCCAGCTCAAACAGGCGCCCGTAATCTTCCAGCACCGTCTCGGGCTGGGTGCGCAATACGGCTACTTTGGATCGAGTTGTCATTGGAATCCTCCTTTGGATTCGTAGTAGCGACTTTAGTCGCTTTTTCCGGGCGACTCGAGTCGCTACTACGAGATGAACGCACGTATAAACTGCAACCTCGCCACTCGCCGTGTTTCGCCCCCGACGGTGAATTTTTCCCCAATGCGCCGTCCACACACCCACGCGATTTCGTCGCCCGCCACGAGCAGCGGCACGTGGTCGCGCCAGGCCTGGGGCAGTTTGAGATTCGTCATGAACGCGCTCACTTTGACGCGATGTCCCTCCATCCCTTGCGGGCGGAAGCGTTCTCCGCGACGGCGGGTCCGCAGCACCAATGGATCGACGAGCGCGTCCGCGTCGAGATAGGCCGTCCAGGGATCGGGGTTCGCCTCGATCTGGGCGGCGTCCCACTGCTCCTTGCGGCGCGTCTCTACCTGCAACGTCCACTCCGATTTCGGCAGCGGCGTCGCGCCGGGCATCTGCACCGGGAGCGGCTCGGCGCTCCACAGCAGCGGCTCGTCGGGCGGGGGACCGGTGTCGCCCGCGTCGCCCACGGCGAGCGTATCGTGGCCCACGACGAGCGCCAGGCCCATCGGCAGCGTGGCCTGCGCGCCGGTCTCTCCCTGCAGCCCGATCTGCCGGGCGTTCTCCACGTGGACAAAGGTCACGTCGCGCAGAGTTTTGCGCAGCCGATAGGTCGCCTGGCGCAGCGTGGCGCGTTGCAAAGCCACCGGCAGCGCCCGCCAGGCCGCGCGGTCGAAAACGACCGCACTGGAACGGTGTGCTTCCTCCCGCTCCTCACGCACTGTTTCGGCCCAGGCTCGCTCTCGCAGTTGGACCAGCAACTCATAGTCGGCAGCGGCGACGGCGGCGGTGTGGCGCAACCGATCTCGGATGTTGGGATTGTAGGTCTCCAGAAGCGGCAGCAGCTCGTGCCGCAACCGATTGCGGAAGAACGTCGTGTCCAGGTTCGATCGGTCAAAGCGCGGCGAGAGACCTTGCTCGGCGCAGTACGCCTCGATGGCCGCGCGCGAGATTTCCAGAAGCGGACGAACGATCTCGGTACTGGCTACTGGGTACTGACTACTGACTACTGACAGCCGGTAATCTGTGATGGGAGTGACGGGCAGCATCCCCCGCAGTCCCGCCAGCCCGGTCCCCCGCAGAAAGTGCATCAGCACCGTCTCGGCCTGGTCGTCGGCGTTGTGGCCCACGGCGATCTTGCGCCCGCCGATCTCCTGGGCCACGCGCGCCAGGAATCCGTAGCGCACGCGCCGGGCCGCTTCTTCGAACGCTAGTTTGTGCTCCTCGGCCAGCGCCGGCACGTCCTGCTTTTCGACCGTGATCGGCAGCTCCCATTCGGCGGCGATGCTCGTCACAAACTCGGCGTCGGCGTCGGCGGCTGCTCCCCGCGCGCCGTGGTTCAGGTGAGCCACGTGAAGCTGCACGCGGTACACCTCGCGCAGGCGCAGCAGGACGTGGAGCAGGCAGAGCGAATCCGGACCGCCAGAGACGCCGACGACCATGCTGTCGCCAGGGACGAACAGTTCGTGCGTCTCGATGGTATGGGTAACTTTTCTCAGGACGTCAGTCAAGGGTTACTTATTCTGTAGACGCTATTTTATAGACGTTATCGCCGGGCCGCGCTCGGAACTTGACCTCGAGTCCCACGTTGTCGCCGGGGCCAGCCTCGCTCACGTCCTGGTGCATAATTTGCATGGATTAATGTTCTGTTCAAAGTCCGTCGTATGCCCCAGGACGTGGATCGGTCGCCCACGGCAAGCGTTCCCAGCAGTTCGATCCCGGCGACGCCGATTTTGCCGAACCAGTGGCTCACTTTGCCGATGAGTTCCTCTGTCATCTCACCCTCCCAGTTTGGGCTATGCTAACGGCTAACTACAGACGGATGACCGAACCACAGTATTCGCAGTTGATCTCGGTCATGCCGCGCACGATCTCGACGGTGATGGCTGCGCCGCAGGTGGGACACGTGGTCGGCGCGGCGCGCATGGCCTCCACGACCGCTTCGTCCTCTGGCTCCGTCCGTTCCTTGTCGATCTCTCCCGACTTGATCCGCCCGATGGTCCTGGCCCATTCCTCGTTGTCGGCGCCGTGCAGGCGGAGCGTGGCGCCGCTCAGGTCGGCCTCGGGCGCAAAGAGCAGCTCCATCATCTCCTTGTGCCCCAGGAAGCCTTTCTGGGCGGTCTTGACCTCGTCAATGTGCCCGACGAGGACCTCAAAGATCGGTTGCTGAACCTTTTCCTTCTCGGTGGTGATAAAGAGCACCTTTTTAGTGGCGATCTCTTCCTTCTGCTCAAAGATCAGCCGCTCGTCGGTCAGGTAAACCACGCCCTCTGGCCCTTCTTTCTCCCTCTCCATGTACTGGGCTTTGCTCGCCATGATGGGGTCCTCAGCCGGGTGAAGCTGGAAGGTAGCCTCGTCTATTTGATCCAGCAGCCAGTCGATCTCTTCTACCTGGCGGCGTGTCTGATCTACGTTTTCCTGGAGTGTGTCGTACATCGCCCTGGTCGCCGATTGCGCGGCATCGACCTTGCGCTCCAGCGACTCGATGGCGGACTCGGCACGCGATATGTGGGAGGAGCGCCCGCTCATCGCCTGGCGCAGCGTGCTTTCGGCGGTGTCGGACTCGCGCTCCAGGTCTCGCTGGCGCTGCTTGACCTCGCGAGAGACGCGGTCGTATGCCTCTTCCCACTGCTCGGCCAGCACGCCGACTTTGTTCTCCAGAAAACTGCGAAAGACGTACCCTTTGGTGCGCAGTTCCTCGATCTGGGATGGGAGCAGCGACAGGGCCGTCTCGGTATCTTCCATCTCGTCGTAGATGTAGGTCATCAGCAGCGACTCTTGCAGGTCGCCCAACTGATCCTGAAGTTCGTCCAATTTCGCACGGGTTTCCTCGCTCAGCGTCTCGTCCGGCGTAATTCGGGGCCGGGCTGGCCTTGGTTGAGACCTGGCTGGCCGTCTGGCTCGGGCTGCTCCTGAGCCTATCTTTCGCTTCTTGGCGGTGGGGCGGGCGGGTGTTGTTCTTTTTTCTTTTTCCCTGCGTCGTCTTGCCTGCTCCATTTTGTCCTCGAGATCTCTGTCGCTCATGATCTACCTCCTGTTCTATGATCCGTTATCCGATTCTCCGTTGCCCATCGCAAAGCGCAGATAGGCTTCCATAAACGCATCCAGTTGACCGTCGAGCACGGCCTGTGTGTTGCCGGTCTCGTGGTTGGTGCGGTGGTCCTTGACCAAGTGATAAGGTTGCAGCACGTAGGAGCGGATCTGGTTGCCCCAGCCGGCGTCCACGTGCTCTCCCTTGAGTTCGGCGATCTCCTGGCGCTGCTTTTCTTCTTCCAACTGGAGGAGGCGTGCCCGCAGGATGCGCATTGCTACGTCTCGATTTTGGGTCTGCGAGCGTTCGTTCTGACAACTGACGACGACGCCGGTGGGAACGTGGGTGATGCGCACTGCCGTCTCGTTCTTTTGCACGTGCTGTCCCCCGGCCGACGAGGCACGGAACGTCTCAATCTCCAGATCGTTGGGATCGATCGTCACCGAGACGTCGTCGGTGATGTCGGGCCAGGCCTCGACCAGCACGAAGGAAGTGTGGCGGCGGTGGGCGGCGTCGAAGGGGGAGAGGCGCACCAGGCGATGCACCCCGCGCTCGGCGCGCAGGTAGCCGTACGCATAAGGGCCGGAGACGGTGATCATGGCGCGCTTGATGCCCGCCTCGTCTCCTGTCAGCCGGTCCACGAGCTCCGTTTTGTACCCGCGCCCCTCGGCCCAGCGCAGGTACATGCGCAGCATCATCTCGGCCCAGTCCTGAGCGTCGGTCCCGCCGGCGCCGGCGTGAAGCGCCAGGATGGCGCCGGCTCGGTCGTGCGGGTCAGAAAAGAGCAACAGGAACTCGAGCCGCTCGATCTCTTGCTCCAGCGATTCCGTCTCGGCGGCCAGTTCGTCGGCCAAGCTCTCGTCGTCCAGCGTGGCGAGTTCCAGCGTATCCCGCACGCGCTGTTCCAATTTGTTCCAGCGTTCCACCTCCTCCTGCAGGCTGGAGAGACGCTGCATCGCCGCCTGGGCCGTTTCGGGCACGTCCCAGAAATCCGGGGCACTGGCGCGCTTCTCCAGCCTGGTGACCTCTTGCTCCTTGGCCGTCAGGTCAAAGATGCCCCCGAATGTTTTCCAGTTTGTTTTTCAAGGCCGTTAGACGGTCACAGATTTCTTCCATAGGTTCTCCTTTGTGAATCCCATCAGCGTCTTTGATTACTTGCTGTACAATCGCTCGTCAATCTCCCGCAACACATCTGTCAGATCGGGTATGCTGGCAGGCTCAACGCCAGCGGATGTGTGCTTGTGATTGGGATGTGTGGCAATTTCAGGATGGTGGGCTGCATTGTCGTATCGAAAGACCATTTGCCCATTGGGGTTCTGATATTGATATGCATAGCGTATTTTGCTGGCTTTCCGTCCCCCCGGCACGAGCGCCTCGCGAATTTGCAACAATGAGCCATCGGGAAACCGCAATCTGGCGCGAAAGAAACTGATCCGACCAGGTATCTGGGAACGGTCGTAAATCTCCAGTTCTTCAATCTCGATCTCGCGGCGAGAACGAATGGTGTTTTCTAGCCGAGACAGGTAGTGGTAGAGTCGAGAACTCATGCCGGTATAGGCGCCGGGTAAAAGTCCAATCTCTCAAGCGCTTGTTCCATTTCTTCTTTGACTTGACAGTACATCTCAAACTTGGTTGCCCAATCGAAATAGTCCAAGTGATCTCCTAACTCGCCACGCTGGAACTGTTCGTAGAATTGTACAGAACCTATGCCGTACTGCTGCTCCAGTAGAATCAGATCCCGCAAGAGTTCTATAAAGTCGTCTAGCGGTGAGGCATTCTCCCATGCCTCGCGCAGTGCTTTTTGAAATTCTTCGCTTGATTTTGGCATCGTCTCTGCTGTGAATTCGATCTTTGGCATTCTTTACCTCCTACCCAAACAATCCCTCCACGAACGCATTCGCGTCGAACGGAGCCAGGTCCTCCGTCTTTTCTCCGGTGCCGACAAAGCGCACGGGCAGCCCCAACTCGCGGGCGATGGCAAAGACCATCCCGCCCCGGGCGGTGCTATCGAGCTTGGCGAGCACGACGCCCGTCACCTCCACTGCCTCCTGAAAATGCTTCGCTTGCGAGAGCGCGTTCTGCCCGGTGGTCGTGTCGAGCACGAGCAGCGTCTCGTGAGGCGCGCCCTCGACCCCCTTCGCCGCCACCTTCCGCACCTTGCGCAGCTCGGCCATCAGGTTGAACTGCGTGTGCAGCCGTCCGGCGGTGTCGGCGAACACCAGGTCCTTCCCCCGCGAGCGCGCCGCTTGCAGCGCGTCGAACACGACCGCCCCCGCGTCGCCGCCCTCCGGCCCGGTGACGATGTCCACGCCCACCCGCTCCGCCCAGATGCCCAGTTGATCCATCGCCGCGGCGCGGAAGGTGTCGGCGGCTGCGAGCAACACCTGGCGGCCCTCCTGTCGGTAGCGGTGGGCCAATTTGGCGATGCTCGTCGTCTTGCCAGAGCCGTTCACGCCGACGATGAGCACAACGTCGAGCGGGCGACCGCGGCCCAGGTTGAGCGGGGGAGGGTCGGGCAACAGCGCCCGCAGTTCCTCCTTCAAGGCGGCCTGGAATGTTTCGGCCTGGATGATGGCCTCGTCGCTGGCGCGCTGGCGCAGCCGGTCGACCAGGTAGAGCGTCGTCTCCACGCCCACGTCGGCCTGGATCAGCAGCTCTTCCAGTTCATCCCAGGTAGCGTCCGTCACCTCGCTGGCGCCCACCAGCTTCGTGATGCGGCTAAAGACGACGTTGCGCGTGCGGGTGAGGCTATCTTTGAGCGAATGGACAATGTTGGCGGCCATAGTTTTCTCCTGCCCAGATTATACCCCAAAGCAGGAGGTTGAGCAATGCCGCGTTGACCGGCGGCTGGCGGCTGGTGCTGATGCCTGATGTTGCTAATTTGGGCAGATTGGTGTACCATTGGGGTATCAGCTAAAAGGAGTAAACTATGTCCAGTCTTTCTATCGTTCTTCCGGCGTACAATGAAGAGGCAAACGCTGCGGACGCCGTGGAGCAAGTCTCCAGCGTGGCCCAGCAGTTGGGGCATCGTCCCGTAGGGGCCGACGCCCCTACGGGGATGGATTACGAGATCATCCTCGTTAACGACGGCAGCTCCGACCGCACCGGCGAGGTCGGTCGCGAGCTGGCGGAGCGCATCCCGAATTTTCAACTGGTCGAACACTACCCCAACCGGGGCTATGGCGGCTCGCTCAAGGCCGGGTTCGCGGCGGCGACCAAAGATCTGATCGCCTTCGTCCCGGCGGACAAACAGTTTGATTTCAGCGAGATCGACCGGCTGTTGGAGTGTCTCGAAAAAGAAGGGGCCGACATCGTCTGCGGCTACCGGGCCGACCGGCAGGATAATTTCATCCGCAAGCTCATGGCTTTTGGCTGGAACCGGGTGGCGGTGCAGTCGCTCTTCGGCTACCTGTGCCGCGACATTGACTGTGGTTTCAAGCTCTTCCGGCGCAACGTCCTGGAGCACGTCAACATCGTCTCGGACGGGGCGATGATCGATACCGAGTTCCTGGCCGGGGCGCGGGCGCGGGGCTTTCGCATCGCCGAGGTGCCGGTGACTCACCTGCCGCGTGTGGCGGGCGAGGCTACTGGTGCCAACCTCATGGTGATCGTCAAGGCGTTCCGCGACCTGGTGCGCTTCCGGCTGCGGCTGAGCCGGGAGTTGCGGGAGGAAAGGCGCAAGTGACGTATTGGCAGGAGCAGCGCTCCGAGCGACGGGCGCTGCTCGAAAGTGAGCTTGAGCGCATCGTTCGAGTGCTGCGCGAGATGGAAGCACAGCGCATCGTTCTTTTTGGTTCTGTCGCCCGCGAAGCGATCGGCGCGTGGAGCGATCTCGATCTCATCGTCGTGTTGGATTCCGATTTGCCCTTTATCAAGCGGCTGGGCGTCCTCTACGATCGAATCCAGCCGCGCGTTGGCCTCGATCTGCTGGCCTACACACCCCAGGAATTTGAGGCAATCCGCGAGCGTCCATTCATTCGATACGCTCTGGAGGAAGGGAAGGTGCTCTATGAGACGTGATCCAATAGAGGAGGGCAGGCGTTGGTTACAGCAAGCGCAGCAGGACGTTGATGATGCTCAATACTGCCAGGCTGGAGCCCGTTACCATCTGGCTTGTTTCTTGGCCCAACAGGCCGCCGAGAAGGCATTGAAGGGCTATCTCTATGCCCAGGGAGAGGATAGAGTGTGGGGTCATTCGGTGGCTGACCTGGCCAGGCAGGCTTCGGGGTATGACGCTCGCTTCGGAGCGTTGATTGGTATAGGTGGAGGGCTTGATCGCCATTACATCCCCACTCGTTATCCAAACGGACTGCCCGGTGGGATTCCAGCCGAGGCTTTTGATGCCGACGATGCGGAAAGGGCGCTTCAGCGGGCGCAGCAAATCATTCGCCAGGTTACGGAGGCGTTATAAGATGCAAAAGGATGATGGGCGAATTGTAGAGCGGGGCCGCATGAGCCTGCAATGTAGCGATTGCGGACGTAGTTGGCCTCTCGATCCCACGCGCTGGCGCTGTGACTGCGGCGGTGTGCTGGAGATCGAAGGAGCGCCTTCTTTTGACCCAAGCCGCCTGAACGAGAGCGATCACACCCTCTGGCGCTACCGGGCCGCGCTCCCCTTGTCGGATGGCGCGACTCCGGTGACGCTGGGCGAGGGCGGAACTCCGCTGGTCGCTACCGAATGGGAGGGCCAACCTCTCTACCTCAAGGCCGAGCACCTCAACCCGACCGGCTCCTTCAAGGATCGGGGAGCGGCTTTGTTGGTCACGGCACTCAAGGCGGCGGGCGCGCGGGACGTGGCGGATGATTCCTCGGGCAACGCGGGCGCTGCGTTGGCGGCTTACGCCGCTCGCGCCGGTCTCTGCGCCACCGTCTACGCGCCGGCCCACGCCTCGCCGGTCAAGCAGCGGCAGATCGCGGTCTACGGTGCAGAAATCGCGCAAGTGCCCGGTCCCCGCAGCGAGGCCGCCCGCGCCGCGCGCCAGGCCGTAGAGAATGGCGCGGTCTATGCCAGTCACGCCTACAGCCCCTTTTTCGCGCAGGGGATGAAGACAATTGCCTTCGAGCTGTGGGAGCAATTGGGAAAGCGCGCGCCAGGAAGTGTCATGGTGCCGGTGGGCCACGGAGCGCTATTGCTTGGGTTGCATCGAGGCTTTGCCGAGTTGCTGGCAGCGGGCCTGATCGAGCGCTGGCCGCGTCTCTTTGGCGTCCAGGTGCTGGCGTGCGCGCCGTTGGCCCGCGCCTGGGAGCGCGGCGCAAGCGACGTGGAGCCGGTCGAAGAGCGCGCCACCGTCGCCGGAGGGGTGTGCATCGCCGCGCCGGTCTGGGGGCGAGCGATATTGGCCGGGGTGCGCGAGAGTGACGGCGCGATCCTCGCCCTGCCGGACGAGGAGATTCTGGTTGCCCAAGAGAAACTGGCCCACCAGGGAGTCTACGTCGAACCGACCTCCGCGCTGGTCGTGGCGGCGTTGGAGCGCCTGCGCGACCGTCTGGGTGAGACGCCGGTCGCCGTGCTGACCGGGAGTGGGTTCAAGACGCCGCTCCCGGCGACCGATTGGCAGCAGCGCGTCGTCGCTTTCATACGCCGCTACCGCCTGCGGCATGATCCATCTGTCCACGCGCTCGACCTGGTCTCTGAGGTCGGCGAGGTGGCGAAGGAGGTGCTGCTGGCCACCGATTACGGACAACGAGAACCCGAGTTCCGATCTGAACTGACGGATGAACTGGGAGACGCTTTCTACAGCTTGCTGGCGTTGACGAATGCCTGCGACGTGGACGCCGACAGCGCGCTCAACACCGCTCTGAAAAAGTACGAGCACCGTCTGGCGGAGCGAGGAACAGCAAGTTCGACATGAGCTACACTCGAGCGACCGCTACTTCTCTTCCGACTTCTGCTCTCGAAATCATCGAACAGGCGCTGGGACATCGCTTTCGCGACCTAGATCTCCTCCGTCGCGCGCTCACCCATCCCTCCTACGTCAACGAGCATCCTGAGGATGGCGTCGGCGACAATCAGCGCCTCGAGTTTTTGGGCGACGCCGTGCTCGATTTTATCACCGGCGCGTGGGTCTACTGTCACTATGCCGGTTTTGACGAGGGGCGGATGACCCGCCTGCGGGCGGCGCTGGTGCGCACCGAGACGCTGGCGCAGCTTGCCCGCCAGGTGGGGCTTGGAGAGGCGATGCGTCTGGGCCACGGGGAGGAAGAGGCCGGCGGGCAGGAGCGGGACGCCAACCTGTGCGACGCCTTCGAGTCTGTGGTGGGTGCGCTCTACCTCGACGGCGGGATGGGGGCCGTCGAGCATTTCGTCGAGCCGCTCATCGGGCCGGTGGCCGAGGCGACGCTGGCCGCGGCGGCGGATTATGACGCCAAGAGCCGTTTGCAGGAGTGGAGTCAGGCTGAATCGGGCGTCACACCTCGCTATCGCATCGTCGCCGAGCGGGGGCCTGATCATGCCAAGACCTTTGTGGCTGAGGTGCTTCTGGGTAAGCAGGTGGTGGGTAAGGGAACAGGGCGCAGCAAACAGGCGGCCGAGCAGGCGGCGGCGCAGGCGGCGTGGGCGGAATTAGAGAGGCATTAACCAGATTCTTCTCCGGCTTGATGGCTCAATTCTCTCCGGGAGGTCTCCAGCGCTGCCTTGACCTGTTCGTACTCCGCCTCGGCCCGCGCGATGGTCTCGGCTGCCTCGTCCAGCGCGCCGGTCTTGCCCATCGTTTCTAGTTCTCGGGCCAAGCCAGCGAGGGCGGTCGCGCCAAAATCGGTGCTGTTCGATTTGAGGCTGTGCGCGGCCAGGCAAAGCCCCGCCGCGTCCTTGCGTTCCACAGCCTGGTGCATGTCTGCCAGCAGGCGCGGTGCATCCTCCAGGAATGTGTCCATCAATTCTGCTAGGAAGGTTTCATCTCCACCGACCAGTTCCCACAATCGCTCCATCGCTGCTGAATCAAGTTTCTCCATTGTTTTCTCCTATCGGTCTGTCTCCTCCCACGGCTGACATTTGCTCAAGGCGCTGACCAACTCCTGTACCCGGAGCGGCTTGCTGAGGTAATCATCCATCCCTGCCGCCAGGCAGATTTCGCGGTCTTCTTCCATCGCGTTGGCTGTCATGGCGATGATGCGCGGGCGATGATCGTGCTCCCACTCCCGGCAGATGATGCGGGTCGCTTCCAGCCCGTCCATCTCTGGCATCTGCACATCCATCAATACCGCGTCGTACGTCTGGCGTCGCAGTGCCTCCAGCGCCTCCAGCCCGTTGCCCGCCACGTCTGCCCGGTAGCCCAATCGTTCCAGCAGGCGCACGACGAGTTTCTGGTTGACCGCATTGTCCTCTGCCAACAGGATGCGCAGCGGCAACCGCTGCCCCATCTCGGAATCGAATTGTGGCTTGGTCGCTTTTTCACGTTTGAGCCTGGGCTGGATTTCTTCGGCAAAGATGCCCACCAGCACGTCGTACAGTTGCGATGCCTTGATGGGCTTGGTCAAAAAGGCGGCAAGCTCGACTGTTTCTGTCTCGAGCTCTTGTTGCCCCAGCGAGGTCAGCATCACCAGCGGCAATGGCGCGTTTGCCAACGCGTTGATGTCTCGCTCTTTTTGCATCTCTGCGGCCAGCGTCAGGCCGTCCATCGCCGGTATCTGCATGTCCAGTAGCGCCAGATCGAAGAGATCACCCCGGCGGATCCAGTCCAATGCCTCGGCGGGGGAGCCAGTCTCTCGGGGGAGCATGCCCCACGCTTTGGTCTGCAGCGTCAGGATGCGCCGGTTGGTGGCGTTATCGTCCACGATCAGCACCCGTTTGCCCTTCAGATTGGCTTGCGCTTTTTGCATATAGACCGGCATAGGGGCAGGCGCGGCTTTTGCCTGAATTGTGAAATGGAAGGTGCTGCCTTTGTTTACCTCGCTCTCCACCCATATCGCGCCGCCCATCAGTTCACACAGTCGCTTGCTGATGGCCAGCCCCAACCCCGTGCCCCCGTAGCGCCGCGTCGTCGAGGTGTCCACCTGGCTGAAGGAACGAAAGAGGCGGTCCATACGCTCCGGCGGAATGCCGATGCCAGTGTCGCGAACGGAGAAGTGGATAGTGGTCAGTGGGGAGTGGTTAGGGTTTGGTGTATGTGGGAACGATTCTTTTTCACTGTCCACTACACACTGAACACTAATCACTACTTCGCCTTGCTCGGTGAATTTGATACCGTTGCCGATCAGATTGACCAGGATCTGGCGCAGACGGGTCACGTCGCCGACGATGGCGGCGGGGACAGAAGGCTCTATCAGATAGGCCAGTTCCAGCCCTTTCTCCGCCGCTTCGGTCGCCAGGAGATCGATAGCGCCCTCCACGCACTCGTGCAGGTCAAAGGGCTGGTTCTCCAATTCCATCCGGCCGGCCTCGATCTTGGAAAAGTCGAGGATGACGTTGATGATGGTCAGCAATGTGTCGCCGCTCTGGCGTACGGTCTCGGTGAATTCTTGCTGTTCCGCATCCAGTTTGGTGTCGAGCAGCAGGCTGGTCATGCCGATGATGGCGTTCATCGGGGTGCGAATTTCGTGGCTCATCGTGGCGAGGAAAGTGCTCTTCGCCTGGCTGGCGGCCTCGGCGGCCTCTCTGGCCTGTTGAGCTGCCGTGTAGAGACGGGCGTTGTCGAGGGCGACGGCGATCTGGTGGGCCAGGGTGGTCATCAGGGTCACGTCCTCCTCGTCGAATCCGTTCACCTGGGCGCTTTCCAGGTTCAAGACCCCGATCGCGTTGTCACCGATCAGTAGTGGGATGGCCAGCTCGGAACGCACGCTGGCAATCCCCTTGATGTAGCGTGGATCCTGAGTGATGTCGGACACGAGGATCGGCGCTCGGTCGGTCGCGGCAGCGGCGATGATGCCTCTGTCGCCGTCCAGCGCGACGCGCAGTTCCGTCACCTCGTCGGGATAACCGACGCCTGCCCCCAGATACAGCTCGTTGGCCGCCTCATCGACCAGAAAGACGAGGATGTGCTCGTGGCCGAAAGCCGTCGCCACCGCGCTGATGATCTCGTTGAGCAGTTGCTCGATGTCGAGAATGGAGCTGATCTTGTACGAGACCTCCTGAAGGAGTTGTAGCCGGGTGGCCTGGCTGCGCACACTTTGAAACAGACGAGCGTTTCCTATGGCGACCACCATCTGATCGGCCAGGGTGGTCATCAAGAGCACATCGTCTTCGTCGAAAGCGTCCACCCGGTCGCTCTCCAGGTTGAACACCCCAATGGCCCTATCGCCGCTCAACAAAGGGATGGCCAGCTCCGACCGCACGCCTTCCACTCCCTCGATGTAGCGTGGGTCCTGGGCGGTATCGGTCACGAGGATCGGCTCGCCACGGACCGCTGCCGCGCCGATGATGCCCTTGTCGTCGTCGATGTTGATGCGCCAACCCTCGATCTCGTCGGGATAGCCGAGGTGGGCCGTCAGGTAGACTTCTCTGACAGCCTCGTCGACCAGGAGGATGCCCAGATGTTCGTAGCCGAAGGCGGCTGCGACGGCGCTGATGATCTCATTGAACAATTGATCCAGGTCGATGTCCAGGATGGAGCTGATCTTGTGCGAGACCTCCTGGAGGATCTGTAGCCGAGCGGCCTGGCTGCGCACGCTCTGGAAGAGGTGGGCGTTCGCGATCGCCAGGGAAATTCGCTGGACGATGGTGAGGATGAGCCGCTGGTCGTCGTAGCTAAAGGTGCGGGATTGGCAGTAATTTACATTAAAGACGCCAAATACCTGGCCGCCGACCTTGATGGGCGCGTGCATAAACGAATGGATTCCCTCCCCCTCGACGAGGCGCCGGGTCACGCGAGAGTCGGCGAGCGCGTTCTCCACCACCATCGGCTCGCCGCTGGCGGCGACCTGGCCTACAGTTCCTTCTCCAGAGGCAAAGGACATCTGGGCCAGCGTCTCGGCGCTGAAACCGCGGGCGGTTTCCACGATCAAGTGCTCGCGCTCGGCGTCCCAGACCCACAGCGCGCTCTTGTCGGCCTGGATGATCTCTTGGGCCACGTTGACCGATGCTTGCAGCACTCTATTGAGATCGAGGTGGCGGTGCAGTTCCTGGTCGGCGCGGTAGAGGGCTTCCATCTCTCGCATGTGCTTTTCGACCTGGGTGAACAACCGGGCGTTCTCGAGAGCCACGGCCGTCTGATTTGCCATAGCCGTCATCAGGCGCACGTCATCCTCGTCGAAACCGTTCACCCGGTCGCTTTCGAGATTGAACACACCGAGCACCTTATCGCCGGTCAGCAGAGGGATGGCTAATTCGGAACGTACCCCCTTTGATCCCTCCACGTATCGTTCGTCGAGGCGCACGTCGGGCACCAGCAAGGGTTCGCCCGTGGCCGCTACCCAGGGAACGATGCCCTTGCTCCCCACTTTTCGGCGTGCGTCGCGCACAAACGCTTCCTCCATGCCCACCTCGGCGGCAAAGACCAGCTCGTTGGTCACGTTGTCGATGAGATGCACCGAGGCCGCCTGGTAGCCGAAAACGTCCGTCACGCGATTCACGATCGCGTTCAATAGCGTGTCCACGTCCAGCAGGGCGCTGATGCGCTGGGATACCTCGTGCAGCAGGGCCAGTTTTTTGGCGCGATCCTGCGCGGTCTGGTAAAAGCGGGCGTTCTGGATCGCCACGGCCATCTGGTTGGCCAGGGCGGTGACGATGCGCAGATCGCTCTCTGTGAAGGCGTGCAGCCGTGTGCTTTCTACGTTGAACACGCCGATGGTTTTTCCGCCGATCACGATGGGCACGGCCAGTTCCGATTGGATGTCGCTGCTGCCGACGATGTAGAATTCACACTGGTTCACGTCGGGTATCAGCAGGGGTTCGCCGCTGGCAGCCACGCGCCCTACGATTCCCCCCTCGCCGATCTCAAAGTGCTGTTCAAGTAGTTCGGGGTCGACGTAATCTGCACAGGCCGCGATGTAGAGCGCGTTTATCTCCTCGTCTATCAGCAGAATGGACGTGTTGCGATAGCCGAACGTCTCTTCCACGCTGGCGATGATCTCTTGCAGTACCTGGTCGATGTCGAGGATGGAGCTGATCTGGCGGGACATTTCCTGGAGCGCCAGCGTCTCTTTCTGCTCGCGCTCCATCTGCGCTTGCTGCTCCTGGAACTTGGCCTGTAGTTTGTCGAAGGCCAGCACCAGGTCGCCCACCTCGTCCAGCGACAGCACGCTGACTTTTTTCGAGCCGACCTTCCTTCCTCCCGCCAGATCCGACAGACGAGCGGTCACGTACTTGATGTCGCGGCTCAAGTCATCGGCCACGTAACGGCTGGTGATGAACACAAAGGCGAACATGCCCGCCATAAAGATCAACAAGACCAGCAACATGCGCCGGACAAAGGGCGAATTCAAGGGGTCCACCTGGTAGACAAAGCCCAGCCGCCAATTTACGTCGGGCCGGTTGAGAGGAGTCAGGACGAGTTCCCCGTCGGAAATCTCGACCAAGCCCTGATCCTGTTGGGCCAGCGTCTCGCCATCTACTTGCAGGTTTTGATACCCTGGTGGGATCCGCGTCATGATGTGGCCCTGTCTGTCCGTGATGAAAGCGTAGCCTTCACCTTCTACAAATAGGGTCTCGACGTAGGCCATCAGCGCCTCGTCGCTCAGATGGATTCCCAGGTCTTGGGCGATCACTTCGCCGAGTAGGGTATATTTCTCCCGCAGTCCTTCGTAGGCGCGCCGCGAAACCAGTGTGTAGCCAAGGACACCCAGGAAAGCGACGGCGGTGAGCGTCAACAACAAGGTGGTGATGAACTGACGGGCGCGGATGTCAAAGCGCGGTCCTATATCCTCTGCCAGCCCAGAGGTGACCAGCAGTACGGGGGCCAGGATCCGTCGGGAGAGGACCAACAAGATCAGCGACGCGCAAGCTGCGGCGATGGTGATCAGGATCGTGACCTGGAAATGTCGAGCGAAAGGATAGTTTTCCAAGAGGAGTGCACTGAAAATATCCATCATCGTGGCCAAGACGAAGGTGACCAGCACGGGTATCTGCAAGAATCGGACGGGCAGGGTAAAGGCCAGCGTGCGTGCTCGTTGGGCGAGGTCGGGCGGCACGTCTGAGTCGGTTTGCAGCGCGGCGGCAAGCTGGGCGACGGGACGCAGATAGAGGTAGAGGAACGCGCCCAGGCCGATGATCAACACGGGGATGCCCACGACATAGTTGAGACGCCCCTGCATCGTATCCTGGGGAGAGAGGTTGGCAACGATGGGGGCGACCACGAACAGGATGCCGCCCGTGACGACTATGGTGATCGTCGTCAGCATCAGGATATTGCGGCGAACGTGGGAAATATCAATGTCCATATCCTGTCTCCACCTGGCTCATGATACGTGATTGCTCCGTGCATCCTTAAAGAGCCAGCATTCCTTCAAGACGCTGACCAATTCCTCGACCCGGATCGGCTTGCCGATATAGTCGTCCATCCCCGCCGCCAGACATTCCTCCCGATCCTCCTTCATCACGTTGGCCGTCATGGCGATGATGCGCGGGCGCTGCTCGCGCGGCCATTCCTGGTGGATCTCCTGCGTCGCTTCCAATCCATCCATCTCTGGCATCTGCACGTCCATCAACACCACGTCGTACGTCTGCCGCCGCAATGCTTCCAGCGTCTCCAGGCCGTTGCCCGCCATGTCTGCCCGGTAGCCCATGCGTTCCAGCAGGTGCAGCGCCAGCTTTTGATTGACCGCGTTGTCCTCCGCCAGCAGGATGCGCAAGGGCAGCCGTTCGCCCATCTCGGGGTCGAACTTGGGCCTGCCCACGGGTTCCCTGTATCGCTGCGCGGGCTGCGTTCCTTCCGCAAATATCCCCACCAGCACGTTGTACAGTTGAGAGGCCTTGATGGGCTTGGTCAGAAAGGCTTCGAACGTGACGCTTTCTGCCCCCACCTCCTGCCGTCCCAACGAGGTCAACATCACCAGCGGCAGGGCCTGCGCGTCCCGCTCCCGCCGCACCTGGGCCGCCAGTGTCAGGCCGTCCATCTCGGGCATCTGCATGTCCAGGATGGCCACGTCGAAGGGAGCGCCCTGGCGTATCCATCTCAGCGCCTCGACGGGAGAGGGGGTGTTGCGGGGGAACATGCCCCACGATTGGGTCTGCAAGCTCAGGATGCGCCGGTTGGTGACGTTGTCGTCCACGATCAACACCTGCTTGTCTCTCAGGGCGGGCTGAGTGTCCCGCAGGTAGGCTGGTGCCAGAATGGGCGCGGCTTCTGCCTGAATGGTGAAATGGAAGGTGCTGCCCCGGTCCACTTCACTGTCCACCCACATCGAGCCGCCCATGAGTTCGCTCAGACGCTTGCTGATCACCAACCCCAGGCCGGTGCCGCCATAGCGCCGCGTGGTCGAGGCGTCCACCTGGCTGAACGAGCGAAAGAGCCGGTCCATCCGCTCCGGCGGGATGCCAATGCCGGTATCCCGCACGGCAAAGTGCAGTTCCCAGAAACCGGGTTGTGTCTCAATGGGACGGGCGTGGACCGACACCATCACGTCGCCCTGCCTGGTGAATTTGACCCCGTTGCTGAGAAGATTGACCAGGATCTGGCGCACGCGCGTCATGTCGCCCAAGATGGCGGCGGGAACCTGATCGTCCACCAGATACGCCAGTTCCAGCCCTTTTTCCGACGCCCTGGTCGCCAGGAGATCGAGGGCCTCTTCGATGCAATCGCGCAGGTTGAACGGCTGGCGTTCCAATTCCATCCGTCCGGCCTCGATCTTGGAAAAGTCGAGGATGTCGTTGATGATGGTCAGCAGGGAGTCGCCGCTGGTGCGGATGGTTTCGGTGAACTCGTACTGCTCCGCGGTGAGGTCGGTGTCGAGCAGCAGGCTGGTCATGCCGATGACGGCGTTCATCGGGGTGCGGATCTCGTGGCTCATCGTGGCCAGGAAGGCGCTCTTGGCCCGATTCGCCTCCTCGGCGGCGACACGAGCTTCCTCGGCTTCTCGCGTGCGCTCCTCCACGCGCCGTTCCAGCGTCTGATACAGCAGGGCGCTATCTATCGCGCTGGCGATCTGGCTGCCGACGGTGGATAGCAACTCCTGTCCGTTCTCCAGGATGGGGCGGTTCGTGAGGGCGTTGTCCACCGCCAACAGGCCCACGGCTTTGCCCTTGGCGATCAGCGGAACCGCCAGGAAAGCGGATGTGCCGAGCACCTTGAGAGCGCGTCCGATGCGCTCGTCGCTCACTTGCCGGGCGTTGTCGACCAGCGTAGGTCTGGCGGCGTTGACGATCTGGGCCAGGAGTGCCTCGGGATCGTCCAGCGAAAACTCGGCCTGTTCGATCAGGGCGGTCATCGTTGGCGTGCCGCCGATGCTGCGCCCGCCGGTCAGCGTGCGCCGCCCTTCGCGCTCCTCGACTAACATGATCAGCGCCCGCTCAAAATTCAGGTGCGTGGTGACGGCGCGCAGGCTCGTGTCCAATAGCTCGTTCAGATCGAGCGTCGCGCTCAGCGCCAGGCCAATCTCGTGCATGGCGGTCAGTTCAGAGATTTTTTGCCGGAGCGCGATGGTCGAAAGCTGCAAGTCGGCGTGAGCTTGCTGCAAGGCGTCGTACTGTTCTTCGGAGCGCTCGCGTTGTTCGAACAGCAGTTGTTCCTGGCGCTGGCGTTCGTACGCCGACGTTTTCAAATGGTGGATGGCTCCGCCAATGACGGCGGGCAGGAGCGCCGCCGCTGCCGCCAACCACTCCCAACCGGGCAGACGCAATAGTGCACAGATCAGCAGGATTGCCGAGAGGCTCAAGCTAAGCCAGACCGCCAGGCCGATTCTGGGCCTGGGAAGCTGCCAGCTAAACTCCCACTCACAATATGCATCCCCTTGCAGTAGGCAACGAGTTTCCTTGATCTCTGCCAGCGGCAAGTCTGAATGAAGTTTGGGGATGACGGCGTACGCGCCCTGGTATGCCTGGCACGCCATGCGGATATACCGCTGGTGAAGGCGGGCGGGAATTTTCGCCAGTTGACGTTCGGGATGCCACTGAAGGAGCGCGGTGTTGGAGTCTGTACGGATGATCCGGACGTCGGCATCGGAAACCTTGACGGTAAAGCGAGGCAGCAGGTTGTACACCTGGCGCAGCGACAGGGGACGGGCCAGGTGAAGGACCGAGCCAGGGATACTCTGAAGCCCACGATGGAAGAAAAAGTGCGGATCGCCCGAGATCTCTTGCGCGAATTCGTTGATAAAGAGGTTGAACTCGTGTGAGTATCGGTGACTTCCGTCCAGCAGATAATCGCGGGAGACGCGATAGCGTCGGTCGCGGATGGCGGTGTTCAACCGTTCCACCAATTGGTCCAGGGCGTCGGCTTGAGTATGTGCGATGTGAGCCGCGCGCTCTTGTGGGTCAAAGCCCAGGAGGTTTTCTTGCTGGATGCGGTGGCCGAGGTAGCTCTGCATCTGTTCGATGACGGCGAGGATCGATGTGCCTGCAACCTCCTTGATCGGCTGTCCGGCGTCGTCGGCGCCGAAGGGAGGATGTTCGATGTGCGCGGGCAGGGGGGGGAGTTCTGATTCGACAAGTGGATTGGGCGCAGGGACGATGGAAAGCTCTCGCTGTTCCACTTTGCTGAAAGATGCGGGGAAAACAGTCTGCTCCCTTGATTCTTCTGGAGTGGAGGCGGGGAGACGGCTTTGGCGCCGAAAGCTGAATCGTTTTCGCTCCTGTTGCTGCCAGGTGAACTCCCACTCACAGTGCGCGTCGCCTTTTAGGTGGCAGCGGATCTCTCGCACGGTCGCCATCGGCAGGCCGGAGTGAACTTGAGGGATGCTGGCGAGCGTGCCTTGAATGTACTGGCAACTCAGATAGAGGAAAGGCCGGTGGAGAGCGGGAGGGAGTTGGACCAGGTCGCGCTCGCCGTGCCACTGAATGATGGCCGAGTTCGAGGTCACGCGGACGACGCGGAAATCGGTAGCGGCATATTTGGCTGTGAAACGGGGCAGTACGTTGTAGATCTGACTGAGCGAAAAGGGACGTGCCAGGGATAAAATTGAGACGGGGATGCTCCTCGCTCCACAATTGAAGTGAAAGTCTGGATCGCCAGACAATTGCCGACAAAGCTCGCTGAAAAAGGCATTGAACTCGACGGAGTAAGTGTTGCCCTCGTTCAACAGGTAATCGGCGGTGACGTGGTAACGGGGGTCGAGGATGGCGGCGTTGAGCTGTTCGACCAGTTGCTTCAAGGTGGCATCTTTGGCCTGAGCGACGCGGGCGGCGCGCTCCTCGCTGCTCGTTTCGGGAGGGAGAGATTGCGCGGCGCGCTGACCGACGCACTCGAGCATATACTCCAACGTCGCGCGAATGACGTGGCCCCTGGTGCGATTGAGAGGGCGTCCGTCCTCGTCGCGCCCGAAAGGCCGGCCCTCCAGGTGCCGGGGTAGGGGAGGCAGGTCCGTTATTTCGGGCTTGGAGATAGGCGTGCTCGTCATGTTTGTTTTATCCTTGCACACGAGGTTCCAGTCTAGTAGAAGGGTCGCTTTCTGTCAAGGCGTCGACCAATTCCTCCACCCGGATCGGCTTGCTGATATAGTCATCCATTCCCGCCGCCAGGCACTCCTCCCGATCCTCTTTCGTCGCGCCCGCCGTCATCGCGATGATGCGCAGTGGTGCGTCCATTTCCAACTCCCGGCGAATGTAGCGTGTGGTCTCCAGCCCATCCATCTCTGGCATCTGCACGTCCATCAGGATCACGTCGTATGGTTGTCGCTGCAATGCCTCCAGCACCTCCAAGCCATTTGCCGCCACATCCGCCCGGTAGCCTATCCGTTCCAGGAGGTGCAGCGCCAGCTTCTGGTTGACTGCGTTATCCTCCGCCAGCAGGATGTGCAGGGGCAGCCGTTTTTCCATCTCGGAATCGAACTGTGGTTGAGCTGCTGCCTGTTGCGCTTTTTGTGGGTAGACGGGCGCCATCCCAGGAGCGGTCTCGGCCTGGATGGTAAAGTGGAACGTACTGCCTGCCCCCCCCTCTGTCCCCCCCAATGGGGGGGAGGAAAGGGAGGGGCTTTCGACCCACATCGCGCCGCCCATCAGTTCACACAGCCGCTTGCTGATCGCCAACCCTAGCCCGGTGCCCCCGTAACGACGGGTGGTCGAGGCGTCTACCTGGCTGAAGGATTGGAACAGGCGATCTATCCGGTCTGGAGGGATGCCGATGCCGGTATCTCTGACAGAAAAGTGGATAGTGGTTAGTGGAGAGTTGTTAGAGATTGGTGGGTGTTGGGAAGTGCGTTCTTCGCTGTCCACTAAACACTGAACACTAACTACTACCTCACCTTGTTGGGTGAACTTGATAGCGTTGCCGATCAGATTGATCAGAATCTGGCGCAGGCGCGTCATATCGCTGATGATGGCGGCAGGGACTTGCTCGTCGATCAGAGAGGTCAGCTTCAATCCTTTTTCTGCCGCTTCAGTCATCAGCAGGTCGAGGGTGCCTTCCACGCACTCGCGCAGGTCGAAAGCCTGGCTTTCCAGTTCCATCTTGTCGGCCTCGATCTTGGAAAAGTCGAGGATGTCGTTGATGATGGTCAGCAACGCTTCGCCGCTGGTGCGGATGGTTTCGGTGAACTCTTGCTGTTCTGGAGTCATGCCGGTGTCGAGTAACAGGCTGCTCATGCCGATGACGGCGTTCATCGGGGTGCGGATTTCGTGGCTCATCGTGGCCAGGAATGTGCTCTTGGCCCGGTTGGCCGTTTCGGCTGCCTGTTGAGCCTCTTCGGCGACTTTTTTGGCCTGTTGCAACGCTTCCTCTGCCTGCTTCCGCTCGGTGATGTCGCGCAGGACGATCAACCGCCCGGTCGAGCGCCTGCGCCGGTCAGTCAGTGGAGAGATCCGCAGATCATAATGACGCTGCGTTTCTTCTTGGCCCAACGTGATCTCGGCCTGGGCGTGGGGGATATCGCGGAAGCGTTCGACCAGGTCGCTTCGGGGACTCAATATCTCCGCGGCTGGTTGTCCGATGGCCTGAGCCGATTGAACGCCGATGATCGCTTGTGCCGCCGGGTTGAGGTCCACGATCCGATTTTGCGCGTCGAGCACCAGCATACCGTCGCTCATGCTGTCGATCACAGCATCGCGGGCCACGGGCTTGAGATCGAACAAGCGATAACGGAATATGGCAATGGCAAACGCGATACAGGAGAGGGCAAAACTCACAGGGGTGTAATCTTTTCTGAACTCGGGTACCAGGCGAAGGATGTACACGACGTTCAATGCGAGCGGACTGACCGCTCCGAGGATCAGCCAGGTGGACTGCCGGCGATACAAATTGAATGATTTGAAATATTGCCTGCTGATTAAAAACGCGCCCAGGAATATCAACGCGTACTCATACGCTGCGTTCACCCAGAACCACGGACCATAAGAAACCTCTATCGCCAGCCAACGATCGATGGGACGGAAGCTATACCTTTGCCAGACCAGGCCATGCCTCTCGGTGGTTTGGACGAGCACTATGGTCGCCACGGGGATGATGAAAAATAGCGCGAGGCGAGAAGGGGTGAGCCACTTTTGTTTCCCAATGTACTGGAGTGCAAAAGCCAACCACATCACGGGCGTGAGGGCGATGAACACATACGTGATCTTGGCCCAGAAAACGGTGGCGGATTCGGAATGGGCCGCCAACTCGAAGGTATTGCATATCAACCATCCCGAACTGACCAGGATCAATTTCAAGAGCGCCGAGCTTTCTGGCGCAGGGCGATAACGCCGCGCGTAGACGCCCAGCACAATCGAAACAAAGGCTGAAAGCGGAGCAAGAATAATGAATATCGTATACTGGATCGCAGGGTCCATACGTTCTTTCTCAGCCGACGGTATCAGAAGGGCGTAAACGCGCGGCCAAATCGCGCAACTGATAGAAACTGACAGGCTTGATGAGCACCAGGTCGCTTTTTTCTTGCAGGAGTTCGGCCATTTGAGGGTCAGCCGTCGCCAGGATCACGCGAGTGTTTGCCAGCCGGTCGTTGGCGCGAATCACTTGCAGGATGTCGGCGCCCGACACGTAAGGCAAGTGCAGGTCCAGCACCACCAGGGTGGGTACGGCGACAGCCAAACGCTCCAGGGCGGCGTTCCCATTCCGAATGATTTCCGTTTCAAACTCGGCCATTTGCAAGGCCTGGGAAAAAATCTCCGCCTGTTCCCGTTCATCTTCGATCACAAAAGCCAGTGGTTTTTTGCTCGATGTGTCTCCCGTCATGTCGTCTTCTCCTGGATTGGTTTTAACGGCAACAGAACCGTAAAGGTACTGCCTTTTCCTACCTGGCTGGTGAGGGTGACTTTTCCCTGCATCAACGCGGTCAGTTGTTTAACGATGGACAGCCCCAACCCGGAGCCGGTCTGTTGCTTGCGGATGGCCGTCCCATCCACCTGCCGGAAAGCATCAAAGATATACGATTGAGCTTCTGCCGGGATGCCGCAGCCGGTATCAGATACCTGGATGGCCCAATGATCTTGATCTGCTCGATAAATATGCATCTGTACCGTACCTTCCTCGGTGAACTTGATGGCATTGCCGACCAGGTTGACTAGAATTTGCCGCAGCCAGTAAGGATCGCCGTACAGAGTGTCCGGTATATCGGGTTCAACGTCGCAGATCAATTCCAGCCCGCGAGTCTGGGCTAACATATCGATGGTGCCTTGTGTGGTTTTCAGTATCTCGGCTGGGGCGAAGGGTATGACGTTGAGCATCACTCGTCCGGCCTCGAGCTGGGCCTGTCCCAACAAGTTGTTGATAAAGCCTAGCAACTGTTGGGCGTTCGCGATGATGCGCGTGGTCACTTCCTGTTGTCGGTCAGAGAGCGGGCCGTGGACGCCGGCTTGCAGCATCTCGGTGTGGCCCAGAATGTTGCCCAGCGGCGAGCGCAAGTCGTGACTGACGTTGGATAAGAGTTGGCTTTTCAGGCGGCTGGCTTCCAACGCTTGATCGCGGGCCAGGGCCAGCGCCTCCTCTGCCCGTTTGCGCTCGACGATCTCTTGTTCGAGCTGGCGATTTTGCTCCTGAAGCCGCCTCTGCATCTCCCGTAAAGTCAGGTGAGTCTCTACGCGGGCCAGCATCTCTTGCGCCTGAAACGGGCGGCTGATATAGTCCACTCCGCCGACGGTAAAGGCCTTGACCTTGTCCAGCGTTTCGTCCAGCGCGCTGATAAAGATCACAGGGATGTCGCGCGTGCGGGCGTCCCCTTTCAGTTGTTCGCAAACGGTATAGCCATCCATCTCTGGCATCATGATGTCGAGCAGGATCAGGTCAGGCGGCTCCGCCTCCACAGTCTCCAGGGCGCGAGGGCCGCTCGTCGCGGTCTGCACGTCATATCCTTGCTCTTCCAACGCTCGAGATAGCAGACGCAAGTTTATTACTGCGTCATCTACGACTAGAATATTCCCTTTGGATCGGGCATTCTGTTGATTATTCACCTATCGGCTCCTATTTCGTTTCGATAATTTGCAGATTCGCTCAGAGGTCGGCATTTTCTTGGAGCGCCAACCAGTTCTTCTGCCTGAAAAGGAAGAGTCCATGCTTTCTTTCTCAATCGGTCGTATCGCAAGGGCGTAAACGTGCAGCCAAATCGCGCAACTGATAGAAACCGATGGGCTTGATGAGCACCAGGTCGCTCTTTTCCTGGAGGGTTTCGGCCATTTGCGGGTCAGCCGTCGCCAGCATCACCCGAGTCTTTGCCAACCGGTCGTCGGCCCGAATGTGGTGCAGGATGTCAAAGCCCGACACATAGGGCAAGTGCAGATCGAGCAATACCAGAGTAGGTATGGTGGTAGCCAACCGCTCCAGGGCGGCGCTTCCATTCTGAATAATCTCGGTGTCGAACTCGGCCATCTGCAATGCACGGGCAAAAAGAGTCGCCAGTTCCTGTTCATCTTCGATGATAAAAGCCAGTGGTTTTTGGGTTGGCGGATCTCCAGTCATGTCGTCCTCTTCTGTGCTCGAAATGGCCAGCATAAGTGGGCCGGAGCATTCTCTTGGGATGGGGTATTCAGCCGGTTATTCAATGGTCTCCTCCTGTTACGTTTTGATAGGTTGCAGATTCGCCCATAGGTTGGCATTTCCTCAAAGCGCAAACGAGTTCTGCCACTTGGATCGGCTTGCTGATATAGTCGTCCATCCCTGCCGCCAGGCATTCCTCCCGGTCCTCTTTCATCGCGCTCGCCGTCATCGCGACGATGCGCGGTTGTGCGTCCTTTTCCCACTCCTGGCGGATGCGGCGCGTGGCCTCCAGCCCGTCCATCTCTGGCATCTGCACGTCCATCAGCACCGCGTCGTACGTCTGCTGCCGCAACGCTTCCAGCGCCTCCAGGCCGTTCGCCGCCACGTCCGCCCGGTAGCCCATTCGCTTGAGGAGGTGCAGCGCCAGTTTTTGGTTGACCGCGTTGTCCTCCGCCAGCAGGATGCGCAGCGGCAGTCGCTTTCCCATCTTCGGATCGAACTGTGGTTGGATTGTTGTGTCCCGTTTTTTCCGCGTCGATTCCTCTTTTGCAAATATGTCCATCAGCGCGTCGTGCAACTGCGAGGCTCTGGCCGGTTTGGTCAGGAAGGCGGCGAATGTCCCCTCTTCTATCTCGATCTTCTGCTGCCCCAGCGAGGTCAACATCACCAGCGGCAGCGGTACGTTTGACAACACGCTGGCCTCGCGCTCGCGTCGTATCTCGACGGCCAGCGTCAGGCTATCCATCTCGCCGACCCCATCGGCCGGCTTCATCTGCATATCCAGCAGCGCCACGTCGAAAGGCTCTCCCTGGCGGATCCACGCCAAAGCCTCGGCGGGGGCAGCTGTATCGCTGGAGAGCATTCCCCATTTTTCTGTTTGCAACGTCAAGACGCGCCGATTGGTGTCGTTATCATCCACGATCAGCACCCGTTTGCCGCGCAGGTCTGGCTGCGCCTTTTGGCGGTAGGTGGGGGTGGGGTGGGGAGCGGCCTCGGCCTGGATGGTAAAGTGAAAGGTGCTGCCCAGCCCCCCCCTTTCCTCCCCCCCAATGGGGGGGACAGAGGGGGGGGGGCTCTCCACC
>DAOTUB010000304.1:0-11084 GCA_034437455.1 Anaerolineae bacterium | reverse complement strand
CACAATTGGCTTTCTCGAGTAAGATTCTCTTGGGGTCCTCATAGCTCTTTTCTCCTTGTGTGGAATGGAGATAGTATGCTATGAAAACCCCCTATGTCAAGCCGCGTAGCAAGTTATGCGGTACTGCGATAATACTCATCCTGGGTGTCAAAGACGACGTGACGAATCTGATCCGCTTGAGCGTGCAAAAAGGTCAAAAACTCAGACAGCGCCTCCGAGCTCTCGTAGATGAACTCCCGGACATGGATGTCGTTGAGCAACCATTCTTCGCCGTGAGTGAAGGAAAAAACGAGATAGCCCAGGATTTGTCCATCGATCTCGCATCCCACGATCTGGCTTCCGGGGCGCGTCATCAACCGTTCGATTTCCCCAGGGGATTTCTCGATCATCCCGTGTGTTTTGCTCATAACGCGGGTGTAACAATCCAACAGCGCCTGCTTATCGCTCTCGTCCAGATAGCGGATGTGCGCTTTTGAAGGGCCTTTGGGGAGCGCGGAGGGTTTTACGCGGTACCGGTTCATCTTTATCCCGTAGCCAAAGCCCATCTTTTTGTAAAAGTCAGGACGAAAGGGATAAAGCAGGAGCAGCAGCGCGCCGCGCGCTCGATAATGCTGGATAAAGTACTCCATCATCTCCTTGGCCACGTGCTCTTTCTTGCTCACGAGGTCAACGGCGACCGCTCCCACACCGCCCGCCGCGATGCGGCCGCCGAGAAAGTTCATCGTAAAATCGTGGAGACGCATCCCACCCATCAGTCGCCCCTCCCGAAAAAGTCCGTAGAACAGAACCGTTGGGTCCTCCTCGTGAACCTTGAGCATCCGCTGCTTGTACTGCTCTTTCTTCTCCTCCGAGACCACCTTCATTCCAGGGTAGGCATTGACAGTGACGTCGATAAATGCGTCAAAATCCTCTGTGGATAGAGCTCTGATCTCACTCACGTTGAAACCCCCATTTTACAGCCATCGCGGGCACTGGCCGCGAGCGATGACGACGGCCACGCCGTCAACATCCATCCCTGCCTCGATTGCCGAGCGAATATCCTCTCCTCGGTCGAGATCAACCACGCGCACGTCTCCAGCGCCAGCCTCGCGGGCCAATGCGGCCATATCCACTGTGCGCTGGGGTCTCCCTCGAGCGTCCGACTGGCTGGCCGGGTGAGGCTGACCGCCAGAGAGCGCGGTCGTGCCGTTGTCGAGGATCAACACCAGCATCCTCGCGCCGACTCGCGCCGCGTCCATCAACCCGGCCAAGCCCGAATGGAGAAAACTCGAATCGCCAGACAGCGCGACGACTCTCTTTCCCCCGTCGCTCTTCGCCTGGCTCAGCGCGACCCCAGTCGCCATCCCGATGCTTGAACCCAGGCTGTGCTTGACGTCCATCAGTTCGTAGGGCGGCAACTGGGAGCGAACCATGCAGCCCGGATCGCCGACGACGATGAACTCGTCGCGCCCTCCCAACTGCTCCATCACCCTGACGAGAGCGTCGAAAGTGGGGATGTAGGGGCAGTCATCGCAGAGAGGCTGTCGGCTGGGCATCGGACGGCCGCTCTCTCCCGCTGTGGGCAAGGCCAGTTGAGGCACAAGCTCGTTCAACGCGGCGGCGATGTGGGGGGCGAACAGCTCGCCGGCGCGGGAGATGTGGCCCGTGTCACGGCCATACACGGGCAAGGTCAGCCTGGATCGCTGAGCCGTCGCCCGCACACTCCTCTCGACCAAAGGTAGCGTCTCCTCCAGAACGAGAACCGATTCCACCCTCTTCAGAAAGCGCGTCACTCGTTCCACAGGCAACGGATGAAAAGTTCCCAATCGCAGGACACGCAGATCAGGAGGGACGGCGCCGCCCAGCGAGTCCAAAAGTTTCTGGTAGACAAATCCAGCAGCAACTACCCCGTGTCTTCCTTCTCCCTCCACCCCGTTGAAGGGCGAATTCTCAAAATGGGCCGGCACTTTTTCCAGCCGTTGATGCAGACGGCGATGAAGAGGCACGACGTTGACGGGCAACACCGTCCAGCGCATAAACTCGCGCTGAAAAGATGGGGACGGCGCGAGACCTCGGAGGTTTTCCGAAACCTCCGAGGTCTGAATTTCGGCAAGCACGAGCGCGCGGGTGATGCGCACAAGCACCGGCAGCCCCATCTCTTCCGAAAGTCGAAACGCCTCGCGCATCATCGCCCGCGCGTCAGAGACGGAAGTCGGTTCGAGCAGCGGAAGCTCGGCCATCAGCGCCAACGCCCGGCTGTCCTGCTCGTTCTGCGAGCCCCAACTGCCGGGGTCGTCGCCGACGAGGATGACGAATCCAGCGTTGCAGCCGGAGAGGTTGAAGGTCATCAGCGGGTCGAGCGCGATGTTCAGTCCCACGCCCTTTACGCACAGGAGCGAGCGTGTCCCGCCCACCGAAGCGCCCAGAGCCATCTCGATAGCGACCTTCTCGTTGCTCGTCCACTCGACCTGCACCTCGTCGGGAGAGGTCAGATCCAGGATGTGGTCGACGACGGGGGTGACCGGCGAGCCGGGGTAACTGGTCGCCAGCGAAACGCCGGCCTCGATAGCGCCTCGGGCCAGGGCATAGGCTCCAGAAATAGATTCATTCATACTCAGCCTTACGTCCTTTTCCCAGTCACCTGGCTCTCGATTTGTAGGATAATCTCTTGCAAAAGAGCAGGACGAATGTGAAGGCTAGACCATTCTGGCAGGCTACGTAAGAGAGTTAGCACTTGATCCCTGGTACGCTGTCGGCGACGGATGGCCCGCAGCAGGATACCAATACTCCCATGTACCCGGTAACCTAACGCTTCAGCCGCCAGATGGGCCGCCGCATCGTCAGTCAAGAGAATGGCTTCAGGATAAAGTACTGCAAGGGAGAGAACTGCTTGCTCCCCTATGTCCAGTGACAACGCCCGCACCAACGCCTGGAAGGAAGCATCTTCAGAGATCGGCACCGACACTCTGTGCAAGTCCACAACGGTTTGCTCCAAGGTATTGAGTCTATGGCGTTCGACTTCCCGCCAAACTTGCTCCGGCACAAAGACGGTCCGAAAATCGCCCATCAGATCCAGGCAACTCAATTCGTCGAGGTGGATCAATGGCCCAGCATCGCAGATAACGTCGAAGAAAGACCTACTCATCACCATGCAAGCCCCACTCTACGTCCTCGCGGATGAATCGTTCCATCAACTCGGCTCGATGGGACTCGACAAACCGGCGCAGAGCGTCTAACATCAATTCATCCAGGCTGCGGAACCAGCCGGTCTCCACCAACATCTGCATCTCTGTCAACAGGCGAACGGGCACATCCGTCTGAATCGTCGCTGTTTGAAACTCGGTCATTGGACTCCTCTTTTTATGCTCTAACCATCACTTACTCAACCAATAACGGTAGGCCGCCAGCCACTCGGCGCTGGACGGGTCGGCGTCCGCCGCCTCCACCTCGGCCAGGGAAACGGTCTTCTCCTGATCGCCCTTCTTGACCCTGGCGATCACGCCCGCCGATCACGCCGATTGCGGTTCCGGTTCCTCAACCCATTGATACGTAGAGCCGCAGTAGGAACAAGAAATCAAAGTGATGCCTTTCTCGATGGTGATGCTATCTTGGTCCAACTCTGCACCACACTCCTGGCACTCCAATTTCTCCAGGCTGACCCTGGCAGCACGATCCCGCTCGACAATCTCTTGAAGCGGTTGATCTGGCCTGGATTTGGACTTGGTAAAAGCGACTACCACCAGACCGACAATAATAAGAACAACGACTATCCCAACGAGAACGAACACGAGCATAGCTCCTCCTATCTATGGAGCACCGATCTACCCTTCAAACCTCAATTATACACGCTCCACCGATAATGACCAATCGAGCTCGTTCCCTGTCAGCACCCGCCGTCCCAGCGCCTCCGCGACCTCCCGTGGCCACATCCCGTCGAGCGACTGGCCCTCCGGTCCACCGAACATCGCGGCTGGAAGCACCACCACGTCGCCCAGTTTCCGCCCTCGCAACTGCTCGATCACGTCTCGCGCGGTCAGCAGGCCCGCCACCGTCACCGTCTCGCCAAATAAATGGTTCACGACCGGGATCACGTCGGCGTCTGCAACCGAACGGAGTAGTGGAGCGAAAAGTGTGCCGGTCACGAGAGTGCGTGATTCGTGAAACTTGGTGCGTGATACGTGATCGAGGAACTGACGCACCAGGCCTACACCGTTCTCGGTCAAATCCAGGCCGTCGTAGGCTTCCGCTGGAGGGATCTCCCGGTTCAATCGTAGATACCATTCGTCAGAGAGATAGACAAAGTTGACTCCCAACGATTCTCGCAGACGCGCGTGCCAGCCGACCACTTGCTCAAAGACGGCCTGCATCTCGGCGTCGGTGTAGACGCGGCAATTGCCCCGATGATACCTGGTCAGCCCCACCGGAACGACGCTGACGGAGCGAACCGCTGGATACAGTTCGGCCAGATCGCCGATGGAGCGATCCAGGCGAGGGCCATCGTTGAGGCCGGGCGTCACCACGATCTGCGTGTGCACCTCGATACCGAGGTCGGCCAGGCGACGAAGCTGGGCCAGCACGTCGGGGGCAGCGGGATTGTGCAAGATCTGGCGGCGCAGGTTGACGTCGGTGGCGTGGACCGAGACGTAGAGCGGACTGAGGTGTTGCTCATCAATGCGCTCCCAGTCCGCCCCGTTCAAATTCGTCAGCGTGATATAGTTGCCAAAGAGAAAAGAGTAGCGATAATCGTCATCCTTGACGTAGAGGGAGGGACGCAGGCCCGGCGGCATTTGCGCGACGAAACAGAATTCACAGCGGTTGTCGCAGCGGCGGAGGCCATCGAAGGTGGGATGGGCGAATTCCAGCCCCAGCGGTTCGTCGTACTGACGCTCGGCTTCAATGGTGAATTCTCTTCCACCCCGTCGCACGCGCAGCGCCAGGTACTCCTCGGCGGAGTAGAAGCGCACGTCAATCACGTCCCGCAACAGGTGGTCATTGATCGAGAGTAGTTCATCCCCGGGCCGCAACCCGACCCGCTCGGCCAGGCTGCCGGGGGCGACGGCGGCGATCAGTCCGGCGGGCATCTCCGCTCCCTAACCAACCGCTCCACCTCGGCCAGCATCTCCTCAATGTCCAGGTCGGTCGTGTCCACGACGACGGCGTCCTCTGCCGCGCGCAACGGAGAGACCGCCCGGCTGCTGTCAATCTCGTCGCGGCGGCGCATCGAGGCCAGCACCGCCTCATAGTCGGCCTCTTCCCCACGCCGCTGCAATTCCTGGCAACGGCGTCGCGCTCGTTCCTCGGCGCTGGCATCCAGATAGATCTTGAGATCGGCGTCGGGCAGGACGACGGTGCCGATGTCGCGCCCCGCCATCACCACCGGCCCTTTGGCCGCCACTCGCCGCTGCTGCGCGACGAGCGCCTTTCGCACACCGGGATAGGCAGAGACCGCCGAAACGTTGGCGTCCACCGCCGGCGCGCGGATGGCCCAGGCCACGTCCACCGACGCTCCATCCGCGCCGTCGGCCAGGACCGTGTACTGGCGACCATCTTCCACCGTCGGCGCGACGACGTCGATGCGAAGATGCTCCGCCAAGGCGGTCACCGCTACCTCGTCCTCGATAGGTACGCCTCGTTCGAGCGCCGCCCAGGTCACGGCGCGGTACATCACGCCGGTATCAAAGTAAAGGTAATCCAGCCGCCGGGCGAGCAACTCGCTGACGGTGCTCTTGCCCGAGGCAGCCGGGCCGTCAATGGCAATCGTGATCGGATGTTTTTTATCCGCAGGCAAGCGCGCTAGACCTCCTTTCGTTTCCAACGTCCCCGGCGAAACCAGACCGCGAACAAGAGACCGTTCGCCAGGTTAGCGATGGCCCGCCCCCACCAGACGCCGGTCACACCCAGCCCCAGCCAGCGAGAGAGACCGTAGGCGAAGGGTACTTCCATCCCCCACAAGGTGAGCAGGTTGACCACCATCGCCGGCGTCGTGTTCCCGGCCCCATCGAACCCCCGCGCCAGCACCACGCCCACGGCGCTGGCGATCATCGAGTAAGGCACGATGTGCAGACACCCGACGCCAATCTCCACCACCTGCGGCGTGGGGTCAAACAGCGCAACCAGGGGCCGAGCAAAGATGAAGAGCAGAGTCGCCACCGTGACCATATAGCCAGTGGTGTAAGCGGCGACCCACCAGGCGCTGCGTTCCGCCCGGTCGGGCTTGCGCGCGCCCAGGTTCTGCCCCACCAGTGTCCCCGCGGCGTTGCCCAGCCCAAAGCCCGGGATGAGGGCGATCAGCAGCAAGCGGCCCGCTACCCCGTACCCGGCTGTGGCAAAAGTGCCGTAAAGCCCCACCAATCCCACGATGGCCAGTCGAGAGGAGGCGCGCAAGGTCATCTGTATTGTGCTGGGCAAGGCGATCTGAACGATCCGGCCCATCAGCGGAAAATCGGGCCGCAGGTCGCGCAAGTCGATGCTGACCCTGGCCCGGCCTCGCAGGAGGATGGCGATCTGCAAGGCCAATCCGGCGCCAAAGCCGAGGACACTCGCCCAGGCGGAACCAGCGACCCCCAGCGGCGGAAACGGCCCCCACCCAAAGACGAGCACCGGCTCCAACACCACGTTGACCACCGTCGTCAGAAACTGCACCACCATCGCCAGCCGGGCCTCTCCTGCGCCGCGCAGCAGGGAATTGATGCCAAAGACGAGGATGAGGGTGAACAATCCGCCAAAGGTGACGCGGAGATAGGCCAGCCCCAGGAGCAACACCTCGGCGTCCGCCCCCAGAAGCGCCAGCAGCGGGCGGGCGACGAGAAGCCCTACGCCGCCGAGAAAGAGGGCCATGAACAGCGCCAGCAGAATCGTCTGCCAGGCGGCGTGGTCTGCCGCCGCCCTGTCCTTTTCTCCGATCCGGCGGGCCACCACCGCCATCCCCCCGATGCCCAGCCCGTTCGCCAGGCTGTTGATCACCCAGCGAATGGTGATGCTGATGGTCACCGCCGCCAGGGCCGCCGATCCCAACTGCCCAACCCAATACGTATCCAGCACCTGAACCAGGTTGAGGATGCCGGTCTCTAACGTCATCGGGGCGGCCAGGCGCCAGATGGCCCCGTGCAGGCTCCCGCTGGTCAGGTCTCGTTCTCCTGCCTGAAGTGTTTCTATTGCCTCCACGCTCCCACTATTGGTCACTCGTTAACCTACCTCATAGGTGCAACGCACTTGGCAAGTGCATTGCACCTAAACGCGAATATCCAGTCGAAGCCGGCGCAGCAACTTTCCCAGCAGCCCGCCCGGAACCTGTCCCGGCCTTGCATCGCCATCCTCACCTCGATTGCCATAGACGTTGTAATAAACGATCTCGGACAATGGCTTGCGAGAACTGGGGGCTGGCTCCTCGTCCGGGAAACCGACTGCCAGCAACCCTATGATCTCGACGTGATTCGGCACCCGGAGGATGCCCGCGATTGCCTTCCGATCCAACCCCCCAAGCCAGCAGGTGCCTAGCCCCAGCGACTTGGCCTGCAACATGATCTGGGATCCGGCCAAGCCGACGTCCTCGTGGAGAAACTGCCGGTAGATGGGATGTCGAGCGTCGCCGCACAGCGCGATGAGCAGGGGGGCATCCTTCACGTGCGCCCAGCGGACAAAGTAGTACGCGGCGTGCTGCGCCACCTGCTGGAGAATGGCCCTGTCCTGGATGACGATAAACGTCCACGGCTGCCGGTTGCTGGCCGAAGGAGCCCAGCGCCCGGCCTCCAAAATTTGCTCGATCATCTCGTCTGGCACCGGGTCTGGACGGTAACGCCGGATGCTGCGCCGGCCCTTGAGCAAAGCCAGCAATGCCTGGGAGGAGATCTGTTCATTCGTCGAGGTCATCTTGAATGCTCCTTTCGCCATTGACCAATCCCTCAGCGCGCTCAATGAAGCGCGAGAGACGAGCACGCAGCACGGATGAATCGCCGGAAGGTTGGGTCAGACGGACGCGGTCTGGCCCGTGGTGCTCGCTCCACAGCCAGCGCAGGATCAAGAAGGGCCAGCGCGTCGCCAGGAGACGATCCCACGCCGCGAGCCGCTCATCAAAACCGGGGTCGCCTTCCGGGCGGCGATAGTTTTCGCGCAGCCAGGCCTGTTGCGACTCGCTCAGTTCAGCCAGCGCAGCGTGCCAGCGCGGTTCCGCCAGGTCCAGGGCCGGGTCGCCCCACCCACTGTACTCCCAGTCCACCCAGCGCAGCCGACCGTCTTCACTCCATAAGGCATTTGCCAGATTCTGATCCACGTGGCACAAGCGCAAGGGGAAACCATCGCGGCTCGGATCCACCGTCGTGGTGGTGAGAACCTCCGTGCAACTGTCCACCAGCCGGGCGAGTCGATCTCGCAAATCCCGCCCATCCGGCCCGGTGGTCGCCAGCCAGGTTCCGTACTTGACCAGAAAATCGCGCAGCTCGGCCAGGTATGGCTCAAAGTCAAACCAGTGAAAGATAGCGTCGGGGAGCTCGGAATCCCAATCCGTCTGACGGAGCGCGTGCAGGCGATGGAAACTCTCCAGCAAGGCAACCAGTTGACGCGAGGTTGGCGTTGATCCGAGAGGCTCGCCGGGCAGCCAACGGTAGACAACGAGTGGAAAGGGCAGAATAGCGCAGCTTTCGTCCAACCAAACCGGCTGCGGCGCGATATCTAGCCCAGCCGCGCGCAGCAACCGGAGCGCGCCAAACTCCCGTGCGGCCCGTCGGCGACCGTCGGCGACGCACAGCTTGGCGGCGTAGACTTGCTCGCCGGTCTCCACCCGGTACAGGGCATTGTTCGCGCCGCCGGTCACACGGCGCAGCACGACGCCGTCACCCGACCAACTCTCCGCTCCAGCGGCGTGGGCGACGGCGAGCGCGTCCAACCAACCCGGCGCCTTTGTCTGGCGCGTTACCAACGCTCGTAGCGTACCAACTCGGACAGTGGCTTGCGTTTCTTCGACTTTGGCAGCGTCCCGTTGGGGCCACTGCCACTACGGGGCGACTTGGCCGGATATCCCAGGGGGGTGAAGGCGATCGGCTCGACGTCGTCGGGCAGGCCCAGCACCTCGCGCGCGGCGTCGGCGTCGAACGCGCCGACCCAGCAGGTGCCTAACCCCTCATTCGTGGCGGCCAGGATCAGGTGATCCATCACGATGGCCACGTCCACGTCGTTATAGTTTTTCCCATCCTTGCGAACCCAGCTCTGCTTGGGCGTCCCACAGATGCACACAAGCAACGGCGGCTGGACGAACCAATCCTTGCCATAGATGCGGCCCAGTTCCTCCTCGCGCCCCTCCGTGTGGATCACGATAATTTGAAAAGGCTGAAAATTGACCGCAGTGGGCGCGAGGCGCGCCGCCTCGAGCACCGCTTCCAGTTTGTCATCCTCCACCGGGTCGGGTTTGTATCTCCGCACACTGTACCGTTTTTCGACGAGTTCTGAAAATTCCACAGGTTATCTCCTCTGAACAATTGAACTATTCACTACCCGTAGCCGCTACCAATCCACGCTCAGGCCAGGGATAGAACGCTTCCATCCACTGCAAACCATCCACGCTGACCCCACCAACCCACACTTCCCAATGGAGATGCGCGCCGGTGGACAAGCCGGTGCTGCCCACCTTACCGACCACGTCGCCCTGCGCGACCTGCTGGCCGATCTCCGCTTCGAGCGACGAAAGATGCCAATAGCCCGTCAACACGCCCCAGCCATGGTCAATGATAATGACATTGCCCCGCACTTGCAGCGAATCGGCCATCACCACCGTTCCCGCTGCCGGCGCGTACACGGGCGTCCCGCCCGGCGCTCGAAAGTCGACGCCGCTGTGGTAACTGGTGTACGGGCCGTTACTATACGCGCGATGCGAACCAAAATAGGACGAGATCGGCCCCCTGCATGGGTACTGAAAGACATCCACCCAACCCCGTTCCTCGGTAAAGGTCTGACGAATTGCGTCCAGACGTTCTCGCTCGGCGGCGACGACGGCCGGATCGAGCAGGCTGGAGGATGAAGATACGTCAATGCGCTCATAGCCAAAGCTGCCAGCCTCCACGACGATGTCGGCGGCGATCTCTGTGCTCTGCCCCGCGCCGTCCACGGCACTCAGTTCCAGCTCGTACAGGCCCGGCTCCGTGAGCACGTGCACGCCCACCAGCCCGTAGTAGACGCCATCTTCCTCGCCGAAGCGCACCTCCCGCTCGAACAACCTCCCCCTGAGCGTGACCGGTTCCGTCGTGCGCACGGCGACGACCATCGTCGTCCCCTGGAACACCGGCAGCGGCTGTACATCGACGGACACAAAAGGCGCCGGTAACAAGCCAGATCCTTCGCCGGGAACCACAAGCTCCTGCCCTGGATAGATCAACGCCGGGTTTGCGACGCGACTCTCAGCCGCTAACGTCCAGGGCGAGACACCATACTGCAACGCAACGCGGAGCAATGTATCACCAGGACGCACAACGTGGACGGCATAATCCCCCCCCTCTTTCCCCCCAAGGGAGGAGGGGAAGGGAACAGGCACCTGGATGACCTGACCTACGTAGAGAGCGTCAGGAGAGAGCAGACGATTGACCCGGACGAGAATTTGCCAGGTGGTGCGATAGCGTCTGGCGATGGCAGCCAGGGTATCGCCCGCCTGCACCACGTAAGGCGTCGTCTCCTCCGCAGCGATCTCTACCTCTCCACCAGGGATTTCGAGCCGCTGGCCGATGTAAACCTGCCGGGGATCGGGGATGCCATTGGCGTGGGTGACGGCGTCCACCGTCAGGCCGTACCGCTGCGCGATGGAGAACATGGTCTCACCCCGCTGAACGATGTGCACGGTCGCTCGCAACGGCGGCGCACTCGATTGAGCATACACAGAACCCGCCCATATTCCGAGCGCCAGACAAACCATTAGCCCAATGATAGCCTTTCTATTCACTGAATACCTCCTGCAAGTGAAACGTGACCCGAAGGGGTGATACGTGACTTTTTTCTGGCTCTACGCAGATTTGCGGGGTAAAGTCAGCCACCGCCACACTCCACGAGAACTTGTAGACGGAAGTTGTCAAAGTTTCGGTAACCAAAAGCGCGGTTAATGATGCCGCGAATAGCGCGATTGACAC
>DAOTUB010000303.1:0-12341 GCA_034437455.1 Anaerolineae bacterium | reverse complement strand
GAAAGGCTGCCCCTAAATCTCGACGTTTTCGAGGCAAAAATGGGGCATGAAGCCTCAATGTAGGCCAAAAAACTGCGCCTGAAGGGACGTTTCCTGCCAAAAACAAACCCTCTCCGACAGCCTGCTAGTGATACGAGTATTGAGGCGAATCTCTCTTTGTACATGTTCAAATCTCCTGATCTGGAACCACTGAGACACTGAAAGCACTGATTTCACTGAGGGTTCTGTTGAGCATGAATCCGTTCAGTGCTTTCAGGGGTTCAGTGGTTCACCGGGGCTGACGCTCACCTCCACTGTCACCCATCCGTCGTTATCGCCCAGAATATCGTCGTCGATCCGCATGTAGAGGAGACCATCTCGCGTTGCCTCCCAGGTAACGCGCTTCCCCACATAAAAAGGCTCGCCATCCTCGCCGACGCGACCGATCAAGGCTCCGCCCGGCACGTTCGGCAAGGGGTAAAAGTTGGGTGCGCGGTAGTGAGCGTGGCCCTCCGGCCCGTGGTGCTCGCCGGGCGTGTACATCCAGTCGCCTTGGGCGTGGATCTGTAGCACGTCGCCCGCCTGCACCTGCACCCCCACGCTCTGCCAGTCCCGGTAGGCAAAAATGCGAGGGTTCGTGAGCGCCTCGTGCTTCATCGGCATGATCATCTCCTGGATGACCAGGATGACGATCCCGACAGATGCGAGCAACGTCAGCAGCACCAGCAAAAGCGATTTTTTCATAGCCCATCCTCCGATCTTGGCGGTTATTGTCGCCATCTGGCTACACGTCCATCACTCGCTTGCCGGTGGACTTGCAGGTTTGATTGGGGCAAACATGTTCTCATCACGCAGATCTACGATGGGTGTGCTCGCGCCACTGATGATCCACTTGCTGTTCTCTTTCAGTTCCTGGGCGATCAGGTATTGCATGTACATTTCGCCCAGAGTTCCTTTGTCCCTTAGCTCCAAGAGGATAGCGCGCACCATCTCTTGCTTGGCTTCGGTGGTGAGGGCGATCTGTTGCGCCTCGGCCTCGGCGGTCTTGGTGATCTGATAGGCCACCGCGTCCGCCCGTCTCTGGGCCGCGTAGAACTCGGCGTCGGCCAGCGTTTTCTTCTGGGCCGATTCGGCCTGGGCTTGCTCTTGTCGCTGCACTGCGACCATGCGATCTTTGATCGCGGTCATCACCTCGTCCGGCGGTGAGGCGCTTTGCAACTGCACAGTGATGAAACGAACGCCGTACTGTTCCTCTTTCTTTTGCAACGCCTCCATGACCTCTTGGTTCATTGCGGCCCGGCTGTGCATCACCTCCGTCATCGGTTTGGTGTTGACCACATCCCGCAGCTTGCCCTGCACGAACTCGAAGACGATCCGCTCTGGGTCGTCCACTTCCAGAGCAAAGCGTTCGGGGTTCGTCACCCGGTAGGTATATTGGAGCGAGACATTCATCGTCACGTCGTCGGACGTCATCGCCTCGATCTGTTCGATGTAGCCCAATCGCTCGTTGACCTTGACGATGATCACGGTGTCGACGAGCGGGATCTGCACGTGCCAGCCTGGATCGTCCACGCGGACGAAGCGACCACCGCGCAGGTGCAGCCCGCGCTCGTAGGCGTGGATCTTGTAGACCGCCGCGCGGCTGAGTAGTAGCGCAACCGTCAACACGATGAAAGCGGCCAGCGCGATTACGGCCAGCTTGTAGAATCGCTCCAGGGTGCTGCCAGCGCCAGGCCGTCGGCTTCTAGAGGATGTAGATGTATTGCGAGAAGGGGGGAGTATTGTTTCAGCCATTTCTTCACCTCCACAGGGGATGTCTTTTCTGAGTAGTGATGCTTCTAGTCTACCAAGAACGAGGCTGTCTGTCTACTGTGGATTTCCACAGGTATCTTTCCCGCATTCCTAATGCTACAACAAGACTTTGAGACCCCGTCATTCCGAGCGGAACGGAGCGCAGCGGAGTGGAGTCGAGGAATCTCCACTTTCGTAGGCAAAGCTATTTGGAGATTCCTCGACTCCCTCCGGTTGCTCGGAATGACGCAAATCGGCAAAGTCTCGTCATAGTACCAAGCTCTACAAAAAAAGCCCCGGCGTCCGAACGCCGGGGCTTTGGATAGCTTTGTTCGTGTGCCTCAAGAGACCACACCCTGTTCCTTCGCCCACACCGCTGCTTCTACCCGCGAAGCCACCTGTAACTTGTTCAAGATGTTGCCGACGTGAAACTCGGCTGTCCGCACGGTCACGGTCAAAGTTTGGGCGATCTCTTTGTTGCTCAATCCCCCCGCCACCAGTCGCAATACCTCCACCTCTCGTTCCGTCAACCCTCCTGTCCGTTCTCCACGCGACCAGGCAACCACCTTGCTCGCCACCGGCGGGCTAAAATGAGCTTCTCCGCGCGCCGTCGCCTGCACCGCCGTCACGATCGTCTCTGGCGCTTCCTCTTTCAGCAAATAGCCCACCGCGCCGGCCTCCAGCATACCCCGCACGTACCGCTCGTCGTCGTGGGCGCTGAGCGCCAACACCCGCACCGACAAGCCCCGCCGCCGGATTTCCAGCGCCACCTGGGTTCCCTCTATCTCCGGCAGCTCGCAGTCCACCACGGCCACGTCGGGCTGTAGCTCCTCGATCAGCGCCAATGCTTCTTTACCATCTTGAGCCTCTCCCACGACCTCCACGCCGGGCGCTCGCTCCAACAGCACCCGCAGCCCAATCCGCATCGTGGGATGGTCGTCGGCCAGCAGCACGCGAATCGTCGCAGTCATAGATGGTTCTCCTCCGCTCACGGCTCCAGCAGCGCGTCGAATTCCTCTGCCGCGTCTATCAGGCGACCGGGGTGCAGGGTGAGGCTGAAATAGTCCCACTGCGTGTCGTGGGGAAAATAGTCGAGAAACCAGCAGAGGGCCTTGACCTGCGGCTCCTGGTCGATCACCTCCAGCGCCGCCGTCAGCCAGCCCGGCGGGTAGTTCTGCGCGGGTGGGACGCCCTCGTCGGACGTGAAGGTGTTGGTGGATGTGATGTAGACGGGCAGCCCGCGCGTGGTGGGATACTCGTTGATGATGTCCAGCCAATCCCGGTAGACTCGGAAGCCTGCCTGGGCGTCATCCCACTCCGCCCGCCGCAGGTCCAACCGAGGCTCCTCGGCTGCATCCTGCCTGGCCAGTTCTGGCGCGCCAGGGCGACCCGGGGCCTGCACGGCAAAACCGTCGGGCGCGGCCAGGGGGATGCCTGCTGCGGCTTTGGCCCGCGCTCCTGCGTCCAGCGCGGCGACCAGGGTGTTCATATAGTTGAGCCAGGGCGCGTCGATCTCGTAGCGCCGTTCACCATCCTGCCCGGTGTTTCAGGGTTGCAGCGGGCCGACCAGCACCCGTACCTGGGGGTTTTCCGCCCGCATGACCTGCACGGCGTTATCCGTGTGGGCGATCTCTTCGCCGTACCCGTTAAAGATTCGGGCGTACCACTCCGGCGTCACCAGGTGAGCCGCGTTGTAGCTGCTGTCGAGAAAGTAGCCGTACACGTCCCGCAATCGCTCGTCCCGCGCCAGGCGGCGCAGGTATTGGAGATATTCGGCCAGCGCCAACTCATAGTCCGCCGAGGGGATGCTTTGGCCCTGGTCATAATCCACGCGAACCAGCACCCGCAGTCCGTTCGCCGTCGCACGGTGGACGCGCGCGGCCAGGCCGTCTATGCCCCAATAGCTCTCGTCGGCCAGGCGGGCGTAGGTCAATTCTACGTCCCACCCGCTGCGAGCGTGCCAATCCCGCTCAGGGTTGGCAAAGATAATGCCCAGCTTGGTCGGCGTCGGTCGGGCTGGCGCGGGGCGCGGTTCTTCCCCGACGACCACCCGCCCGCGCTCCACGCAGCCAGTGTGGCAATCGTGGTAGAAAACGAGCGTGCTGGATTCCTTGTCGGGCCATGTAAGCGTCCACGTCCAGGTCCAGGTGTCGCCGGGATTAGCCTGCCACTCCACTCCCCGGACCGATCGCCCATCCATCGTGAGCAGTACGTGAGGCCACGGTGTGGCGTCTGTGATCCATAGGGTTGTCTCTTGACCGGGTTGGGGAGAGGCGGGCGCCAGCCGGATCTGGGGCCAGAGGGGGGCGCTTTCTCCCGGCATCACCACGATCTGTCCAGAGATGGGCAACAGCCAGTACCCTCCCAGCAGCATCAGCAGCGGGATCGGCCACCATCGCCACGGGTTTTTCCGCAGCCAGTCGTTCACGTCGACACCTCCTTCTCTGGCAAGATAGGCAGGACAAAGCGTACACAAGTGCCCGCCTCGTCTCCCTCGGTGCGGCTCTCGATCTCCAAGTGACTTTCGTGGCGGCGCAGGATCTCTTCCACCAGCGCCAGCCCTAGCCCGCTGCCCTCTATTTCCTGTGGGGCCGCGCGGTAAAAGCGGCGGCTGACGTGGGGGAGATGCTCGGCGGGTATGCCCGGGCCAGTGTCGCACACGACGCACGCGACGCCGGTCTCTACCTGCTCCAGCGAGACGATGGCCTGGTCGCCGGGACGGCAGTGCTTGATCACATTGTCGAGCAGGTTGAGCAAGACCTGTATGAGCCGCCCCACGTCCCCCACGACGAGCGGCAGGGGTGCGTCGGCCTGTAGGGAGAGGGCGATATTCCGTTCCCCGGCCTGGGGGGAGAGTTGAGCGATGGCCTGTTCTGCCGATGCCAGCAGGTCCACGGGCCGGCGCTCAAGCTCGGCGCTGGTCTCCAGGCGGCCGAGTTCCAGCATCAATTGCACGAGCCGGGCCATGCGCTTCGCCTCCACCTTCAGCAGGCGGAGCGATTGCTGACGGATCTCCTCCGAGACGTCGGGGAGGAGCAGGATCTCCAGATGGGTCAGGATCGTGCCGAGGGGCGTGCGCAGTTCGTGGGATAGGCCGCTGAGCAGATATTGAGATGCCTGCTCGGCCTGCTTCTGGGCGGTGACGTCGAGCAGGAAAGCGACGTCCAGGTCATTCTGGGAGGTGACCCACCAGCGGGCGATCTTGTCCGGAGCGAGGGTCACGCTGCGGTAGCGGCCGGCGGCCGTGCTTCCTTGCGCCGCTGCGCGATCCTCTTCGAGGAGTGAAACCCAGTCCGTCTCTGGGAGCGCGCCCGCGCGCGAGGTCAATCCCAGCAGGCGACGGGCGTAAGGGTTGGCGTAGCGGTATTTTCGAGCGCCGTCCAGCACCAACCAGCCGAAGGGGACCTGTTCGAACGCAGCTTGTGCGCCTAGCGTGTCGAGCTGCTCACGCCGACGGCGATCCAACCAGCCGCCCAGCAGGGCGGCGGCTATCAGCATCAGCAGGATGCCAAAGAGTAACCAGCGCAGGTCGAGAAAGATCACAATAGCCCCATTATACAGAAACGGGGGCAGTATGCAAGGGGCGGAACGCAGTTGCAGATGGGCCGATGCGTACTATAATAGGGTAGACTATGATATCTCCAATCTTTAGGCGAGTGTGGCGTTTCCTGGCCCGGGTGGACGTGGCGGCTGTGCTCATCGTCGCCGTGCTGCTGCTTGCTGCTCTGGGATCCTGTTTTCCTCAAATCTCGCTGCCGGTCGTCGGTGATCCTGAGCGGCTGGCGCGTTGGGAGGCGGTCACGCGCGCGAGGTATGGCGCGCTGACGGACTTTTTCCACGCGATTGGGGCTTTCCGGTGGTTTCGCTCCCCGATTTTTCTGGCGTCGTTGGCGCTGCTGGCGACCGCCACGCTGGTCTGCACGCTCAATCGCTGGCGAGGAGTGTGGCGGCGATCTTTCCGCCAACCCGTGCGTTGCTCCGACGCCGTGCTCGACGCCGCGCCTCACACTGCCAGGTTGACCGCGCCGCCGGAGATTGACTTGCCCCGCGTGGTGTGCGAGTGTCTGAAGCGGCCGGGGTTTCGGGTGCGAACGACTAAAGTCGTCACTACGAGTGGTGTGTGTGTTTGTCTGCGGGGGGACCGCAATCGGTTGGCTTCGTTGGCGACGCTGGTCACTCATTTGGCGGTGCTGCTTTTGTTACTTGGTGTGGTGTTGAGCTATGGGTGTGGCTGGCGCGAGGAGGTCGTCATCGGGCCAGGCACGACAACCGACGTCGGGCATGGAAGCGAATTACGGGTGCGTGACGAAGGGTTCACCATCACGCGCTACGCCGACGGGAGCGTCGCGGGGTACGAAGCCAGGGTTGCCGTCATCGAGGGAGGCCGGGAGGCGACGGGCGGCAGCATCCGGGTCAACGAGCCGCTGAGTTACGGCGGCATCAGATTGCATCTGCAAGCCTACGCCGAGGCTCCCGATGGCTACAGTGTCACCCTGTTGGCCGTGCGCGATCCGGGCTATGGTCTGGTCGTTGCGGCGGGATTGCTGTTGCTTTTTGGATTGACCGTGACGTTTAACTTTCCTCACTGCCGAATTCACGCGCGGATCGAGCCAGAAGGCACGCTGCGCCTGGCCGGGCAGGCGGGACGGCGGGCCTGGGATTTTGAGCGCGGGTTTGTAGCGTTGGTGGAGGAGATCGAGGGTAGGGTGGGGGAGGGAGATGTTTAAGCTGGCGTATGTCGTGCTCTGGCTGGCGCTGGCCGCTTACGTCGCCCATCGGGTCTCTAGAAAACGTTGGACGAGCTGGGTGGCGACCGGGACGACGTTCGTCGCCTGGGGTTTGCTGACGGCGGGACTCGTCGAGCGCGGGCTGGAGGCGGGCCACTGGCCGCTGACCAATCGTTACGAGTTCGCCCTCTGCTTCGTCTGGGCCATCGTCGCTATCTACCTGCTGTTGGAGGTGAGCTGGCGCGAACGAGGAGCAGGGGCCTTTGTGCTGGCGATGGTGCTGCTGGTGGCGACCTATACCATCACCCGTCCCTCTGGCGAGCAGGCGACCGCGCCGCTTCTCCCGGCGTTGCGCTCGGTCTGGCTCCAGGTGCACGTGTTGACGGCGGTGATGGGGTACGGAGCGTTCGGTGTGGCGGCAGGTTTGGGGTTGATGCAATTGACGAGGAAAAACCCGGTTTCTGGAGTTTCTGAAGAGCAGATCGGGCGTGCGATGGAACGAGTGGTAGCGTTGGGCTTCCCCTGGCTCACCTTTTCGATCCTCACCGGCGCGATCTGGGCGCAGAATGCCTGGGGACGGTACTGGGGTTGGGATCCCAAGGAAACCTGGGCCTTGGTCACCTGGCTGTGGGTTCTCTTGATCTTGCACGTGCGCCCGCTGCGCCGCTGGCGCGGACGACGGCTGGCTGTGCTGGTTGTGGTTGGCTTTGGAATCGTGCTCTTCACCTTCGTCGGCGTGCCCTGGTTGGTGCGCACGGTGCGGCTGGAGAGTTTGCACGGGTTTTGATGGGGATATGAGGAAAGTAGATGAGTAGCGGAATCACACGACGACGGTTTCTGCTTGGCGCCGGGGCGCTGGCTGCCTGCGGGGTAGGGGCGGCGGCGGGACTCTCCGGCAGTCGCTGCTGGGAGCGGTCTCCAGAAAGTGTGGGCGCAGTTACGCCGGTCGAGCCTCCCACTCCCTGGTCGGTCGAGGCGCGCTACTATGCCTCCTTTGCCAGCGAGGGCGCGCTCGACTGCGCAGCCTGTCACGGTGCGACGGAGGAGCCGCTGCCTGTTTCCTACTGCCACATCCCTCACACCGGCGATTACGTTCAGTGCAACCTCTGTCCTCATCGCTGCATCATCGCCGACGGCGAGCGGGGCATCTGCCGGGTGCGGGAGAATCGGAGCGGCCGGCTCTACTCGATGGTCTATGGCAACCCCTGCGCGGTGCACGTCGACCCCATCGAGAAAAAGCCCTTCTACCACTTTCTCCCTACCATCGGCGCCTTTTCCCTGGCGACTGCCGGCTGCAACCTGCGCTGTCTTTACTGCCAGAACTGGTCCATCTCCCAGCTTCCGCCGGAGGAGACGAAGAACCGCGATCTCCCGCCAGAGGAGGTGATCCGCTACGCGCGGGAGTACAACGCACCCGTCATCGCCTACACCTACTCGGAGCCGATCATCTTTTACGAGTACATGCTCGACACGGCCCGCCTGGCGCACGAGCAGGGCTTGCTCAATGTGGTCATCTCCGCCGGGTTCATCAACCCGGAGCCGCTGCGGGAGCTTTGCCAGACAGTGGACGCGATCAAGATCGACTTGAAGGGGTACGACGAGGAATTCTACCGCGAGGTCTGCGAGGGCGAGCTGGAGCCGGTGTTAAAGGCGATCCGCACGATCTATGAGAGTGGCGTTCACCTGGAGATCGTCAACCTGGTCGTGCCGACTCTGAACGACGACCTGGATCAACTGCGGGCGCTGGCCCGCTGGATCGCGCGGGATTTGAGTCCGGGCGTTCCCCTCCACTTTAGCCGCTTCCACCCCGATTACAAACTGGCCAATCTGCCGCCGACGCCGGTGGAGACGCTGGAGCGGGCGCGGGAGATCGCGCTGGAGGAGGGAGTGCGTTTTGTTTACGCCGGCAACGTGCCGGGTCATCCGGCCAACCACACCTATTGCCCCGCGTGTGGCGAGGTATTGATCGAGCGCCAGGGGGACAACGTGCTGTCGTATCACATCCAAGATGGGGCGTGTCAATTTTGCGGCGAGCCTATCACGGGTGTCTGGTGGCCCGGCGAGCCACAGGGACAGCCGGTGGAGGTGTCGCCTGGCCCGCCGGATCAGTAAGCTGGATGACGAGGAAGGCGCTCTGACCGAGCGGATGGCATAATCGAAGGGATGTGAAACGTGAATTGTGAAATCTACAACCGGAAATTGTTCCTGGCGTTGCTTTTAGTTTTCCTGCTGTCTGCCTGCGCCGCGCCCATTATCACGCCGGCCCCTACCGCGACGCCGACGGCAGATGTCACAGCGACGCCCCTTTCCCTGCCGATCCCATCTCCTTCTCCCACCATCCCCTCAGACCAGATCCGCCCCTCCGCCGTCGCCGGCTCCTGGTACCCCGACGACCCCGACGAACTGGCGGCGCTGGTGGATGGGATGTTGGCGTCGGTCAGGCCGGTGGACGGGGAACCAATCGGCCTCATCGTGCCTCACGCCGGGTACGCCTACTCCGGGCCGGTGGCTGCCCCCGGCTTCAAGCAGTTGGAGGGGGTGGAGTACGACGTCGCCGTCATCATCGCCGCCGACCATCAAGAGCCCCTTTCAGCTCCTATCTCCGTGTGGGCCGAGGGCGGTTTCGAGACGCCGCTGGGGGTCGTGCCGGTGGATGTGGAACTGGCGCAGGCCCTCGTCGAGGCTGACCCGCTCATCACCTTCGACCCCGCTGCCCACGAGGGCGAGCATCCCATCGAGATCGAGCTTCCTTTCCTCCGGCAGGTCTGCCCCGGTTGCCGCATCGTGCCGGTGCTGATGGGTGCGGACGACGAGGAGACGGTGCAGACGTTGACTGACGCGCTGCTCGCGGCGCTCCCCGGCAGGAGAGCGGTCGTGATCGCCTCGTCCGACCTCTCCCACTATCCCACCTATGACGACGCGCACCGCGTCGACGGCGCGACACTGGCGGCCATCGAGGCTTTTGACCCCGTTCGAGTGCGGGAGACGATAGACGAGGTGATGGCTGCGGGCGTCTCCAACCTGGTCACCTGCGCCTGCGGCGAGGGGCCGATCCTGGTGACGATGCGGGTGGCGCGAGGGCTAGGGGCAGAGACGGCCACCGTCCTGCTCTACGCCAACTCCGGCGACAGCCCCCGTAGTGGCGGAGGCCCCAACGGGACTTTGCCGCAGGGCGACCAGGGGCGAGTGGTGGGGTACGGGGCAGTGATGTTCTGGCGCTACGAGCCGCCCGACTTGACGGAGGCTCAGCAGGAAGAGTTGCTGTCGTTGGCCCGCGCCACGATAGAGACTCACTTGGAGGGCGGGGCGACGCCTGACTATGAGGCCGACGACCCGCTGCTGACTCGCCGTGCGGGAGCCTTTGTCACGCTGAAGGAGAGCGGTCAGTTACGTGGTTGCATCGGCCACACCTGGGCGGATCAGCCGCTCTACCAGGTGGTGCAGGAGACGGCGATGTCGGCGGCCACGGGAGATCCACGCTTTCCGCCCCTCACGCTGGAGGAGTTGGATGACATCACCATCGAAATTTCGATTCTTTCTCCCTTCCGCCGGGTGACGGACGTGGAGCAGATTCAGGTGGGTGTTCACGGGCTGATGATCTTTGCCGGTGGCGGACGAGGATTGCTTTTGCCGCAGGTGCCGGTGGAGAATGGGTGGGATCGGGAGACGTTCCTGGAGGAGCTATGCCGGAAGGCGAATCTCCCGGCGGGTTGCTGGCGGGAGGGGGCGACGCTGTATGCGTTCACCGCAGTGGTGTTTGGGGAATAAGTTCTGAGGTGCTTTACTCAGTACGCTCCTAGCTCTCGCAGCCGTTCGTCACTCAGCCCAAAGTGATGTGCGATCTCGTGGCGCAGGACGTGACGGATCGTTTCGCGTATCTCTTCTGTTGTACGACAGTGCATCTCGATGGGACGTTGGTAGATGCTGATCTTGTCTGGCAGAACCAGACCATAGTTACGAGTCCGTTTTGTCTGCGGGATGCCGTGGTACAAGCCCAGGAGATGCGTCGGGTGGCGCACACCGGCCCACCGCATAGTCTCCCGATCCGGCCAATCCTCGACCACCACCTCGACGTTATCCAGTTGCTCCCGGAACAGCTCGGGCAGGTCGTCCAGCGCCTCTGCGACGAGCTGTTCAAAGGTGTTCCCGTGCACGTGGATGTTCATACGCGCCCCCTGTCTCGAGGCTTTTTCTGCTCGAGTTTCTCGAGCTCGTCGAGCTCTGGCCGAGACAGTCGCCGCCACTCGCCCGGCTTTAACTCTCCCAGGTGGACGGGGCCCAGGCGGACGCGGATCAGGCGGTGCACAGGGTGGCCTAGCATGGCCGCCACGCGCCGGATTTGCCGCTTGCGGCCCTTGCGCAACACGATCCGCAGCCAGGTACGGCCACGTTCCGCACGCAGGATCGAAACGTCGGCGGGTGCCGTCTTGCGGTCATCCAGGAACACGCCCTGCCGCCATTGGTCGAGCACTCGGTTGCCCGGCCGACCTTCGACGCAGACCCGGTATTCTTTTTCGTGCTCGTACCGGGGGTGCGTGAGCCGGTTGGCTAACTCGCCGTCGTCGGTCAGCAGGAGTAGCCCTTCACTGCGCAGGTCCAGCCTCCCCACCGTGTAGAGACGGCCCGGCAGCGGCACCAATCCGCGCGCCGTCGGAGTTTTGCCGGTCTTGTCTCCCTCGTCGGAAAGAACGCCGGCGGGTTTGTGGAAAGCTATGTGAGTGTAGCTTCGTTGCACCTGCACCGGCTTCCCGTCCACGGCGATGAGGTCGTGGCCGGGGTCGGCCTTCTGGCCTAGCTGGGCGACCTGTCCATTGACCGTGACCCGTCTCTGGCGGATCAGGTCTTCGCAGGCGCGGCGGCTGCCGTAACCGGCGGCGGCGAGGATTTTTTGGAGGCGTTGCTTGCTCTCTTCCATCACTCGCCGATTGTACCCTTCTCTGGCAGAGTGCGCAAGTTGGCGCGCCACGAAAAAGCCTGCGCAGGGGCCACGATTGGAGTTGCGAGGTTTTGACTTTTGCGCCAGATGAGGCTATACTGGCTTGCAGTGCGATCAGAAGGAGGCGCGATGATGAAACGTGTGCGATGTTTTTCTCTTTTCTTTCTGCTAGTTTGTCTCTTGTTCTATCCCGTTCTCCCTCCTCTTCTTACCCAGGCCGACGCCGCCGACGTCTGGTGGGACGACGCCTGGCCCTACCGCATCCCCGTCACCGTCAGCGGCAGCGGCGTGACGCAGGTCTCGATTGATTTCACCGCCGCGTTCGATGCGCTGGGGCTGAACAGCGCGTTGCTGGACGTCCGCTCGCTGCGGGTCGTGCCCTACGACGGCGTCACGCCCGGTGCGCCCCTGGCCCACGACGAGACCTACAGCACGATGCTGGATGACGCCGACAGCCCGCAGATCGACTGGGCCGCGTCCGGCGCCTACTGGACCGTCAACGACGGCAGCCTCCAGGCCGACGGCGTACGCTTTTCCCAAGGAAGCGGCTCGTTGAAGGCGACGGTCGAGAACTGGCTCGACGGTTACGGCTACCCTGGCGTCGAACTGCACATCGCCGATGACGATCCGCTGACCGACTGGCGGAACTATGAGGTTTTCGTCTACGACGTCTGGCCCGAAGTGAACGCCAGCGCCCTGGATCAAGCTCCCGACCTTCATCCCCCGTCATTGGAAGAGAGACAGGGGGATGCCACAACAAGGTAATCACCTTGTTTTGGGCGAATAGCTTCATCGGGCACGGCGCGGTGTCTGGTGTGAACCTTAACAGAGACTTTGAACAACCCGACTGCTCTGGGTCTAGGTAGCCACTTGTGCAGTGGAACTACACAGGGCAATTGGCGCATCAC
>DAOTUB010000302.1:0-10538 GCA_034437455.1 Anaerolineae bacterium | reverse complement strand
TTTGACATTCCTGGCTCATCATGATAACCTTGCCGTATCGTACAGACTCTGAGCGAAAGGTCAAAAGTCCAATGCAACTTCCAATTGTGGCTCCTGCACCAATCGTGACCACGCACGCGGAAGCCTTCCGAGACCTTTTTGAGAACCGACGCCAGTTTCGACACTTTCAGAACTACTTGACCGGTCTGATGGTGCTTCCGAACAAGAGTATGGCCAACATTGCTCGTTGTACGCTGGACAGCGCTGACAAAACTAACCTGTCCCGCTTTTTCTCTAAAGCGTCTTGGTTTCAGGACAAGGTCAATGATCGTCGTCTGCGCTATCTGATCCAGAAAACCGAGGCTGTGCGCCACCCACAAGCCGAATCGGTCTTGGCAATCGACGATACCTTGTGCGAACATGTGGGGGACGTGTTTGACCACGTGGCCCGCCACTACGACCACTGTAATAGCACTTATCCCTTGGCCCACAACCCGGTCACCAGCCATTACGTCAGCGGCCCTGTGCGTTTCCCCGTCGGCCTGCGCTCGTATCGTCGCTATGAAGAAATCACCCGTTGGGACGAGTTTGTCCACAAACATTTCCCGGAGCGAAAGATTCCGACCAAGCGAAAAGAACGAAACCGCCTGCACAAAAAAGTGGACCCCGTGTTGTTGCAGGACCCCGAGTTTGAAGCCCTGCATCAGCAATTCCAGACCAAGATCGAACTGGCTTTAGAACTGTTGGAAGCAGCAATTGAGCACGAACTGCCTTTCGGCACTCTCCTGTTCGATAGTTGGTATCTGTCCCCTACCCTGGTCGAGGCCGCTAAACGCCACGACAAGGACTGGATTAGTTTGTTGAAAAAGAACCGAAACCTGGAAACGAACAGTTTCGTCTTAAAGGACGCCGAGGGGAACCCGATCCCCTTGCAAGGGCCGCACATCACCGTGAAGAAGCTGGTACCCCTCATTCCGGCCAATGCTTATCGCAAAGTGACAGTCGAGGACAAGAACTATTGGACCTTCACCCGAACTGTGCGCATTCCCACACTGGGCAAGGTTCGAATCGTCATCAGCTTCAAAAAGGAAAACTTGACCGGTACCTATATTGTGTTAGTGACCAACCGAGTAGATTGGACCGCGCAACGGATCATCTCCACTTACTTGCTGCGTTGGCCGATAGAGACTTTTTATCAGGATGGTAAAGAGCATCTGGGGCTGGACGAGTATCGCATGCGTAACGCTGAAGCCATTGGGAAACATTGGTGTCTGGTGTTCGTAGCCTATTCGCTCTTGCATCTGGACTGTCTCCCATCATCACCGACAAAAAGTGGCTTACCCATCAAAACCATTGGGCAAGTATGTCGCCAGCAAGCACAAACCCTCATTCAGGCGTTGATTCTGTATGTACACCAGCGGCTCCAACAAGGGCAGGAGGCCAAAGACGTGTTTGCCCACTTATTCGCCAAACAACATCTGGCCATAGCGGTATGAAACCCCGCTGCTCGCTAAAACACAACAGTCGAGGATGGATAAAGGAACACGCAAGAAGTGACAATCTATCAATCAGCTCACTTGGTTAAAGAGATCCGTGCCGTCGGTCAGCAGGTCGAGGAGACACTGTTGGAGATTCAACTCGCCTTGCTCACGCCAGACGATCTATCTGTCAGTGCGGCGGAAGAGCTATCGGATATCGCCTCCGATGCTTTCAACAGACCTATGTCAACGAATGCCGTTCTGGGCAAACGGCACGGAACGTGTTTGGGCCACGCTTTCTACTTAGCCGTAGCCATTGACGAAGGGCAAGCAGTGGGGCTGGCCACGACAAAGCCTTTCCCAACTCAGTCGATTTGGGGAGCATACGTCGACCTGGTCGGAGTGGTACAGAGTAAGCAGAATCGGGGGATCGGCGCTGCACTCCAGGGTACCATTCTGCGCGAGATGCTTCATCGCCACGGTCGAATAGCGATGGTGGCCCGGACGCAGAACCCGCAGGAGATTCGTTCTCTACACAAGACGGCGGTACGACTGGCCCAAACGCCACTCGCCCCGCTTTACGCTCCCCCATCTATCACGCTGTCGAATATCATTGTCGAGGCTATCGAGACAGACGTTGTCGCCAAGCCGCATCAAGCAGAGGCCTATTTCGATCCTCAAAGCCTGATCTACTACCACGCCTATGGCAGCGCAGGCGACGGGTCGACTTGGGAAGATATGACCCGTCCTCTGAAACTGTGCTGGGATCATCCAGACAGCCAAAGGATGACGGATTACCTGGCGCAGCACGGCTTCACGCGCGAAGCATTTCTCTCTGCGGGGCACACATTCATGGTAGGGGCGTTACTCAATAGAGACGGGATGGATTTGAAGAAGTAGAGAAAAGATGCACAAGCGGATTAAAACCTTACAGCGTTGGTTCGCCTGTTTTGCCGACTGGAGCGCTGAGATCTCACCGGCACTAAGGCATACATTAAGTACCGGCGACGTCACGAGATTCGGTTGACCTATTCGCTGACTTCACTATAATTTTGTTATATTCCTGTGCTTTCATGTCAGAAAAAAGCCACACATTCTCATATTCTCATATTCTCGAAAGGAAATAATAGAGATGATCACGGAATCGATCCTTGTAGGCCATGCCGGCGCTGTGGAAATCAACCTCCCGCTGCTGAAACTGGGCAGTGGAGATCCCCAAGTCTTAATTCTGATCGGGCTGCACGGTGACGAAACAACCGGCTATTTCGTCATCGACAAGCTACTCGACCAGCTGACGCTCCAGAAAGGAACTCTGCGCATCATTATGTCCGCCAATCCCCTCGGCCAAGCCCTCCACCAACGATGGGACCCAATCAACAACAGAGATGTCAACCGGGCATTCCCCGGCAGCTCTGACCGCGAATTTACCGATCGCTTGGCAGACAAGTTGCTCAAACTGGCCAAGGGCTGTGACTGTGAGAACGGGGCGGAGTGCCACTGTGTCGAAGATGGAAAAGCCCACGACTGCGTCATCGATTTACACACTTTCGGCCTGTCGCGTATGCGGACCACGGCCATCTTTATGAACCACGGCAAGCACAAGGTGAGGGAGACATCCCTCGAGTTGATCCGAGCCTTTGCTCCCGAGTGTATCTGGCAACTAGACACTCGAACCGAAGAACAACAGCAATGGGCGGGATCAATGGGGCCGGAGATGGCGGGCCAGGATATCGTCAATTTCGCCATCGAGTTTCCGGCCTCCTTCTGGGCCGAAGATGTCATAGTCAACCACGCCGTGGGAGGCTTCCTGCGCGTCTTACACCACCTGGGAATGATCGACGCGGCCCCCCCCGCGCCGGCAAAACCACCCATACACTACAGCCGGGACGAAATCGCCGCGGATTACGCCGGTATCTGGCTCCCCCGCCAGGACCTCCTCAATGCGGTCACAAAGGGCGAATTCCCCCATTTAGAGAAAGGGGAATGCATCGGTCAGATCGTGGACATTTCCAGCCGCGAGAGACACAACGTCACGTCGGAGCAGGAGGGACTCCTGCCAGTGCTGCTGAGCCAGACCATCGTTCGCGTCGGAGACACCCTGTACGTCGTCGGCCAAGATAAACCCTGGGGTATGCTGGCGGAGGGAACAATCGAGAAAATCGCCAGGTTTGCCCAGGGAATGGATTGGAATGTCGCCTTCGACGGCAAGTCGAAGGGCAACCGACACTTGGATCGCGTCGCCAAGATCTCCGCGTACCTGGCCGACGAGGAAGCCGAGCGCACGTCAGACATCGACCGCTCCATTTGCCGCGCAGGTGCCTGGTTACACGACATCGGCCTGACAATCAACGTTCCAGGACCGGCTTCAATCGGATGCCCCATCGCAGAGAGCTTCCTGCGCGCACTAGGCGAAAAGGATGTGGACGAAGAGACGCGAGACCGAGTCCTGCACTGCATCGCCGCTCATGACTACGCTCCCGGGCGTGAGGGCTCAGTTAAACCTGAGACGTTGGAGGCCGAGATCGTACACGATGCCGACACGTTGGATAAGACCGGCCCCCTGGCCGTGATTCGCCACACGTGGAAACTCGCCAACAGTGGCGAACCGTACACTCCAGAAGATGTCCTTGGCTTGCTACAAGACCATTTTGAGCAGCGCAAAAGCTCCCTCACCACCCCAAGCGGTCAACATCTCTTAGATAAGTTGGAGCGTCTCTACGGAAGTATACTGTGCCGTTTCTTCGACAACAAGGAAATAGCCGTCTCTGTGATTACCCAGGTAATGGAGCAAGCTAGAAAGAACGTTATCACGGAAGATATTGCCGTCAGCCTTTCTGATCAACGAGATGACGAATTCACTCAGGCACTAAGTCAGCAACTCGAACAGTTATATTTACAGGACTAGCTCCGTCGACAATTAAGACATTTCTGGAAGGAGAACCTTGATGAATGAGAAATGGACGATTAAAGAGCAAGTAAATCACCTGATGCGCGGCACCACCTTGACAGGTGGAATGAAGAGAGTAATGACTCGGGAACTAACTAAAGCGTTAAAGAAAGATCGTCCTCTGCGAGTTAAGCTAGGTATGGATCCAACTAAACCGTTTCTGCACATTGGACACTTGTCCCCACTGCTTGCACTCAAGCGCTTTGCCGATCTAGGTCACGAAACATACCTGCTTCTAGGCGAATTCACCGCCCTGATCGGCGATCCAACTGGACGTCGGCGTCGGCAGGCACCTCTCAACGAGGACAACGTGGCCGAAAACGTAGAGATCTATAAAAAAGAGGTCTTTCGCGTGCTCGACCCCGGAAATACTATCGTCGTCGACAACATCGTCTGGTTTAACCAGATGAGGGTATTGGATTTTATGTTGGAGGCGAGCCAAGTCACTTTGGCTAACATGCTCGAACACAAAAATTTCCGGGATCGATTCGATGCCAACCAGCCCATCGGGTTGCAAGAACTGCTCTATCCAGTGGCTCAGGCGGTCGACTCGCTGGTTCTCTGTGCAGCACCGCGGGGTCAAGAAGATGATCCCGCGCCCTACAAGGATTACCTTTCTAACCCAGACGCCTTCTGCGACGTAGAGATTGGAGGACATGATCAGCTGTTCAACTTCACCTTCACGCGAGACTTCATGTCGCAGCACAACGTCCCCCCGCAGTTGTTTATCACGACGCCCTTGATCAAAGGCCGAGATCGTCAGAAGATGGGCCAGACTGACGCTAATACGATCAGCTTCAACAATCTGCCCACCACGATCTACAACGAGATGATGGCAATGGACGACTCAGAAATCAAGACCGGTCTGACTGTGATGACCGATATCCCCGATGAAGAGCTTGATGAGATCAAGTATAAGATGGATAATCGCGAGCTAGACCGCCATGATGCCAAGCAGAAATGGGCCTTCGAAGTCGTTTCCTTGGTCTACGATAAAGAGGCGGCGCTGAATGCTCAGGAAGAGTACGAGGCTCGACGGTATGAAAAATACCAACAGGTGACGGCGGAAAAGATATTCACTCTTCCTCCCGAGATAGCTTCAAAACCTGTCCCTGTAGCCGAACTGGTCTTTTCGGCTGGCTTGTCGGAGAGCAAAAGCGAGGCGAATCGGTTGATCCAACAGGGCGGTATCTACATCGACGAAAAGCGGGTCTCACCGAAGAGCAAAGTACTGGTAGAAAACGGGATGCTTTTGCGGAGAGGACAGCGTCGCGACGCACGTATTGTCCGTTTGCAAAAGAAATAGTTCTGATTTAGAAAGGAGAGATCAATGCCAGATGATAACTACGAATCGTTCAACAGTCTTTTTCTGGGCCCTAAGGGTGAAAATGCGGCATTCATGATCGAGTTGCTAACGGAAATCGTCACGTCGCACGCCACGCGGCGCAGATCATTTCAACAAGACGACGGCTTCTTCATCCAACCGGCAGATCAAGGCCAATTAGCCTACCACCGGAAAAGAAGTCTGCTTCGCGAATGGACGGCCAAGATTCTCCAACAGCTGGAGGACAGTATTCCTTGGTGGAGTCCGCGCTACATGGCACATATGAATACAGATGTGCTGCTGCCGGCAATCGTGGGATATATCGCGACTATGATCGACAATCCTAACAACGTTGTCATCGAATCATCTCCCCCCTCAAGCCATATGGAGGTTGAGGCAATCGACGAGATGCTCGACCTAGTGGGTTTCCAACCACGGCATAGCCGAACTCCCGGCTCAATTGCAGGATGGGGGCACTTCACCAGCGGTGGGACAATCGCTAACTTCGAGGCATTGTGGGTAGCGCGTAATATCAAATACTTTCCAATGGCGCTGAGGAAGGTAGCAGAGTATGCCGCGGCAAATATCGAGATCACCCTGCCCAGTGGTCGGCGCCGGCTGTTGTTCCAGAAGACCGACCCCGGAGGCAGAGCAGCGCGAGCGCAAGATGAGTGGGAATTGCTCAACCTGACATATGCCGAGGCGCTTAGTATGCGCGAGAAGCTCATTGAGGCCATCGCCCCACCCGGCTCCTCCGAACAGGATATGAGAACGGCGGAGCGATTGGTGGATGAAGGGTTTTTCCGCAAGCGCGGTGTCTCTGCCGAGGGATTGTGGGGCAACTGGTCCGGTGAAAAACCAGGCATTGTCCTGGTAAGCGGCACGACCCACTACTCTCCGATGAAAGCCGTCGAAGTTCTAGGTATCGGTCGCCGCCAACTCTATATCCTACCACCCGACTCGTCGTTCAGGATGGATATTAAAGCACTGCGGGACAAGCTACTCGAATGTGTAGACGAGCGACAGCCCGTAATCGCCATCATCGCTGTGGTCGGGACGACGGAGGAGGCAACTATTGATCCCGTCCACGAGATATGCGACCTACGCGACGAGCTAGCCCAGGAGGAAGAATTCTGGTTTCCTATCCACGTCGACGCAGCGTACGGGGGCTATATCCGCACCCTTTTCCGCGGTATCGATGGACAGCCCCTCAGCCGCTACCACGTGATGCAGGAGATCGGCTATAACTGGCCACCGGAGGACATCTATCGTGCCCAAGGGGCCATAGCTCGCGCCGAATCCGTCACTATGGACCCCCACAAGAAAGGGTATGTCCCCTATCCATGTGGCGCTATCCTCTTCGCAGATGAGCGCGTGCGCGATGCGGTTTCGTCAACAGCACCCTATCTCTGGCACGGAGACAAAGAGACCCAGGAGGATATCTTCTTGGGTCCCTACACCCTAGAAGGAACCCGACCGGGTGCGGCATCTGCCGCAGCCTGGTTGGCTCAGAAGGTTCTTCCCCTTCACGCGGAGGGACACGGTGAGTTAATTGCAGGCAGTGTGCGAAATGCCCAGGAGCTCTACCGGACGTTGAGGGAGATCAACCCCATCGTGGTCGGCGATCACAAGGTGCAAGTCTTGCCCATCACCCAGCCGGATTTCTCCATCGTCTGTTTCTTGCTCAACATCGTGGGTAACGAACACCTGGACGAAATGAACGAGCTCATCAGCGAAGTCTGCGAGCGGTTTGCCCCTTACAAGCCTAAAGGACACAAGTACTACGGGCGAAACGATTACTTCATCTCCAAGACCACTTTCGACTACCAAAATTACGGCGAAAGCCTATGCCCCCTTCTATACCAGCAGGCAGGGATTCACCCTGCCTATTACAATGATGAGAGCGAAGAGAGCCGAGTCGACGTTATTCGTATGACAATGATGCATCCCTGGTCCCTTGTGCGAACCGAGGGTACTCAGTTCAATTATATCCAAGGATTCTGTGAGACCCTTCACGACTTCCTGAATGAATTCGTCCCTAGATTAGTAGCGAAACGAAGCGAGAGGGGGGATCGGTAAAAAACGGCCAGCAGGTCTTCCTGGATCAAAAAATAAAAAGAGGATCGCCAATGGCGATACTCTTTTTATGTCATACGATCAGAAGATTATTCTAAATCAGTAACAGCAAAATTATCGTATCGCTGGAAGAAGTTGCCCAAGTGACTAATTGGGGTTATCGGTATGTAAACCGAGAGACAACTTGCCCTAAGCCTATTGCTGTTACTGTTCTAAAACCACCTTGAAGATCTTGCCTTTACCATAGCGCACCAGGGCAGCCCTCTCATCCGCTTGTTCGATAAAATCCTCTAGGCTGAGTTCGTAATCCACGTCCAGCACTTTGACATCGTTTACCCTCACGCCACCCTGCTGGATGCGGCGTTGAGCTTCACTAATGGAGGGTAAAAATCCTGAATTGGCCAGCATTTTTCGGATAAGCACCCCAGACTCGATTTCCCCATGCTTCAATCCGAAGGTAGGAACATCTTCCGGCAAGCCCTCTCTGTCACCAAAGGCACGGGAAGCATCTTTCTGTACCTGGCGGGCAATGTCCTCACCGTGGACTATCGCAGTAACCTCTAGAGCCAGGCGATGTTGGGCATCGCGGGGATGCCCGCTTAGTACTTGTCCAATCTCGTCCAAGCTCAAGAAAGTAAAAAGCTTGAAGTTCCGTTCGAGATCCTCATCTGGGCATCCGAGCCAGTACTGGTAGAAGTCGAACGGAGACATGCTGTACTCGCCCTCGCCCGCCAACCAGATCGTCTCACCCTCTGCCGTTTTGCCCATCTTCTGGCCCGAGCGATCAGTCAATAGCGGGAAAACCATGGAGAAGGCATCAGCGCCTTCCCTGGCGCGCCGGATGAGTTCCATTCCGTCGAGAATGTTCATCCACTGATCGTTCCCTCCCATCTGGATAACACAGTCGTACTCGTCAAACAGGTAGAGGTAATCAAACCCCTGGAGAGCAGTGTAGTTGAATTCGAAGAGCGTCAACCCCTCTGCTTCCTCACTAAACATCTGTCTGAAGTCTTCCCATTTGATCGTCTCGTTGTCCTTAAAGTACTCGACGATCCTCCCCAACAATTCCTGCAGGCCTACCGCCTTACTTTTACCAAAGAGGCGCTTGTGAAAATCATCCCGTTTTATCATCCGGTTGACACTAAAGTGAGGCGTGACGTCCCGCAAAAATCTGAGCAGGTCCATATGTAGCCACTCGGCGTTGTCAAGCATCAACGCTGCCGGCTTATCTATCTCTTCGTTGTCGGCATCGAAGTTCACCAACCCCATTCGCTGCACCTGGGCCTTGACCGCTTTGGCATTTTCCGCTACCTCAGTGGAGGTGATCATCTTGCGACCTTCCGCCCGTTCAGAAGGATCCCCTACCTGTGCCGTACCTCCACCCAGGATAAAGATCATCCGAATCCCAGCCTCCTGGAGGTAGTGGAAGACCATCAGCGACATCAAGTGGCCCACATGGAGCGACGGCTTAGTGGGATCAAATCCCTGGTAGACCGTAGTTCCCTCCATCTTAATCTGTCCGTCCTCAACTAGTCGGCCCTCGTTGAGCAACCGTCGCACCTCCAAGCGACTGGATGTCCGTTGAATATAGCCCCGGGCTTCTAGGACATCGTACACAGTCTCCTCAAATGTAGAGGGCGGGGTATTGAACTCAATGGCGGGATGTTCCTGGTCTAGTACGTAGACAACGACCTCGCCCCCACAGGACCTCTGTAACAGATCCGTCAGTTCCTGAGCGATCTTTTCTCCTTGTGATCGAGTAACGGGCGGTAACACATCCACGTTCACTGCGACATCACGCGAATCCCGGCTAACCATTGTATGGACACTCTGCTTCCACACCCAATTACGGCACATAACCCGCCAGCCGTCTGTCAGGATCACCTCGCCCTTCCGTGGGTATTCTACATCGTTTGAGCCAAGCGCCACAAAGACCTCTTTTCCCCGAGCTAATTGTAATCCGTAATCTCCGCGGACCTTTCCCAGGTCATCCGCCCCACTGGGTACGAGGTGTTTCAGCGAGATATAATTCGATATTGCTACAACCGTGTTGTGGTAGGAAAGAATATCTTTCCCTTCTTCTACTCCATCCCGTCGAGCAAGATTCATCAATGATTGCACAGATGGCGCTGTTTCGTTCGGGTCGGCACCAAATTCCTTGAATGCCTCACGCCAGCTCTTGATTCGCTCGATAGCCGATGGATCAGCAAGTGATGCATCTTTACGCACCTTAGATCCCACCTCGTTAAGCATTTTCTGTAACTCTGGATGGATCACTGAATTATCCAAACCTTTGGCTACAACAACGAAACGGGTATAACTCGGGAACTTGGCTGTAAATTCGGGTGAAAGGGCTACTTTCATCATCGGCCTCCTTAGCTAAATAAAAAAGGTTTGTAAAGATTTGTAGGGCAGAAAATAAAAAGAGCTATATATCGAGTAGGCTTCTAGCTCTCTACATCTGACCGCACCAAGAATTCCGCGACTATATGGGAGTTGTTGAGACCAGCCCAATACCTGCTGTTTTCCACCCCGCAAATCTGCGCAGAACCAATAAAAACACAAACCCCGTCATTCATCATAAGAGGTTCGTGTCTCACCATCCTGCCATACATAGAGTCAGTGGGGGGCACGGGATTCGAACCCGCTTAGGCATACACCACCGATTTTACAGACCGGCCCGGCTCACCAATCTCCGGCGACCCCCCAATCAATAGATACCATTATACATAAC
>DAOTUB010000301.1:0-5020 GCA_034437455.1 Anaerolineae bacterium | reverse complement strand
CGCAAGCTGCTGGCGGCAGAGGGGCAAGGGCCGCAGGTCGAGGCGTGGGAGCGGGAGTTGAACACGCACGTTTACCAGGTCTACGGTCTGAGCGATGAGGAGATCGCCATCATCGCGTCTGCAGTTGAGGGACAGGAATGAAAGACCCCCAACCCGAACACAACTTTTTCTTTGTAGACGAGTCCGGTGACCCGACTTTTTATGATCGGAAAGGAAACCCGATCGTCGGGCAGCCAGGATGCTCGCCAATTTTGATCCTTGGATTCGTAGAAACGCGTTCTCCACGGCCTCTGCGTCAGGCTATTCTGTCTCTCAAGCAGGAAATTGTCCAGGATTCCTACTTTCAGGGAGTCCCCTCACTTACAAAGACAGCCATCGCCTTTCACGCCAAGGACGATCTCGCGGAAATACGATATCGTTTCTTTCAACTGCTGACCACGATGGACTTTCGCGCCCAGTTCATCGTGGCGCGAAAGATCGAACGGGTTTTCCGAAACAGCTTTGAGGCGCGCGAATCCGCGTTTTACAATCATTTGATCACACGACTTTTCGAGAATGTACTCCACCGCTACCAGCGTAACACGATTTACTTTGCCAAACGCGGATCGCGAGATCGACAAGAGCCATTATCCCAGGCGATCCGGAAAGGTATTGATCGATTCGAGCAGAAATGTGAGCACAAAGTAGTGACTAGCTTCAAGGTTCAGGCGCAGACACCGGGCGGCGAGCCCTGCCTGAGCATCGTAGATTATATGAACTGGGCAATCTACCGTGCTTTCACCCGCGGAGAGATGCGATTCTACAGAAAGATTGAGGACAAGGTTAGTCTACTGGTAGACCTTTACGACACAAGCAAGTATCCGAAGAATTGGTATAGCCGTAAGAATCCATTCGATGTAACAAAAATCACCCCTTTGTAGCTAGGCCCGGTTACCGGGCGCACGGCATGCAAAGCCGACTTTCGCACACAAAGGAGTGATTATACAAGATAACTTTTTTTCTGGGGGTAGAGTCCCTTCCAGCCACAATCAAAACACGCCACAGTGTGGACTCGCATTTCATCCCCTGACAATAATACTATAGCAGATTTGTCGACTTTTGTCAAAGCTTTCAATGAAGAATGAAAAGATCGCCATCGTGGAGGCACAATGTTGATGCGTGTGCGGGTCATCGTCGTGTGCGCCCCGCATCCCCGCCAGGAGGTGGAAGCCGCGCTCCGGGCGGCGGGGGAACAGTTGGCCCGGAAGGCCGAGTCCGTATCGGTCAAGATGGACCCGACAGAACCCTCCGTCGCGGTTCTGGAATTCGAGATGCGCCGGACAGCGCAGTACAAAATAGTGGACGACGTCTTTGAAACGGTGGAGCGCTGTGCGTGGGAATTTTATCAGGATATCACGGTCCAGTTCCTGTCGGATGAGCTGTGACGTAAAGCTATCCCTGATAAGCGTTGTCGGTTACACTTGAAACGTGGCTTATGAGTGAGAGGGATTAAAAAAGGAGGCACTATGGGAACGACAGATCGAACACTGCGCAGGCTACTGGGAAAAATCGCCGAAAAGGAGGGGCTGGCGGACCTGGACGCGGCGGCAAACTTGCTGCGCAGCCATTGGGACGAGGTCATTGGCATCCGCCGAGAGTTTTTCACCACCCTCAAGCCATTGTTACTGCAAGACCCCTTGGACGTGGAGACACTTCGAAAATCTGTCCAAGGTAATGACCTCTTTGGCGGTCACAGTTCGACCCGCATGCGGGTGACGGCGTTCTTTGAACATGAGCAGGCCGCTTCTCTCATTCGTGACCTCGTCGGTGATGGGAAAAACCCGCCCGGCGCAGAACGGATCGACGCGTTTGTCCGAGAGGCCGTGAAAATCGCATTTCATAGCAAAGGCGGTACCCGGCGCTACCGGTCCGGCGCTGCGCTGCTGGCCAGTGTTTTGCTCACGGCGGTGTATCCCGATCAATTTGTGGATTTTCGCAAGAATCGCTGGGATGCCATGGCGCGAGACTTTGAGTTAGAACCCGCCCCAGAGGCGGGCTATGGCGAATTGCTCCCCTGGGCCGGCCGGATCGCGCGGGAGTTTGCCGCGACACCCACGTTTCAGCGCGTCTTTGACACCCCGCACCCTAATTGGGTCGTCGCGGGACTGGCATTCATGTTTGCCAAAGACGACCAAGACTTGAACCTGGTCGGGCTCATCCGCCAGGTCCGTGCAGAACTGGAACAGATTTCAGAAGGAGGCTATTGGGGCATGGAGATCACACCGGAAGTCATTTGGGATATCTTGCGCCATCACAACCCTCAGGTGATCCTGCAAGGACCACCGGGGTCCGGCAAGACGTACCTGGCAGAGCAGGTCATCGCCTGGGTGGCAGATTCAGAGATTGTGGAGCCCTACCGTCTAGGGGTGGGGACGCCGGAAGAGGAAGCGGACGCCCCGTTGCTCTGGGATGTCGTCCAGTTTCACCCCTCTTACGGCTATGAGGACTTTGTACGGGGGCTGGTGACCGAGGAGACGGAGCAAGGGATCGTCTTCAAAGCCCGGAACCGCATATTGGCCCAATCGGCCGAGGCCGCCGAGCGCCATCCCGATATCCCGGTCCTCTTGATCCTGGACGAGATCAACCGGGCCGACCTGGCCCGCGTGCTGGGGGAGCTGATCTATGCGCTGGAGCGCGAGCGGCGCGGCGAGCCCATCTCCTCCCAGTACGCCGTGGAGGGGGATCGGACGTTACGGCTTCCGCGCAACCTGTATCTCATCGGCACGATGAACACAGCCGATCGCTCCATCGCTTTGGTGGACTATGCCATTCGGCGGCGTTTCAGTTTCCTGTCCATCTTGCCCCGCGTCGAGGTCGTCGAAGCGTTCTACGAGGCGCCGACGCGGCACGAGGGCAACCAAGCGGTCGCCGAGCGGTTGGCGGACAAGGTGACAGCGCTATATCGGAAGGTATATGCGTTGTTTGACAAAGTGACCGACGCGGACGATATTCGCATCGGCCATTCTTATTTCCTGGTCAAGGGCACCCGCCCTGGAGATGAGGATCCGCTTTCTCTCTTTGACTGGGCCGACGCCATTGCCTTCCGCTTTGCGTTCGAGGTCCTGCCGATGCTGGCCGAGTATCGTAAAGAGCGCCGGCTTTTGGACAATGTCACGACCATCGAGATCGCGGATCAAACGTTTTCCTTGCTGCTGCGAGAACAGAACGAGACGTGGGTCGCGGTGCGAGCCTGGCTGGCGCAGGAGTAACCGATGACGGAAGCCGTTCGAAACCCAGACACCCTATCTATGACGGACGATCAGACCCGGGCGCGCGCTTTGGCCTGGTTGCGGGACGAGCTTGAGGCGCACCCTTTTGATGGCTTGCAAGAGTTGGAGCGGGTCGACGTACCGCTGGACGTCGTGCCGCCAAAGCAGGGAGCCGTGCTTGATCAACTCTTCCCACCGGACAACCTCTTGCAGATTCGCGTGGAGCGCAAGTTCGTCGACGAACGGCTGGCGGGCTACCGGCTCCGGGCCTCGGGTCGGGTCGGCGTCGCGACGGTAGGAGACCAAAACGACGATGGCGCGTGGGCCAGCGTGACCGTGCAACCCAAAGTGCCCGGCGCCAGTCTGCTGACGATGTTGAGCTATGCCCTGGTCCCCGATCTTTCGTCCGAACACCGGCCTGCAATCGACGTCCGGGAGGCGCCCCTGGTCTCCCTGGTCTTGTTGATCTATCTGCTCCGCCTGCAACAACTCGTGGAAGGCCACGGCTTGCAGAGGGCCTACATCCGCCTTGAGGAACCCTTGCGGGGGACGGTGCGGGGGCGTTGTGTGCTGCCGACCTACCTGCAGCGCCATATCCCGACGGGACGCTCCCACATTGTGCCGTGCGATTTCTGGGAGCTGCGCATCGACAGCGCGCCCAACCGCGCCTTGCGCTGGGGCGTCGAGGTTTGCCGTATATTGGCAGATTGGTTATCGCACCCCGAGTTATCCCAGGCCGTCGAGGGTCTATGGGGCGCATTGGCGCCACACCTGGCCAACATTCCCGTCACGCCCTACCAGGCCGCCCAGGTGCGCCGCCTCCCTCGATCTGGCCGCTTTGTGCCTTATGGGCCGGTATTGGATTTGCTCGCGTTCTTGTTGGACCATTTGTCTTTCGATATCGCGCGCGGCCAGGTCCAGGTGCGTGGCTTTGCCGTCGAGATGTGGCGCGTCTTTGAGCGGTTCGTCGTCAACGTGCTCGCCCGTCACATGCGCGCTCAGGTTCAAGGGCCGCAGGTCGGGTTTGGTTATGATGTCGTAGGCGAACACAGGCGGTTGGCGGCAAAAAATATCTATCTGGACGCCCTCATCCGCGGACAGCGCACGTTAGTCCTGGATGCCAAGTGGAAAGAGGGCATCGTCTCGTATGCTGCCGGCGCCCACCCAGAGAGCGGCATGCTCGAACTAGAAGGCCTGCGTATCAACAACGCCGATCTGTTTCAGGTCGTCGCCTATGGTCGCCACCGGGACGTACAAGCCCAGGGCAGCCTGCTGGTCTATCCCGTCTTGGAGGCCGAACCGGTCTGCCGGCAGCGCTGCATCCTGGATTTTGTGGCCGCCCCTGGGGACGCGCGTCCATTCCCGGTTTTCCTGGTGGGGATGCCGGTGGGAGAGACGCTGAGCCAATCCATCGACAGCCTGGTCCGCATGGTGCAAGAGATCGCAACCGGGCCAGTGGAACTGGAAGCCGCCTACCAGCCTACAGCGCGCGCCTGAAAAAAGGAGAAGCGATGCCCCACGACATCATCGACAATCGCCAGGAAAAGCTCGTCGACCACATCCGCCAGATCCTGCCGGGCAGCCAGGCGGCCCGCTTTGCGGTGGGCTATTTCTTTCTCTCCGGGCTGGAAGCGGTGGCCGACGTGCTGGAAAACGTGGCCGAGTTGCGCCTGCTGATCGGCAACACCTCTAGCCGCGAGACCATCGAGCAGATCGCCGAGGGCTATGCCCGGCTGGAGGGAGTGCAACACGCGGCCGAGGCGCTGGCCTTT
>DAOTUB010000300.1:0-17828 GCA_034437455.1 Anaerolineae bacterium | reverse complement strand
AAGGCTGCCCCTAAATCTCGACGTTTTCGAGGCAAAAATGGGGCATGAAGCCTCAATGTAGGCCAAAAAACTGCGCCTGAAGGGACGTTTCCTGCCAAAAACAAACCCTCTCCGACAGCCTGCTAGGATATGGATTTGAACGTGTCAGGTTGAATTCGATCAACCCACACGGACGCCAGTATATCACATACTCCTGCCCGTTGTCTATACCTAAGGTTAGGTATTTTTCGTAACTCTTCTAGCGGGTTTGGCGGCCCCGCGCCCGGCGGGCCTGCACGCACCGCTCCCACAGCACGGCGGCCTCCACGCGGTTGCTCACTCCCAATTTACGCAGGAGGTTGCGCACGTGCGTGCTGACAGTGTATTTGCTGACGCGCAGCCTTTGAGCGATCTCTGGATCTGTCTTGCCTTCGACCAGCCCGGCCAGCACCTCTCGCTCCCGGCGGGTCAGCGTTTGCAGCAGTCCGAGCGTTTGCTCCCGCGCCTGCCGCTCGGCGCACGCCGCCCCCACCAGCTTCACCAAGCGCGCCGGCCTCAGCGGCTTGCTCAGGCAATAGAACGCGCCCTGGTACATCGCCTCCGCCGCCAGCTCCATGGAGCCGAACCCGGTGATGAGGATCACCTCCATCCCCGGCTGGAGCGCCTTCAGCCGGCGGCTCAGCTCCAGGCCCGCCGGGCCGGGCATCACCACGTCCACGCAGGCGATGTCAAAGGAGTGCGTCTCCGCCAGGGCCAGCGCCTTTTCCCCATCCGGGGCGGCGATGGGAGTGTAGCCGTGATGCACCAGCGCATCCGACAGGAGCACTCTCGTATCCCAGTCGTCGTCGGCGATCAGCACGCGCGGCCCGCGCTCCGCTGTCGAATCTGTTGTCTGATTCAAATCTCTCCCCTCCATCCCTGTAAAATTGCGAATAAAACCTCCTTAATTTTTCCGCCCTCCATTGATGCAAAATCTCAAAATCGGACCAAATCCAGCCAAACGGTGCTATTATAGCACAACCCTCTAAACAAACCTCTAAACAAAACCTTGTTTATCACTTGGAGGGTTTTCCAATTGCCGTCACGCTCGACGCCCAAAAACTGCTAGTACCAATATCCTATGTAAAGTTCTACCACTTTATGCTATATTATACTCATTCCTGCCAGTTGGCGCAGTTTAACGTTGTTGGAGTCGCGTCGTGTCCACATCGCTCGCCGATCATTCTGGACAACAAGCTTTCCTTACACCGCAGGAGGTTTCAAACTTGCTGCGGGTTTCTGTATACACGGTGCGCCGTTGGATCAAACAAGAGGATCTGCCGGCATACAAGGTCGGGCGGCTGTGGCGGATCAAGAAAATCGACCTGGATGCGTGGCTCAGTAAGCAACGGCCCACCCTGACGCCCAGCTCCTAGGCGGTACTTGTTTGCCGGGGAGCAGGTGAGGTCTATTTGCGGCCGGACGAATAAGCAGATAGGCGCTGTTGGAATCGCTGCGGACTCTTACCAGGGGCACGTCCTTATGGCAAAAAAAGGTAACTGCTCAGCCTGCGCCGGTCGAGTAGTGCCGGAGGCACATATCCGCTGGGTTGAGCTTGTCGAAACCAGACCAAGTAGGCACAAAAGCCGCTCGCTTGGTTTCGATACGCCGCCACAAAAAGCGTGGCGGCTACTCAACCAGCACTCGCTTCAACAGTCTGAGCAGTTACAAAAAAGTTCATTATCCGCTTATTCACTGTGCCGAAGGCACGAAGGCGCTCCGCTGCATCAATGAAGGAAGAGATTTGACGGCAGATTTTGTACCCGTGCGCTGGTGGCAAGTGGCCGATTTCATCCGCCTGACGTTCGAGACGGTGAGAGGCCACGATCCGTGGACGGACCGCGTCCTATCCCGACCGTGGGCGCTGTCCAGCATACGGGAGTACCTTTACATCCTGGTCAAATTCCCGATCTCGGACGCCTATTTCGTCGTCGCCTCCGGGGAGCGAGTCGGCGTATTGTGGATGATCCGCCGTTCAAAGCTGCTCTATCTCTTGACCCTGGGTCTATTGCCTCAATTTCGGACGAGCGACGTCGGCCTGGGGATCGCCCGCTTTCTGATACGGACGGTCCGTTTCGTCGAAAGCCACGTCAAGCGTTACCACTGTGAGATGGCCGTGGGCAGGGTGTCCGCCCTGAACCAGACTAGCCAACGAATGCTCAAACAATTCGGTGGCCAACCCTTGGGCCTGGCGACGACGACTTTGACGCTCGCTTCTGTACGCCCTCCGGCGTCGCCCCTGGCTGCGATCAAGATCAGAAAAGTAGCCAAGTCAAAAGCGGCCAGCGCCTGGAAACACTGGAGGCTGTATGCGGTGGAGCGTGTAGCGGGACGCAGTGGCGCAAAAGCAGCCGCCGCCTTGATGGAATCCTTCTATTGGCTCGACTCGTTGCCACGAGGAAACTATTTGGCTCTCTATCAGGATAACCAAGAGATCGGATTTGCTTTCGCACGGCAAAAGGAGGAAGAGCCGGAGCTGGGCCTGTTTCCCTCCGCTGCGTTCTGGTCAGGCCCAGAGACAGCCGCGCTCGTCACGCTGCTGGCTTCCTTCCTGGGCGATCCCGTGCGCTATCTCACGACGACGCAGAGCCACGCCGACGCTCTTGCCGACTCTTCTCACGTCGGCTTTGAACGAGACCGGGAACAGGAGCAGCACTTTATATTTTGGTTAGCAGAATTCTACTGGAAGACGCCAGCGTAGACGTCACCGGAAGCATCATCGAAAACACCGTCGGATGGCATATATGTGAACGATCAGGTTTCTCCTTAAGAGTGCGGGAAAGGAAGGTAACGTGTCTCGTGGAATCTGGGCCTTTGTCCTGATCTGGTTCGGACAATTGACCTCGCTCGTCGGCTCTGGCCTCACCAGCTTTGCGCTGGGCGTGTTGGTGTACCAGACCACAGACTCGGTGACCGCGTACGCCCTCATCGTCCTGTGCATCATGGCGCCCAACGTCCTGCTCTCGCCGCTGGCAGGCGCGCTCGTCGACCGTTGGGACCGGCGCCGGGCGATGATCCTCAGCGACACCGGGGCGGGCCTCAGCACGCTGGCTATCGTGCTGCTGCTCATCTCGGGCCGGTTTGAACTCTGGCAAATCTGCCTGGCGACGGCCGCCAGCTCGGCCTTTAGCGCCTTCCAGTGGCCCGCCTACTCCGCCGCGACCACGCTGCTCGTCCCCAAAAAGCATTATGGCCGCGCCAACGGCATGGTACAGTTGGGAAGGGCGATCGGCCTCATCGCCTCCCCGGCGTTGGCGGGCTTTCTGGTCGCCCAGATCGAGGTCTGGGGTGTCATCCTGATCGACTTTGCCACCTTCCTTTTCGCCGTGCTCACCCTGCTGCTCGTCCGCATCCCCAGGCCCGCGCCCACCCCCGCGGGAGAAGCGGCCAAAGGCTCGCTGTGGGGCGAGATCGCCTACGGCTGGACCTACCTCACGGCCCGGCCCGGCCTGATGGGGTTATTGATCATCTTTGCCCTGACCAACTTTTTGCTCGGCGCGGTCATGGTGCTGTTCACCCCGCTGGTGCTATCGTTCACAGACGCCCGCGCGCTGGGCGCGATGACGTCTATCGGCGCCAGCGGGATGTTGTTCGGTGGGCTGGCGATGAGTGTGTGGGGCGGCCCCAGACGGCGCATCCACGGTGTGCTCGGCTTTCTGCTGCTGGAGGGATTGGCCCTTTCGATCGGCGGGCTGCGCCCCTCTGTCCCGCTCATCACCCTGGCCGCCTTTGGCTTCTTTTTCTGCTTTCCCATCGTCAACGCCTCCAGCGACGCCATCTGGCAGAGCAAGGTCGCCCCCAACGTGCAGGGGCGGGTCTTTGCTATGCGGAGCACCATCGCGATGTCTTTTATGCCCCTCGCTTACGTGCTCGCGGGGCCTCTGGCCGATCGCGTGTTCGAGCCGCTGCTCGCCGTCGGCGGTCCGCTCGCCGGCAGCGTGGGCCAGCTCGTCGGTGTGGGGCCGGGACGCGGCATCGGCCTGATGTTCATCGCGATGGGGCTGGGCATCGTGCTGGCGACGGTGGCAAGTGTTCTGTACCCGCGCATCCGGCTGGTGGAGGATGAATTACCCGACGCCCTCAGCGAGACACCCACCGAGGAACCAGGGAACAGACGCGGCGATCAACGACCGTCGGATCCGGTCGGCAGTGAACTGCCGGCGCGTTAGAAAGATTGCGGTTATGAATTTCGAGCTTCAAATCGCGCACAGCGTCCAAGAGATCGGCCAGGAGGCGTGGGATCGCCTGGCCGGAGGGCGACCCTTTGCCAGTTATCGCTGGTATCGCTTCGGCGAGACCGTGCTGACCGACAACACGCCCATCTACGTCGTCCTCTCTCGGCGGGGCGAGCCGGTGGCTCGCGGCACGTTCTGGCTCAGAAGTCGGGAACAGTTGCCCGTCTCCTCGCCGATCGCCCGTCACTTGATCGAGGCGCTGCTGCGCCGCTGGCCGCTGTTGATATGCCGGGCGCCGCTGGTGGAAAGCCCGGGTTTGATCCTGCCCGATCCGCCGCTGCGCGACGCGGCCCTAAAGACCATCGCCCAGGTCGCCCTGGAACAAGCAGAAGGCCATCGCGCCTCTTTTCTGGGGTACATCTATTTGAAGCCACAGGAAACCGCGTATCCCGGCTGGCCCGACACCCTGGCCACGGTCAAAATGCCCGAACCCAGGACGCATCTAGCCATCACCGCGCCTGATTTCAAGAGTTATCTGGGGGGCCTATCCCGCTCGACGCGCAAGGACTATCGTCGGCACCGCAAACGCGCCGCCGCTCGGGACATCGAGGTCAGCGAGCATCCACTGACGGCTCCCTTGAACGGGACCCTTCTCGATCAAGCGGTGACGTTGATCGAGAACGTCGAACGCCGTCACGGCTCGTCGCACCATCCCTGGGCGCGGGAGATGCTGAAACACGCCCACATGGTGGACGCCATCTGGCTTACGGCCGAGATAGGAGAGCGACTGGTGGGCTGTGACCTTCTCTTTGGAGACAGAGACACCTGGGTGATGACGCTCCTGGGGCTGGATTACGAGGTGGAGTACGTCTATTTCCAGTTGATGTACGCGCCGATCCGTTGCGCGATCGAGAAGGGAGCGCAGACACTGTGGGGAGGCAGCGGCGCCTACGAGATGAAGCAAAGATTGGGCTTCCAGGTGGAATCCCAACATCACGTTCTCTTTGCCGGCCGAGGGCCCTGGTTCCACAGACTGGGACGTCGGGTGGCAGCGATGGAAGGAAAAGACAAAGGCCTGCCCGATCCGTGAATTGGCCTTTTGGCATGGATATTCTGGTAAAGATCGTCGATCTGAAGAAAGTATATCAAACGGGCGCGGTGATTTATGAAGCTTTGAAAGGCGTGTCCCTGGATATTGCCAGGGGAGATTTCGTGGCCATCATGGGCCATTCTGGGAGCGGCAAGTCGACGCTTTTGAACCTGATAGGAGGATTGGATCAACCCACCACCGGCTCGGTGCAAATAGGCCAGTACGTCCTGAACGAGATGAACGAAACCGCCCTGGCAAAGTTCAGGCGGGCGCACGTCGGGTTCGTGTTCCAGTTTTTCAATTTGATCGACAACCTGACCGTCCAGGCGAACGTCGAGTTACCCGCCCTGTTGGCGGGAAGGAAGAATAAGAAAACCATTCGCAACGATTCGAACGGACTATTGGAAGGCCTGGGCATCGCTGCCCAGGCTCAGAAACACCCCTGGGAACTATCCGGCGGCGAGCAACAACGGGTAGCCATCGCCAGGGCGCTCATTAACAACCCAACTCTGTTGCTGGCCGACGAGCCGACCGGAAACCTGGATAGCGCCAGTAGCCAGGACGTGTTGGCCATCCTGAGCAAATGCCATCAATGGGAGCAGACGATTTTGATGGTCACACACGACCCGCTCGCCGCCGCGATAGCGCAACGCATCCTGTTCATTCACGACGGGCGCATCGTGGGCACCATGCCGGGCGGAGATGCCAGGGCCATCGCCCAACGACTGACGGACTTGAGGTAACGGAGCGACACCCGTGAACGCTGTCTGGCAAAAGATCAAAGCGGACATCATCAGCAGACCGCTGATCTCGATCTTGATCACGGTCACGATCGTCACGTCTTCCGCCCTGCTCACCCTGGCTCTGGCGACCTTGATGAACATCAGCGCGCCCTACGACCAATCGTTCGAGGAACTGAACGGCGCGCACGTCTGGCTCCACTTTGACCGGGCCAAGATCGGGTTTCGAGACATCGAGCGCATCGAGGCGTTGCCCGGCATCGTAGCGAGCACCGGTCTGCGCTACCACGTGCAGAGTCGCGCCCGCATCCGCGACACCCGGGTATGGACCAGCTTGAGAGCCATCCCGCCAGAAGCGCCGTCGGTGAACCGATTACTGATCCAGGAGGGACGCCGTCTGACCCCTCACCAAACGGAGCTTTTGGCCAGCAAGGATCTGGACGATCTCTACCGGCTCTCGGTCGGCGAGACCATTCGCCTCACCCGGTCCGATGGCAAAGAGATCGATCTACCGGTGATCGGCCTGGCTTACAACCCGATGTGGGATACCTATCGCAACAGCCAGCCTCCCTACATCTATCTGAGTAAAGAGCTGCTGCGCGAACTGTTCCCCGACGAATCCACCTGGGGTTGGTCTATGGGGCTTCGCCTGGAGGACCCGGAATCGGTGGAGGAGATGGTGACACAGATCAAGACGCTGCTCCACTCGGACGTCGTCGAAAGCTACACCGACTGGCGGGACGTGAGGGATTCGGCGCTCTTTGGGGCCAGGCTCAATTTTGTATTCCTGGGCGCCTTTAGTTTCTTTGCCATCCTGGCGACGGTGCTCGTCATCGCTAGCAGCATCAGCTCGATCGTCCTGTCGCAGTTCAGGCAGATCGGCATTCTCAAAGCCATCGGCTTTACCCAGGGTCAAATTCTATGGCTCTACCTGGGACAATATCTGCTTCTGAGTTTGATCGGCAGCCCCCTGGGGTTGCTCCTGGGGCTGGCGCTTTCGCCCCTGCCCTTGAAGAGCGTGGCCGTCTCTCTGAGCACGACGTTCCACCCGCCGCTCAACGGGCTGCTCGTCCTGCTGGTCATGGGGCTTATCTCCGGCATGGTCATTTTGGCCACACTGGGAGCGGCTTACCGAGGGGCGCGGGCGAACATCATCCGGTCCATCGCCATCGGCGCAGAACCGCCCCGCAAAAAAACATCCTGGGGGACGAGAGCGGCGACTCGCCTGGGCCTGCCGATGGTCTTGATCCTGGGGTTGAACGAGGTCTTTGCCAAGCCATTCCGATCGCTCATGACCGGCCTCAATTTGACGCTGGGCGTGATCGGCATCGTCTTTGGCCTGACGTTGAACGACACGCTGGACACGTACCGGGCCGACCCATCCCTGTTGGGCATTGTGTACAACGCAGCCGTGACGAGAGAACGCACCAGCGACAGGAAAACACGGCATCTATTGGAACACGCGCCTGGAGTAGAGGCATTCTATGGCGAGCATCTGATTGACGTGGAGACGATACAGGGTCAGTCCTTTCAAATGAGGGCCGTCGAAGGCGATCTGGCCGCCTTTCCTTTTCGGATCTCGGAGGGGAGGTTCTTCCAGCCCGACACGCACGAGGCCATCGCCGGGCGCGGTCTGCTGGACTGGCTGGGACTCAAAGTGGGGGACGAGCTAACCGTGACGTTTCAAGACAGAGCGAACAGGCCCGTGACCTGGCGTATCGTCGGCGAATACCCGGAGCCTGTGAACATGGGACAAATGCTGATGGTCAGCCTGCCTACCGCAGCGCGATGGGACCGGCAGGTTGAGCCCCATGCCTATTTCTTGAAACTGGCGCCAGACTGTGATACCATGCAATTAAAACAATATCTGGCGCCCAGGCCGGACGCCGATCTGAACGTCAGGCTCGTGGGACAGGCGCTTCCCGACGCCGTCTTTTATTTACAACTGGCTATTTTCGCCCTGGCTGTCATTCTGATCGGCATTGCCCTGGTTAACGTATTCAACACGTCTATGCTGGCCATGCAAGAAAAAGTACGGACGATCGGCGTGCTCAAAACGGTAGGGATGACGCCGGCCCAGGTCATGATCATGATCAACATCACGGCAGCGTTCCTGGGATTGGCGGCGACGGGGGTGGGTATCCCATTGGGATTTACCCTTACCAAGAGCTTGCTGGCGAGCCTATCCGTCACCTATGGGTTTGGCAAAGTGAACGTAGCGTTGGGCCTTTTTTACGTGTTACTCTTGATCCCTTTGATGGTGGTAATCAGTATGGTCGGCAGCATTATTCCGGGACAGCGCGCGGCGCAGTTGTCCATCGTGAAGGTTTTGCGCAATGAGTGAGCGGACACTTGTCCGACAGATACACCGATGCTGGTCGCGCTCGCGGGCGTTCCGCATCACCCTGGTGATCGCCCTGGTCTACACGGTACTGCGCCTGGCGGTGCAGGGCGTCTACCTGGCGGTGATGCTGTTCCCCGAACAGAACGTGATGGGCGGCATGCCTGGATGGGCCGGCGTTGAGGGGCCGATGATGCCTGTCGATCTCCAGGCCTATCTGGACGCTGCAAAACGATTTCAGCTTGGGCAGGATCTGTATCCCAAAGGCTCCTTTACTCAACTGGAAGGACTCTATCAATATGCGCCATCCTTTGCACTGGCCTGTATTCCTTTCCTCTGGCTATCTCCTGTTGCCGTGACCATCATCCACACCCTGTTGCACATCGCTGCATACGCCCTGCTCTACGTCTGGTGGGGCCGAATCTTTCGCCGGCTGAACCTCGACCGGGCCGGCGAGATACTCGCGTGGACCCTTCCCGTCTGGTTGATCTTTCCCGCGTTCTGGAGCGATCTGGGCTACCTGAACATCTACACCATCACGGCCTTGCTGAGCACGTTGCTCATCGACGCCGTCCTGAACGAGCGCCTGGGATGGTCGCTCCTTTGGCTGTCCATCACTCTTCAGACCAAACCCCAATGGGCCTTTGCCGCCGCTGTGCCCTTGCTGCTGGGCCGACACCGTTTCTTTTTCAAGTTGATCGCCCTGACCCTGGTGACCTACGTCGTTGTCGTGGGAGCGACGATTCTGGTGATCGGGCCTGCGTATGGATGGCAACAATACGTTGATTATTTCCAATTCCTGCCCCGTTTGAGCCATGACTTTCCCTGGCGCGGTCCCGATCGGGGGTTTTTAGGCTACAATCACTCGATCGTGCAAATCGTCGTCTACTTGCTGGGCGTGACGCCCGGCGCGATGCGTCTGGCGACGGGCATCAAAGTATTACTTCTGATACCATTGGCGGCAACCGTCTTGCGCTATTTGTTCCAACCCATTGGACATTCTGGTCAGGACGCTCCCCAAATAAGTCTAGACCTTGCCTTTGCTCTATACCTGGGAGCCTTTATCTGGCTGGACATGGTGTGGGAAGTATCGTTGGGCATTGCGGTATTTACGTACTTGTTGGCGACGTTAGAAAGACATCGCGCCAAAATCCTGGTCTGGGCCATATGGATACCCTACATCTCGATCGATCCCCTACGACTCTTGGGAGCCGTACTCGCTTTTGGGGGCCTGAATACCATTTTACCCGGTCCGTATATACTGACAGACCTCAGCATGCACATTCCCATCGTCATGATCGTGATTTTGACGTTCTACGCGCTGCTGGTCAGGCGTCTATGGGTTTCTGCGCCGACCCATCAGGTAGATTCCATAAACTGGCGACCCACCTGACCATGAATCCAGGATAAAAAACATGAAACAACCAGAACAGCCCGTTCCAACATTAGAAGAATTCCAAAGCTGGCCCGCCGAAAAAGTGGCCGAGCGCGTGCGTCAGGACGGTTCAAAAGTGTGTGTGTTTCCCATCAATGGCACCCGGCGCTGGTTTGCGCTGGAATACCCAGAGCAGGCAACGACGAAATTCACAAAAGCCTATTTACAAATCAGCGGGCGGCGGCACATCGAGCTTTACAAACTGTTCTTTGATCATGGCATCGACACGCTGTTAACACCGATCTTTGGGCCAGATCTACTGGAACGTGGAGATGATTACAAAGTCCTGATGGAACAGGCATTGGTATGGTTTGCCCAAAACCAGGACTTTGTGGACTTTTATGACGAGTACGACGTTCGCGTGCGCATCTATGGGGACGCGCAGCGGTATCTCCAGACTAAATCCTATGCCCACGCGCTGGACGCCTACGAAGAACTGACTCGGCGCACGGCCTCTCACAGTCGCTATCGCTTATTCTTTGGCATCTGCGCTCACGACCCCGCAGAGACCATCGCCGAAATTGGCGTCCGTTTTTACCAGGAACATGGCCATCTGCCCAACAAACAGCAGATTGTAGAATCCTATTATGGCGAGTACATAAAGCCGATAGACTTTTTCATCGGCTTTGATCGCCCTGCCGCATTCGACATGCCACTGATCGCCACCGGCAACGAGGATCTATACTTTACCGTCAGTCCCTCTCCCTACCTTAACACGTATACCTTGCGGACCATTCTGTATGATCACCTGTACGCCCGCCGGGTGTACGACGCCGATTACGACGCGCTCCTGCCAGAAAACTGGCAGATCCTGGGGGATTTTTACACCTTGAACCGCCATCAGGTGCTTGGTCTGGGGCGCAAGCACAAGAGCGGAAACTTTTGGTACCCGTTGCCTCAAGTGGAACTGCCGCCCCACATGATAGATGAATAGGCACACGCAGGCTAGGACCACACCGGCCCATTATCCGTAGAGTAATCAGATCCATTTTTGCAAAAAACCACATGAACTATATAAAAGAAGCCAAACAACTGGTAAAGAATCTCGACCAACGTATGGGACCCAGCTCATATGACATTGCCTGGCTGGCCCGACTGCGCACATCGCCCAACGGTAACCCGCGCTGGCCCAACTTGATCGAATGGCTGATAGAACATCAGCGTTCCGATGGTAGTTGGGGAGGCGAGATCGTCTATTATCACGACCGGATCATATGCACGCTGGCAGCCGTCATTGCCCTGCGCGAAAATGGTCACGGCCGGCAGGTTGACCGAGCGATCCTGCGCGCCGAGCAGTACCTCTGGCGTCATTTACACCTGCTCTCCCAGGATCCATTCGAACTCTCGGGATTCGAGTTGATCTTTCCCACGCTGCTGGGAGAGGCTCGGGCCTTGGGATTGGATACGCCAACTCACAGCTACGGTTATGGAAAAATTCAAACCGCCAAGTTACGTTTGATTCCACGCGGTATGCTCTATTCCCCTCTCATCTCTACCGTCTACTCCCTGGAATTCTTGGGTCGTTCCGGAGATCCAGAGCGACTCCAGGCAGCGTTGACCCATACCGGATCGCTGGGCACCTCACCGGCTACCACAGCCTACTACTTATTGCTCAACCACCATCACGATGACCGCGCATTGACCTACCTGGAAACGGTACAAAATCATATGGAGCACGTGATCACCGTGTATCCATTTCGCACCTTTGAACTAACCTGGGTATTAAATAATCTGGCTTTTTCTGGGTTGCCGATCACAGAATTCGCGGATGAGCACATCTGGCAAGAGCTACAGAATGACTTGGGGCCTAACGGCGCAGGCATGGATCCAGAGTTTAGAGTTCCCGATGGCGACACAACGTCCGTGTGCTGCCGAGTGCTACTTGCCGCCGGGTACGACGTCGACCCACTCATTCTCGCCAAGTTCGAAGACAAGAGAAAGGGTGTCTTTCGCACCTGGGATTATGAACGAAACGTCAGCGTGAGTACCAATGCTCACGCCCTGGAAGCTTTACACCTGATGCCCAACTATCCAGATAAACACCGGGTGCAAGAACAAATCGTCATTATGCTGCTCGATAATCGCAAATACAACGTCTATTGGATCGACAAGTGGCATGCCTCGCCCTATTACGCCACATCCCACGCGCTGGTCGCAATGCTAAAAGCAGGCGTTCACTTGGCTCTTGCGCACCGCCACGTGATCGACTGGTGTCTGCACACTCAACGGGATGATGGGTCGTGGGGCTTTTTTGGACAGGGAACTCCCGAAGAAACCGCCTACGCCCTGATGGCTCTGCTCCACTGCCACCGCTTTGAGCCGATTGACCCGGATGTGCTACATCGAGGTGCAGATTTCCTGGCGCGCGCGTACTCGCTAGATGATGCGACACATCCTGAATTCTGGATCGCTAAATGCCTGTTCACGCCTTACGCCGTGGTCCGCTCAACGATCCTGGCTGCGCTGATCCTGTACAGCGAAACCTTTGGCCGCTCTCCGTAACAGAAAGGCCAGTAGCATTCGGAATGGAATAGCAAAATGGTAACCCTTAATCAATTATTGAATGTGCCCTCGGCAGATCCCGACGACGCTCGTCGCCGCAGGCTGTTGAACATCCTGCTGATAAGCATCGCGGTTATGACAGCCTTGATCTTGCTGGCAGTGATTCTCGTTGCCACCGCCGGCCTGGAAGAATTCCAAATGCAAGGCCTGACATTGCCTATAGCCTGCTTGCTTACCTTAGTCGGCGTCGTGATCATCTACGCCATCAACCGCTATTGGTCAGGCCAGTTTGCCGGCGCCCTGCTCTTGCTCATCTTGATCGTGGTTTCGGGCTTTACGGATACGCCACGAAACGTCGTGGAGGGCCGCAGCTTGTTTCTGTTCACCATTCCGATCCTCATGGCAAGCGTCATATTGCTGCCCTGGGCCAGTTTCATCGTAGCCGGCCTGAGCAGCCTGGTGGTCTCGGTGATAGCCTTGAACGCGCTGCAAGCCGTACCTCCTGTGCCGACAATACTCGGTTTCTTCTCCGTCGCCCTGGTAGCCTGGCTCTCGGCCCGCAGCCTGGAGGACGCCTTGCGAGACTTGCGCATCCTCAACCTGGAACTCGACCAGCGCGTGCAGGAGCGCACTCGGGAACTGGCCGCGGCTTTCAGCAGAAATCAGGCCATCCTCGAAGGCATCGCCGATGGAGTCATCGTCTTTGACAACACCGGCCAGGCCATTGTCGCCAATCCCGCCATCGCCAGCCTCCTGGAACAACCTGCCGACAAAATCACAGGCCGCAACATCGAAACCCTGATAGCGGAGAAGATGAACGCCGCCGATCAGGAAACGCTCGTCGCCCTGCTAAAAAACAGAGAAACCCACCACCCTAGCATCAAGTTCGAGTGGGGAGAAAAGACACTCTCGGCCAGCGTCGCTCCCGTTCACGTTGCTTCTGGCAAGGAGATCGGCACCGTAGCCGTGTTTCGCGATTTCACCCGCGAGGCCAGAATCGATCTTATGAAGAGCACCTTTGTGTCCATCGCCTCCCACGAACTGCGCACACCGCTGAACGCGATCCTGGGCTATGCGGACATGCTACAAGAAAACGTTTATGGCCCGCTTTCGGAAAGACAGTCCGGTGTCCTGGAACGCATCGTCGCCAATACCGGGCATTTGTTGAGTCTCGTCGGCAATCTACTGGATCAAGCCCAAATTGAGGCTGGCACGCTGACGCTCAACGCGCTTCCACTGGTCCCATCCGATCTGGTTAAGGACGTGCTCGGCGTGATGGATGTATTGGCACAACCGAAAGGGCTGGAGCTGACGAGCCACGTTGCCGACGACCTCCCCCCTACACTGCTTGGCGACCGACGTAGATTACAACAAATCCTCATTAACCTGGTAGGCAATGCGATCAAATTCACCGAAGAGGGAAAAGTACACGTACAAACCTATCGGGCTGACGAAACTCATTGGGTGTTAGAAGTGTCCGACACCGGCCGCGGCATCTCGCCAGAAGCTCAGACGTACATCTTTGAGCCTTTTCGGCAAGCAGATGAACCGCTCGTGCGGGAGTACACCGGTGCAGGGCTAGGGCTGTCCATTGTAAAACAACTGACCGATATGATGGGCGGAAGAATTGAATTGGAAAGTGAGCTAGGGCGCGGAAGCACATTCACCATCGTCCTTCCAATCGCTCTGCCTGCTTACGTATAGGAGTCATCGAAAAACAACGTCAAAAAACTCGATCACTACAGGAGGCAGCACCGTGAATAGTTCATTGGCACTGATCATTGAAGACGATTATGATCTGTCGATTATCTTTGCCGAAGCATTACAGGCGGCTGGATTTGAGGCCGAAATCATCCGTTCAGGAGATAAAGCCCTTGAATGGCTCGAGACCTCTGCGCCGGATATCGTTGTCTTAGATCTACACCTTCCGCGAGTGGAGGGCATGAGCATCTTGCGTCAAATTCGCAACGAGCCCCGGCTGGCAAAGGCGCGCGTCATCGTCGTCACTGGAGATGCAGCCCTGGCCGACTCCCCTTTTCTTCAGAGAGCGGCCGTTCAAATTCTCGTCAAACCCGTCACCTTTAGACAGTTGCGTAATCTGGCGCGTCTGTTAAAATTATCCGGTAGGAGATTCCAACATGACTAATCCATTGGCGCTGATTGTCGAAGACGACTACGACTTGTCCATCATCTTTGCCGAAGCATTGCAGGCAGCCGGATTTGAGACCCAAATCGTCCGGGCTGGCGACACGGCCCTCATGTGGCTATCCTCCACGACGCCGAAGGTCGTCGTACTGGACCTGCATCTGCCCCGCGTAGCAGGAACGAGTATCTTGCAGCAAATTCGCAGCGATCCCCACTTGACGGAAACCCGCGTCATCGTCGCCACCGCTGACGCCCGCCTGGCCGAAACGCTCCGAGAAGACGCCGACCTGGTGCTTCTCAAGCCCATCAGCTTTACCCAATTGCGCGACCTGGCATCACGCCTGACCTCTATGAAATCTTTAGGCGTATAAGACCCCGATCCAAGTACCTCTCCCTGCGTCATCTCCATAAACCGGAGACATGCAACTCCCACGTCGCCAGATCGTTGGACGTGGGAGATTGACCACCTCGGCTCCATGAACACCATGACTCTTTTGCTTGAGTGGAAAAGATGCGGTATAATAGTCGCCAGCAGTTAGCCATTTACAGGCAGGTGCAAAATGAACCATGTTTCTTCCCAAATCACAGCTCCCGGCCACGATAACATCGCTGCCCTGCGCGAGGGGTTGGCCGGCGTCACTCACATCATTGCCCGATACCGTGGCGCCGATGCAATGATCAACGAGCTTTCCCGGCACCTATCGAATCTCCAGAATCTGCTGGCCAATCTCGAACAGGAATTGACGAATCAGGCGCTCGAACGGGATGCATTGGCGGCCCTGTACGACATCAGTCAGGCTATCGGTTCCTCCCTCGACATGACCGAGGTGTTGAACGAAGTGATGGACCAGATCATTCACCTTACGGGGGCCGAACGCTCCTTCCTGATGCTCGTAGATCCAGACACGGGCGAGCTCGAGTTCCGGGCTGCCCGCAACATGGATCGTGAGACCATCGCCTCATCCTCCTTCGAGATCAGTCGGAGCATCGTTGACCAGGTGGCCACCAGCGGCCAGCCCATCGTCACCACGAACGCCCAGATGGATCCCCGTTTCAGCGCCCAGGAGAGCGTCATCGGCTACAATCTGCGCTCCATCCTGTGCGTGCCGCTCCGAGTGCGCGGTCGAGTTACCGGCGTGATCTATGCCGACAACCGCATCCTCACCGGCCTCTTTGAAGACCGGGATCGCGACCTGCTCGCCGCTTTCGCCGGCCAGGCCGCCGTGGCGATCGAGAACGCGCTCCTGTTCGAAAGGGTCGCCAACGCCAAGGCGCTGATGGACAACATCTTTGCCTCCATCACCAGCGGCGTCATCACCACCGACATTCAAAACCAGGTCACTCTCTTCAACCGGGCCGCCGAGCGCGTTCTACAGCGATCGGCGAGCGCCATCATCGGTTCACGTTTCGTGGATGCCCTTCCATCGCCGCTAACCAACGTGTTGTGGCCCATGGTTGACCAGGTCACGACAAGGGGAGAGCCGGTGGTCGGATTCGAGCGCGAGTTATCCTTCTCGAACCGCGAGCAGGTCGTTCTGCGCGCCAGCCTCTCGCCGCTGAAAGACGCAAACGACGAGACGCAGGGCGTCGCCATCGTGGTCGATGACCTCACGGAACAACGCCGGCTCGAGACCCGCTATCAATTCTTTCAACGCTACGTATCGCCGGCCGTCATCGAGCAATTGCCACTCGATCCCCAGGAACTAAGACTGGGTGGACAGCGACAGGAAATCACCAGTCTGTTTGCGGACATCCGCGGTTTCACCGGCTTTAGCCGCCAGTACGCGCCTGAAACGCTCGTAGAGGTGCTCAATCAGTATTTGAACGTCGGCGGCGAGGCGGTGCTGTCTGAGGAAGGAACGCTCGACAAGATTCTGGGAGATTGTGTGGTCGCCCTTTTCAATGCACCGTTGCCCCAGACCGATCACACCTTGCGGGCGGTACGAGCGGCGCTCAAGATACAGGAAGGAGTCGCCAGGCTCCACGAACAAATGCCTCCAGCCTATCAGCTTTCCTACGGAGTGGGCATCAACATTGGGGACGCCGTGGTGGGCAACATCGGCACCGAACATCAGATGAACTATACGGCGATTGGTTCCAGTGTGAATCTGGCGAAACGGCTGCAAGAAGCAGCCGCGCCAGGACAGATCCTGCTTTCACATGCAGCCTACCGGCGAGTAGAACCGCACGTCCATGCCCAACCCCTCCCGCCGATCCAGGCCAAGGGATTCAGCGAACCGATCACCGTGTACGAACTGCTGGAACTGAGGTGACCGTTCTGACGTTCATCCACTCCCTGGTCACTCTCTGGCTGGCGGTCTACGGGTTGAATTCCTTCATCCTGGCTTTCCTCTACCTACGCCACCGACAAAAAACCTCATCCCCCACCCCAATCCCCTTCGACAGGCTCGGGGCAGGCTTCCCCCAAGGGAGGAGGGAGCAACGATCTCAACCTCCCCACCCATGGGGGGGATTAGAGGGGGGGAGAATCAATTTGCCAACCATCACCGTGCAGGTACCCGTGTATAACGAGCGTCACGTGATCGAGCGAGTCATCAATGCCATGGCTGCGCTCGATTATCCCCGCGACCGGCTGCACATCCAAATTCTGGACGATTCTACCGACGAGACAAGCGAGTTGGCACAAGCCCGGGCGGCGTTCCACCGCGAGCGTGGAACCGACATCATCGTGCTGCGGCGGCCAAACCGCAGCGGCTTCAAGGCCGGGGCGCTGGCCTGGGGAATGGCTCAAGCGCGCGGCGAGTACATCGCCATCTTCGACGCCGATTTTTGCCCTCACCCCGACTTTTTGCTCCAGACCGTGCCGCACTTTTGGGAGCGCCCGCAGTTGGGCCTGGTGCAGGCGCGCTGGTCGCACCTCAACGCCAGCTATTCCCCCCTGACCCGCGCCCAGGCGATGGCATTCGACGGTCATTTCGTCGTCGAGCAGGGAGGACGGCGTCGCTCTGGGTTACTGATGAATTTCAACGGCACGGCCGGCGTGTGGCGGAAGCGCTGCATCGAGAGCAGCGGCGGGTGGCAGGCCGACACGCTCTCAGAAGACCTGGATCTAAGCTACCGCGCCCAGTTGGCCGGGTGGGAGTTCCTCTTTCTGCCAGAGGTGGACGCGCCCGCCGAGTTGCCGCCTCAGATCGCGGCCTTCAAGCGGCAGCAATCGCGCTGGGCGCAGGGTTCGGTGCAGACCTTGCGCAAACTGGCCGGGCCGATCCTGCGCAGCCAAAGACTGGGATGGGGTCAGAAAGCGATGGCGCTGTTGCACACGAGCAGTTATCTGGCCCACGCGCTGATGGTGATCTTCCTGCTGCTTTCTCTGCCGCTGCTTTTATCTGGAGCTGCGCCGCTCTCACTGAGCGGCCTGGGG
>DAOTUB010000299.1:0-32000 GCA_034437455.1 Anaerolineae bacterium | reverse complement strand
GAACCATTTTCTTCCTCCTGGGATCTAGGATTAGCTTGGGAGAACTCTATCATGACCGGTTCACTTTTCAACCAGAAACGGTTCACCTTTCAGCCTTAAATGGTTCACTTTTGAACTTTAACTGACATTTTGATTGACCGCCTTGACAATACCAAGAGATTGTGGTAGTATGTACCTTGTATTATATAACACAAAGTATATATACCATCAAAGACATATTAGCATAAGAGAATAAGATTGTCATTAAAACACGCCATCCTGGGATTTCTCACCTATCGGCCATTCACAGGCTACGACTTGAAGAAATTCTTTGACGAATCGGTGCGCCACTTTTGGTCAGCTCCACAGAGCCAGATCTATCGCACGCTGAAGCGTCTGGAAGAAGAAAAGTGGGTGTGGATGGAGATGGTGGAGCAAGAGGACCGCCCCGATCGCAAGGTCTACCACATCACCGACGAGGGTCGGGCCGAGCTACACCGCTGGCTCACCACGCCGCTCGACCTGGCCAGGATCCGTCACAAGTGGCTGGTCCAGGTCTTTTTCGCCCATCAACTCCCCGACGAGGAGATCACCGCCCTGTTTGAGGCGCGCGCCCAAAAATTACGCCAAAAGCTGGAGCTGTTTCGCACCGGCGTACAGGCGGTCATTGAACGACGATTCGCGGAGGAGCGCTCCGAAAGAACCCGTCGCCTGTGGCAGTTCACGCTGGACTATGGCATCGCTCACATAGAATGGGAATTGCAATGGATTGAATCGGCGCTAGAAGAGTTACACCATTTGCCATCTGACGAGCAACAAAGCTGAAAGATTTGACTTGCCAGAAAAAGTTGCGTTTCATCGCCACGATGTCGGCAATCGTATCGTGGGTGGCGCTTCGACTCGCCATTTTGTTTTCGAGCGGCATTGATACTCACAAAAGTTTTATGAGGAGGTGCAAATGCCCAAGCGGATCGTAGAGGAGCGCGAGCAAGGTTTTGTCGGAATAGAAAGCGCGAGGGCTTACGCCCAAGAGGCCAGGTCGCCGTTCATGCGGATGGGATACAACGTCATCGTGAGGGGAATCAACCGCCGAGGAGCCACGGGCCAGTTTCTCGACGTGGGAGCCGGACCCGCGGTCCTGACCACCATGGTCGCTCAGGCAATACCGAAAGCGCACATCACGGCTGTCGAATTTTCGCCCGCCATGATCGCGGTCGCCAAGGAGCAAGTTGAGAGCGAGGGGCTGGCGGACCGGATCAAGCTCGTCGAAGGGGACGCCACCGACGCGGAATTGCTGAGCCAACTCGGCCAGTTCGACCTGGTCTACTCAACCTACTCTCTCCACCACTGGGACGATCCTGAGAGCGTGATCGAGAACCTCCTGAGCGCCGTCGCGCCTGGAGGCGCGCTGCTCATCCACGATCTGAGGAGAGTTTGGTGGCTGTACTGGATACCATCCCAGGATGGTTTTATCACTTCAATCAGGGCCGCCTACACGCCAGCGGAGATACGTGACCTTTTGACCAGGAAAGGCATTGACCGGTACGAACTCAAGAGCGGGCTGTTTTGGCAGTCCATCACCGTCGGAGCATAGGGAGGGCTATGAGCAGAAGGATTTCCACTCACAGCCTGGGCGTTGTCATCGGACTCGAACTCTGTCTTTTGGATTCTGATGGGTCTTGAATTGGGCTTTGCTTTCAAATCCACCAGCACGCTAAGCGACATCGTCACCCTGGGGGCGCGCCGTCACACGGTCGTGACTGTGGCCAGCCTGATTCTGATCCCGATATGTGCGCGAGAGATCCACTGGGGTTTCCTGGCGGCTATGATCCTGGGAGGGATCACCTTCGTGATCACATCGATAAGTGTTCTGGAAATGCTGATTACCAGGCCCTCGGGGTACGAATCACAACTATTCGGGCCGGTTGTCTGGATCATTTTCCAGATTCCAATCATCTTGTTCGGTTACCGGGGCCGAAAGGAATTGAGCAAGGCCATTGATGGACGGGATTGAATTTGCCGTGCAGGCGGTAGTGGCGACTTTAGTCGCTGGTTGGGCTGGTTGGACGGTCCAAACGACTAAAGTCGTTACTACGGCCGTTACCACGAACCTGAACAAAGGGCACCGTCTGAGGGCCTTCGGGCAGGACGGCGATGGTAGCATTGGGATTCTGACGCCGCAACCGGGCCACCGTCTCCTCGATGGAGCGGCAAGGGATCACCAGCGCCCGCTGCAATTCCTCATCCGACAGTCCGTCGGCGTAGACGTGCACGCTGGCCTTGAGCTGTATCTGAGCCTGGACCTGGGCCTCCCACTGGTCGTGGCAGCGAAAGCCAGGCGCCATCACCGTATCTAGCAGTTCCTGGGGCGAGCTTGCCTCCCACAACAGACGCCGGTACTCGCCGTGCGAGGGGATGCCATCCCAGCACTCGGCGGCGACGACGATGTCGCCCCCTGGCCGCACGATCTGGGCCGCCGCCGACATTCCCTTGACCGATTGGTACAGGTTGAGGTCCAGCGGGTAGCCGCTGTTCGACGTGATGACGACGTCGAAAGGCTCCGCCACCGGCTGCATGGCCGTCTCCCGCACAAAGGCCGCCCCTGCCCGATGAGCGGTCACCAGGTCGCCCGCAAATACCCCCGTGATCTGTCGCTCCCGGTTCAGCGTGACGTTGAGCAAAAAGGTCGGCGCGGTGTACTGGGCGACGGTCAGTATTTCCTCCCACAACGGGTTCCCCTTCGTAACAGCCCAGGTGGCTTGCGGATCGGCGAGCAAGGCCCCGCCGTGATTGTCCAGGATCGCCTCGATGTCGCCGATGCCGGGAAACACCGCCTTGGGGCCGCCGCTGAACCCGGCGAAAAAGTGCGGCTCGATGAAACCGGTCAAGATGCGCGCCGCGGCCTCCACGTAGGCGCGGTTGACCCGCACCGGACGGCCCGCGTGATTCTCGCCGACCTCGACCAACTCGTCGTCGTCCCAGGCGTCGTGCTGCACGATGCGGTACCGGGCGACGATCTCGCTCCCCAGCATCTCGACCAGCTCGGCGTCGGTCTGGGGGCGGTGCGTGGCCAGCGCGTTGACGAGTACGATCTCTCCGTCAGACACGCCAGCCGCACTCAGCTCATCCAGCAGGGGCGGCAGCACGCGGTCGTTGGGCATCGGGCGGGTCAGGTCGCTGAAAACCACGGCGACCGTGTCGCCTGCCCGCACCAGCTCGCGCAGGGGAGCCGCGCCCAGGGGGGATCGCAACGCCGCTATCAGCGCAGCCCGCTCGTCGGGGAGGCCGGGCACGAACTGCGGCTCGATCACGGTCACCGGCGCGTCGTCAGGCAGATCCATCCACAAACCATCGCGGCCATAAGCCAGGTGTATGCGCATCGCTCGCTCCTTGTGATCTCGCTTGGTTTCGATATGCCACCAAAAAAGCGTGGCGGCTACTCAACCAGCGCTCGCTTCAACGGCCTGAGCAGTTACCGATATTCGATAAAAGGCTCGTCGATCAACTTGGCCGCCAGGATGATCTGGCTGCACTCCTCCAAAGCGCTCGTCCACTGGAAGGCCTCCTCCAGCGTCTGCCCGGCGGCAAAACTGCCGTGTCCGCGCAGCATCACGATCCGGTGCTCTTTGAGCGATTCAGCGAGGGCCTGCGCCATCTGGGAGCCGCCGGAGGCCGTCTCGACGACGGGTATCTTTTTCAGCAAACAAGAGGCCTCGTGGTCGAGCGGCACGATCTCGTCCCGGCTGAACGAGAGAGCGATGGACACGCGGGGATGGGCGTGGACGATCGCCAGCGCTGCCGTCGCCTGGTAGATCGCGCGGTGGACGCTCAGATCGGTCGAGGCCAACGCCGCGTTGCCGTCGTCGCGCTCCAGGCCCGTCTCGATCAGATCGTGAGGTGAGAGTCGGCCCAGCATGGCTTCGTGCCGCTTGATGACCACCCGGTCGCCCAGACGCACGCTCATGTTGCCTCCGTGCGAGCTGACGAGCCGGTCCACGTACAGGTCGCGCCCGATCTCGCGGAATCGTTCGTACAACCGTTCGTCAATCATGGTTCACTCACGCCCAAAACTGCGGCAGGTGCTCGCGATAGGTCTCCAGGTAATCGTCGAGGATCTGTTCCGCCACGTCCAGGTCGGTGACGACGGGGTCGAGCAGCAAGCACTGGAGCGCGGCCTTCCGGTCGCCGTGCACGGCGGCGTCCACGCACAGGCGCACCACGCCGATCTCCCGGCGGCACAGCTCGGCGATGGGTTCCGGCAGCGGTCCCACGCCCACCCCACGCACGCCCATCCCACTGACCAGGCCCGGAACCTCGACGATAGCGTCCTCCGGCAGGTTGGAGATATAGCCCTGGTTGGGCAGGTTCACCGCCAGATGATAATGGTCCCCCGCCCCGGCGATGTTTTCGATCATCTCCAACGCCCCCTCGCTGTCGGCGTCGCGCAGGTGTTCGATGGTCGTCCGACCGTCGGCCATCCCGGCGATGTCGGCGTGGAAAACGTCGCGCAACTGCTCCCACAGATCCCACTCGTAGAGGCTGAGGTCGTACTTGTCCCACGGCTTGGTGATCGGATCGCTGACCCAGGGGAGGTACTCGCACAGATGCTCGTCGCCGGGGATGGGAAACAGGCCAAAGACGTCGTAGACACGCCGGGAGAGCGGCTCAAAGCCGGGATCCAGGTTTGCCCAACGCTCGGCAAAGAGCGGGTAGAGATCCTCGCCGGTACGCCGGTCCCGCAGGTCGAGCATCCAGGTAAAGTGGTTGAGGCCAGCGGCCTTGATGTCCAAAAGCTCCACCGCCCGACGCGCCACCTGTGTCCGGGGCGGGATGGTGGAGGGAGAGGCATGGGTGTTGGTAAAACCCTCGGGAACCTCGACCCCCAGATCGTCGGCCAGCGCCAGTCCCACCATCGCGTACCCAACATAGATCTGGTGGCAGAGACCGACGACCTTGATATCGCTGTAGCGGGCAACGGCGTCCACGATGCGCGTCATCGGGTTGGTGAAGTTGACCAGCCAGGCGTCGGGGCAGGCCTGCTCCATATCGCGCACGATCTCCATCACCGGGCCGATGTTGCGGGCGGCGTGGGCAAAGCCCCCCGGCCCGCCGTTCTCGGCGTAGGGCTGGCGCACGCCGTACTTGAGCGGGATCTCGTAATCCGAACGCCACAGCTTTTCGCGGGGCGGGGCCTCGATGGAGAGAACGACGAACTCGGCAGCGTCGAGAGCGTCGGCGTGATGCGTGTGGGTGGTGATGGTCATCTGCGCGTCCCATTCCCGGTTGAGCCGGTCGGCCAGCCGTCCGACCAGCGCCAGCGCCTCGGCGTTGAGATCCACGAGGGCCAGATGACTGCCCCGCAGTCGCTCGCTGCGCACGAGCGCGGCGAGGGTGTTCAGCCCAAAGATGGCGCTGCCCGCGCCGATGACGGCGATTTTCGTAGGAAGCATATTCTACTCCTTGTCTGTTATTTCCAATTTCGCCTGGACGGTCTGGAATCTTGCCACGTGCATCTTCTCCATAGGGCTACCAGCCATCTTCAGCTATCTCGCGATGTTCGACGGTCACGTTGCCGACCGCTCCCGCTGCAACGTGCAGACAGCCCAAATAGATCAGCGACTCTGGGTGTTCCTCCGTCTTGCCGGTGTAGACCACCAAGTTGCGTAATCCCTGTTCCTCGAGCTGTCCGGCCACCCGCGCCGCCAAAGGGCGACATGCGGTAGATCTGGACGTGCTCATCGCCCTCGCGCTTGGAGAGAAAGGCGAGCCACTGACCACCCGGCGACCAGCGCGGCGACGTGCTGGATTGCACGCCGTCGTTCAAGGGCCGGGCAAAAGTCAATTGGCGCGGTCTCGCCTGGGCGGGGGCCGTTTCGACCAGCCAGATTTGCGAGGTGTACTCGTTCTTCTCCCAGTCGGGCGTCCTCACGACGTAGGCCACGCGCGCGCCATCGGGCGCGATCTGGGCATCTCCTGGCCGTGGCAGTTCGATCAACTCGTCAATCGTCGGGACATGTTTTTCTTCGTTCACCTGTAACTCCTATCGTTTCCAAGATGCTCACCTATGGATGCTATTGTACTCCTAGCGCCGATTTCGGCAACTCGGTTTCTGAACAGACGCTTTCATCATCACCCGAGTATCCACACACCGGGATCCGAGATTTTGACTTTTGCGCAAGAAGGGACTATACTACTGCCGTATTTTTACTGTTCAGACATCCCCCTGGCGGCGCGTTGAAACGCCCCGCTAACACGACGAAACCCGTTCAAACGGGTTAGAAAGATGTATTCTGTGCTCTGATACGCGCGGGCGGATGAAGGAGAGGGTATGTCAAAGGAAATTAGAGTCGAGAGATTTCACCCCTACAAGTACACCCTGCCACCCGTAGACATTTTTGAAGGAGAGTGGCGCATTACTCTCCCTTCGCTAAAACCCATCGTGATCAGCCTTGGCGCCCTGCTGCCTCCTCCGCCCTCCTTGATGCCGGACATGGAGGTAGTGAGTGAAAACAAAGTATCTATCAAATTACAGATACCGCCGCCCGGACTCTCACAGAGAGAGATGGAAGGATTCATACAAGCTGTAGCCTATCCCTTTTATGAGTATTGGACCGAGGCTCAACGAATCCTGGAAAAGCAATGGAACGCTATATCTAACAGTTATCGAGAGACTTGAGATTCAAGATATGCACGAGTAGATAGACATGCCATGAACAAAAAGAAAGCGATTCTTTCCGCCATCCTGAACACCCCTCTAAAAGTCGCCCTGGCATCGTTCATCTTATCCGAGCTCATCACACAGAGCATCCTGTTGGCCCTGGGCCGAGTTGACGTGGTTCTGGTAGGTTTTATCATCGCCGGCATCTGTGGGTTTTTCATCGCGTACGTCACAAGCTCGGTGATCTTTGGGTATCAGAGAGTGATTGAGGAAAAGAACCGCAAATTGGAGCGCATCACGCAGGCACTGCAGGAAGCCAACGTGCTACTCACCGCCAGAAACATGGAACTGGACGCCTTTGCCCGCATGGTGGCCCACGACCTCAGGACCCCCTTGAATGTGATCTACCTCAGCAGCGATCTGCCAGAGGAGGAATTTGCAGCCATGTCGCGGGAGGAGCGGTTCAGCTTTTTGCAGACGATCGCCCAGAGCGCCCGCGAGATGAACTCGCTCATTGATGAACTGCTCCTCCTGTCCAGGGTACAGTGCCAAGAGATCGAACTCCAACCGCTCGACATGGGAGCGATTGTGAGCCAGGCGACGCACCGGCTGTGCCACTCGATCGAGGAATACCAGGCCGAGATCGTTCTGCCGGAAAGCTGGCCAACCATGTGGGGCTACGGTCCGTGGGTAGAAGAGATATGGGTGAATTATCTGAGCAACGCGATCAAGTACGGCGGTCGCCCACCGCGCGTGGAACTCGGCGCGACCGAACAACCGGATGGCTCTGCACGTTGCTGGGTGAAGGATAACGGGATCGGCCTTGAGCGAGAGGAACAAGCACACCTGTTCATCCCATTTACGCGGCTGCACCGAGCAGAAGCTACAGGACACGGATTAGGCTTGTCCATCGTGCGACGCATTATGGATAGGTTAGGCGGACAGGTGGGAGTGGAAAGCGAGCCTGGACAGGGAAGCACGTTTGCCTTCACATTGCCCGGTGTGAGCAACGTTCCGAATGACGCGAACAAAATCACTGGAGAAACTAGGAATGGAACAGAACTGGTCACAGGATGATTACGTCAGAGCGTACAGGTTTGCGGCTCAGGCCCACCTCGGTCAGACGGTGCCAGGGAAAGACCTGCCGTATATCACGCACCCGAGCCTCGTCAGCATGGAAGTCATCGCCGCCCTGGGCGCGGAGCCGGGACGTGACGGGAACCTGGCGATACAATGCGCGCTGTTGCACGACGTCATCGAAGATACAGACGTAGTTCTTGAACAGCTCGAGGCTATATTTGGAAAAGCGGTAGCTCAAGGAGTTCTGGCCTTGAGCAAAGATGAGACGTTGGAAAAATCCCGGCAGATGCCGGATAGCCTGAGAAGGATTCAGCAGCAACCCGGCGAGGTCTGGATGGTCAAGCTGGCCGACCGGATCTCGAACCTAGCCCCCCCACCCTATTACTGGACAAAGGAGAAAATCGCGAGCTACAGGGAGGAGGCGATCGAGATACACGACGCGCTTCACAGCGCCAGCCCGTTCCTGGCGGCGCGGCTATTGGACAAGATCGAAGCATACAAAGCATACTTGTAGCATAGATGGCATGCGTCTCGAAAGACAAATTACAGGAGGTTCAGAATGGCTGATCTGGTACTGTTACACGGCAAGATCCTCACGATGGATCCCGCCTGCCCACAGGTCGAAGCGTTGGCGGCGAAAGGCGACACGATTATCTTTACCGGAAGCGACAATGAGGTCAAGTCACACATCAACGCGGATACCCAGGTGATCGACCTCGAGGGCCAGTTCGCCGTTCCGGGGTTCATAGACGGCCACGGCCACTATATGAGTCTCGGCGATTCGCTAATGGGCGTCGATCTCTTCCAGACTCGAACCTGGGACGAGGTAGTGAGCCTGACGGCTGACGCTGTGCGGGAGGCGGAACCCGGCGAGTGGATTGTGGGACGGGGCTGGCACCAGGGCAAGTGGGATCGCCCGCCATCCCCCGGCGTGAAGGGACTGCCGACTCACCAGAGCTTGAGCGATGCGAGCCCGCACAACCCTATCATCCTGATTCACGCCAGCGGGCACGGCGTCTTTGTGAATCAGCAGGCGCTCGAGCTGGCCGGCATCTCGCGGGAGACCCCCGATCCTGTTGGCGGCGAAATCCTCCGCGATGAACAGGGCCACCCCACCGGAATGCTGCGAGAAACCGCCCAGGAACCGGCGCGACAGGCGCTCGCCGACTATCGCGCCCAACGCCCGCCGGAAGCCATCGAAGCAAGACTGCGCCAACAGGTCAAGCTGGCGGCAGACGAGGCCCTTTCCAAAGGGGTCACGAGCTTTCACGACATGGGCGAGACCTTTGAGACCATCGACCTGTACAAGAAATTGGCGGACGAGGGCAACCTGCCGATCCGGCTTTACGTCTGCATCCAGGAACCGAGCGCTGTTATGGAGCATAGGCTGGCCGACTACCGGCTGGTCGGTTACGGGAACAACTATCTGACGGTGCGCGCCATCGGGGAAAAGGTGCTGGATGGAGCGCTGGGCGTCCACGGCGGGTGGCTGCTGGAGCCGTACAGCGACGCGCCGGATAGCACAGGTTTCATCGTCAACCCAGTGTCCGAGATTCAACGCTCCGCCGATCTGGCGATCCAGCACGGCTATCAGATGGCGATCCAGGGGATCGGAGACCGGGCCGCCCGAGAATTGCTGAACATCTACGAGGCGGCTTTTGGTCCCGAGAAGAGGGACCCCCGCTGGCGGATCGAGCACTGCCAGGTGATCCACCCCGACGACCTTCCGCGCTTTGCCAGCCTGGGAGTCATCGCCTCGGTGCGGGGCGTTTTCGCCACGTCCGACGGGCCGTGGGTGATCCATCGACTCGGCCAGGAACGGCTCCGCGAGCGAGGCTATCCCTACCAGACGTTGATACAGTCGGGCGCTGTGCTGATGAGCGGCACCGATCCGCCGGTCGAAGACATCGACTCAATCGCCAACTTTTATGCCCTCGTGACACGCAAGATGGAAGATGGCGCGGTCTTTTTCCCCGAGCAAAGACTGACCCGGCAGCAAGCCCTCGAATCCTACACCATCAACAACGCTTTCGCGGCGTTCGAGGAGGAGATCAAGGGCGCCCTCGCGCCGGGCAAATTAGCGGACATTACCGTGCTTTCCCAGGACATTATGACGATTCCCGACGAAGAGATCCTCGATACAAAGGTGGTGTATACGATCGTTGGAGGAGAGGTCAAGTATACAAGGGCCTGAGAGGAAACATGCATGCGAATTCAGACCTTTAGCATTCTGGCCGGCAGCGAGGCGTGCAACGCTCGCTGCCCCTTTTGCATCTCGAAAATGACGCCGCCGCTGGGCGCGCAGTTGAAAGAGCCGGAGGTGAACTGGCGGAATTTCAAGATCGCCTGCCGCCTGGCCGCGCGCTGTGGAACCACCACCGCGATGCTCACAGGAAAGGGGGAACCGACCCTCTTCCCTGAGCAGATCACCAAATACCTACGCGCCCTCGCCGAGTTTCCCTTCCCCATCATCGAGTTGCAAAGCAACGGCATCCTTCTGATCGAGCAGCCCGACGTCTATGACAAGCATCTGCGCGACTGGTACGAACTGGGATTGACGACGATCGCCGTCTCGATCTCCCACTACCTGCCGGAAAAGAACCAGATCATCTACCTGCCGCACAGAAAGGAGTACATCGACCTCCCGGCGCTCGTCCATAAGCTGCACGGATACGGGTTTTCGGTGCGGCTGGCCTGCGTTCTGGCCGACGGGTTCATCGACGGTCGCCAGAGTTTGCAGGAACTGATCGCTTTCGCCAGAGCGCAACAGGTCGAACAGTTGACCATCCGCCCGGTGAACAAGCCATCGCGCAGCCGGAGTAAAGAGACCGACGACTGGACGAGCCAACACCACTTACGGGCTGAACAAATGGACGACATCCGCAGCTTTCTCGAAGCGAACGGCGCGCTGCTGATGACCTTGATCCACGGCGCGCGCGTCTACGACGTGGGCGGCCAGAACGTCTGCCTGACCGACTCGCTGACGATTGACGCCCGGTCGGACGATCTGCGGCAGTTGATCTTTTTCCCAGACGGCCATCTGCGCTACGATTGGCAATATCCCGGAGCAATTCTGTTATGAAAACTTTCAAAGCGATTACCACGGTTTACAGCTACTACCTCCCCGAAATCCGAGAGCTGATCACGGACCTCACCAGGGAGTATCCCCACGACGTGTTTCTGCGCTCCATCGTCCCGGGGCTGGACGACTTTCACCACCCGATCATTGAAAAGCTGATCGCCGCGCACCAACACGATGTGCCGCACCTCTCGCAATTTCCCCACCGCTACCCGACCGCGGGATCGGAAGAGGGCATCCGCGAGTACCTGACCTTTCTCCGTAGCGAGGGAATGAAGCAGATTTACGTCTGGAAAGGGGATTACGAGGGATATCGCGAGACGGCCAGGACGCGCAACGTCGCCACTATCGAGGTAGATTACGACTGCGATCCCGCCACACTCACCCCCGGCCACTGGTTCCTGTCGAATCCCTCGGCGCGCAACGGCATGATCGTGCCCCCAGAGAAAGTGCAGGCCATCGCGGAGGCCGGTCACAAGCTGTTCTACGACCTATCCTACCTGAGCGCGACCGGCCCGAGCCTTTTTGACGTGAGCCATCCTAACGTCGCCGTCGCCGCGATCTCGTTCTCCAAGCCCTACGGCCTGTTCTACTATCGGGTTGGGTTCATGCTCTGCCGCGAGCCTATCCCCTCGCTGTACGCCAACAAGTGGTTCAAGAACGTGCTCGGCTTGCTCATCGCGGACAAGATTTTGGACGAGATCGACCACGTTGAACTGGCGCGAAAATACAAGGCGCTCCAAGCGGATATTGTAGAGCAGATCAACCAATCGTTTGAGCTTGGCCTGTCGGCCAGCGACGCCTTTCTGCTGGCAAAGTTGCCAGCCAGCGACGCCGCGCAACTGCCGGTCGAGCGACGGGAATTGATCGGCAAGTTCAGGCGCGGCGATTGGTATCGTTTTTGCCTGACGCCTTATTTTGGATCACTGAGCCACTGAAGGCACTGAGGATGCTGAAAACCCTGTCGACCACAAATCCGTTTTCAGCGTTTCAGCCTTGACAAAACCCCCACCCTGGCGTATACTAAAGGTCAGACGTATGATGTCAAGCTACTGATGCATGATGTCAGGTAATGGGCAGCATGATGCAACCGCTCAAAAGAAATCGGATTCCCCTCGCCCTCCAGGCGCAAGAATATCTACTCGACCTCATCGAAAACGGGACCTTTCAGCCCGGCGAGCAGCTTGCCTCCGAAGCCGATCTGGCCTCGCAACTCGGCATCTCCCGCCCCACCCTGCGCGAGGCGCTGCTCAACCTCGAACGAGAGGGCCTTATCGTCCGCAAGCACGGCGTGGGCACCTTTGTCGCTCCCGGATATGGACGCCAACTCGAAAGCGGGCTGGAGCGGTTGGAGAGCGTCCTGGAATTGACCGCCCAACAAGGGCTGCAAGTCACGTTCGACGATCTAAAAGTCCAGGAAGAACCGGCGAAACCAGAACTGGCTCGCAAACTACAGATCACTCCTGGCGATCTTTTGACCAATGTCAGCCGGGTGATCCTGGTAGATCGAGCGCCAGTGGCGTATATGCTCGACGTCATCCCCATCTCTATCCTTTCCCCAGCGGACGTGGATGAGAGATTCAACGGATCGGTGCTCGATTTGTTGAGGCAAAACCCGGATATTCAGATCGCCCAGGCCGTAGCCGACATCGTGGCGATCAATGCCAACTCTTTTCTGGCGGGAAAATTGGACGTCAAGCCCAAGCAGGCATTGCTGTTGCTGGAAGAAATCGTGTTCGACCAGGAAAGCATAGCCGTCGAATTCTCGCGCAACTATTTTGTCCCTGACTTTTTTCGCTTTCACGTCGTGCGTCGTTGACGTGACAAGAAAACACTGAATGTATTTCAAATGAGTTGAGTAGCCGCGCTTTCTATAGCGCGCGGTATGGAAACCGCGACTACTGACGTGGTAAAAAGATGTTATCCAAAAGCTACACTCTAACTTACCCAGGAGGCAATCGAAATGAGGACTGACAATTTCCGCGGACGTGACATGCTCACCTTGCTCGATTGGAGCAAAGAAGAAGTCGAAACCATTCTCGACGTGGCGCTCGATCTCAAACGCCGCTACGCGGTGGGCGAGTTCCACGACCACATCCTGCGCGCGCAATCCCTGTTCATGCTCTTTTACAACCAGAGCTTGCGCACCCGCAACAGCTTTGAGGCAGGGATGACCCAGTTGGGCGGACACGCCCACTTTTTGGACCCGTCCAAAATCTACACCCCGGCGATGGAGGGGAAAGAGGTAGCCTACTCCACCGAGCGAGTCAGCGACGTGGCGCGCGTGTTGGCCCGCATGGGGGATGCGATCGCCATTCGCTGTTACGGCGACCCGGTCGAATGGGAATATGGCGCCGCCAACGCGCTGATGAACGAGTTCGCCCGCTGGTCGGACATTCCCATTCTCAACATGGAGTGCGACAAGTATCACCCCTTCCAGGCGTTGGCCGACGTCTTGACCGTCAAGGAGAAATTCGGCGGGTTCAAGGGCGTTAAATTCGTAATGTCCTGGGCCTACTCCCCCAGCGCCCACAAGCCGCGCGCCGTCCCGCAGAGCGCCATCATCGCCGCCGCCATGATGGGCTGCGACACCGTGCTCGCCCGCCCGCCAGAGATGGCGCTCGACCCCGAGGTCGTCGCCGCCTGCAAAGCCTACGCCGAGATGAACGACGCTTCCTTCGAGGTGACGGACAACTTTATGGGCGCGGCGGAAGGCGCTCACGTGCTCTATCCCAAGGCCTGGGCCGCGGTTCCCATCTACAAGCCCCCCGTCGGCGAGGACAGCCTGGACAAGGCCCAGGAGATCTTTGACAGCTACAAGAGCTGGAAGGCGACCCGCGAGTACATGGAGTTGGGCGACAAGAACGCCATCTACATGCACTGCCTGCCCGCCGACCGCGCCTGGGAATGCTCGAACGAGGTGATCGACAACACCGACCCCAAGAGCGGCTGGCGCTCGGTCGTCTACGACGAGGCCGAGAACCGGCTGCACGTGCAAAAGGCGGTGATGAGTCTGGTGATGCGGTAGAAATGGAGGAAACAAATGGACCTATACGGACGTGACTTTATCTGCACCCAGGACTGGGCGCGGGACGAGTTGATGGCGGCGCTCGACCTGGCCGCCAAGATGAAACGGAAGCGCTTCTCCGACCGCTGGACGAGTATCCTGAAACACAAGACCTTTCTGATGTTCTTTTACAACCCCTCGGTGCGCACGCGCCTCTCGTTCGAGGCGGCAGCCACCGAGCTGGGCGGCCACGCGCAGTTTATGACCCCCTCGGCGGGCCGCTTCAAGACGGAAAAGCAGGCCGGGGAAACGATCGAGGACGCCGCCCAGGTGATGGCTCGCTACGTCGCCGGTATCGGCATCCGCATCCTCGAGGACAAGGTCCCGCACTATGGCGCGGGCGACGAGATGTTGCTCGAATATGCCAAGTGGTCCAACGTCCCCATCATCAACATGGCTGACGACCGCTTCCACCCCTGCCAGGCGCTGGCCGACGTGATGGGCTGGGCCGAGTGGTACGGCGAGGGGCCGGGCCGCCCGGATTTCCAGGCCTTGCGCGGCAAGAAATTCCTGCTGAGCTGGGGCTCTGGCGCGCTGGCGCGCTCGTGGTGTTCGGTGCAGGCCGCGCTCCTCATCGCCTCTCGCCTGGGGATGCACGTCACGATGGCCCACCCGGAGGGGTACAACCTCGACCCGGAGGTCACCCAGTGGACCAAGCGGAACTGCGCCGAGAACAAGACCGACTTTGAGGTCGTACACGACGCCGACAGCGGCTACAACGGCGCGCACGTCGTCTATTCCCGCAACTGGGTCACGCCAGCGGCGTACCAGGACGGCGTGTTGCAAAAGCAGGCCGAGATCGAAAAGGCGATGGCCTACACCGGCTGGACGACGAACGGAGAGCGGATGGCCCGCACCGACAACGCCATCTACACCCACCCGATGCCGGTGGACCGGGGCAGCGAGGTGACGGACGAGGTCGCCTCTGGCCCGCGCTCCGCCATCTACGACATCGCCGAGAACCGGCTGCACGTGCAGAAAGCGGTGATGGCGCTGACGATGGGGAATTGGTAAAGATCAGCGCGTGGATCGGTTCACAGGACTCGCGATTCGGACGAACATCGCTGCTCCCGAATCTGCTACTATGAGACTTTAGGATAGCCGTCATTCCGAGCGAAACGGAGCGTAGCGGAGTGGAGTCGAGGAATCTCCACTTTCGTAGATAAGACCACCGTGGAGATTCCTCGACCCTTCGACAGGCTCAGGGCAGGCTTCCCTCCGGTCGCTCGGAATGACGCAAATCGCGCGAGGCGATGCGCAAGCGAATGGGCGCGCCCTCTGCATTGGGCGTCCCTTATATTCGCGGCGCGCGTGGGCTATAATAGAGGAAGAATATGCGGCCTTGCCGCCGTGAAGTTACCGATGAAATACCTGCGAATCACGTCAGCAATTCCCGTTATGGGAAAAACGAGAGTTGTAGCCGCGATTTCTATATCGCGAAGGGTGCTTCATGTGGCAAAATGCACGCGCTATGGAAAGCGCGGCTACAAAACGGGAATTGCTGGAATCACGTGGCTTTATCCTGAGGAATATCCGCTTGACCCCATAGATATGGTACGAGCTGGGAGAAGACAATCGGGCTAATCGAGGAGTCGAGGTGCTTGCAGACGGCCAAGTTGAGAGAGTCACCGCTGGACTCAGTGCAGCTCAAATCCCGACACTTGAAGAGCTTTGGAATATCGCCGAGTTCAACGGAGAAGAGGTCAATAGAGCTGAGTTTGAGAGTGTCTGGAAAAGGTTGCCAGGATAAGCACGATGATCCTTTGCCGAACCTCGATAAATCAAGAAAAGCAACCGGAGATTGGAAACGCGGCTAGCCCAGCAGGAGATTGACAATGGATCACATACTGGCACTCAAATGTACCATCTGCGGCGCGGAATACAGCGTTGACGAAGCCGAATACGTCTGCCCCCGCCACGGCGACGACGGCATCCTCGACGTCATCTACGACTATGACCTCATCGCCGGGCGCATCAGCCCCGACCGGCTAGCCCACGACCCCACCCGCTCGATCTGGCGCTACCTCCCCCTCCTCCCCGTCAACCCCGAGGTCGTGCGTGCAATGGGCGATCCGCTGATGTCCTGCAATCCGCTGTTCTCAGTAGGCTGGACGCCCCTCTACCCCGCCCCGCGCCTGGCCGCCGACCTGGGCCTCAAGCACCTCTGGGTCAAGGACGATGGACGCCAACCCACCGCCTCCTTCAAGGACCGCGCCTCGGCTATCGCCGTCGTCAAGACCCGCGAGCTGGGCTACGAGATGGTGACGACCGCCAGCACCGGCAACGCCGCCGCCGCGCTCTCCGGTCTCTGCGCGGCGGTGGGCCAGCCGAACGTCATCTTTGTCCCCAGAACCGCGCCCCAGGCCAAGATCGCGCAACTTTTGGCCTATGGCTCCACCGTCATGCTCGTGGACGGCACGTATGATCAAGCATTCGACCTGTGCCTTGAAGCAGCGCGAGCCTTTGGCTGGTACAATCGCAACACCGGCTACAATCCCTACATGTCCGAGGGGAAAAAGACCGCTGCATACGAGATTTGCGAGCAACTGGATTGGCAAGCTCCCGACGTCATCCTGATCCCCGTCGGCGACGGCTGTATCATCGGCGGCATCCACAAGGGACTGCGCGATCTGCTGGCGCTGGGCTGGATCGACCACGTACCGCGCCTCATCGGTGTGCAGGCGGCGGGGTCATCTCCGCTGGTGGATGCCTGGGAGCGTGGGCTCAAGGGCTGGGACGCGCAAAGCGCGGAGCCGGTGGAGGCCCATTCCGTCGCAGACTCTATCGTCGCCGGATTGCCCCGCGACCGCATCAAAGCGCTGCGAGCGGTACGCGAGAGCGACGGCGCACGGCGCGGATGCTTCGCAACCGAAGGCCGCTTCATCCGCGTCGCCGACGAGGCGATCCTCGCCGCCATCCCCGCGCTGGCCCAGGGCTGCGGGGTCTTTGCCGAGCCTGCCGCCGCCGCTGCCTACGCGGGCCTGGTCGAGGCGGTCGAGCGAGGGCTGGTGGATGCCGACGAGCGCGTGGTCGTGTTGGCCACCGGGTCGGGGCTGAAGGACGTCGCCAGCGCGATCAAGGCTGTGCGCCAGCCTCCCACCATCTCCCCCAACCTGGCGGATGTACAGCGCGTGATGGAACAACTATAGACCTCCGAGGTCTTTGGAGACCTCGGAGGTCTAATCGAAGGAGAGCCAGATAAAAAATGATAGATCTGACGATTCACCAAGAGCAACTGAAAAGGACTGTGCAGCGAGCGCGAGAGTGCAACATCATCATCCCCACCTTTGCGCAGATGAAGAACCCTGCGCTGATCCCCGATGCAATCAAGACCCGGCTCAAGGACATCGGCCTGTGGGACGTGGACTCGCTCAACCTGTTCCGCATCACCTGGAAGAACGAACCCACCGCTCAAGGGGGCGAGTTCAGCGGCGTCAACTACCTGGAACTCCCGCCATCGCTCACGGGCGTACCGGCGCGCATCATCTGCCTGGTGGGCAAGTGGTTCCCCACCGGCTCTCACAAGGTGGGGGCGACCTTCGGCTGCCTGGTCCCGCGCCTGGTCACCGGCCAGTTCGATCCCACCTACCAGAAGGCGGTCTGGCCCTCCACCGGCAATTACTGCCGGGGCGGCGCTTACGATTCCGCCCTGCTGGCCTGTGAATCCATCGCCATCCTGCCCGAAGAGATGAGCCGCGAGCGGTTCGAGTGGCTGTCGAATATCGCGGGCGAGGTCATCGCCACGCCCGGCTGCGAGAGCAACGTCAAAGAGATCTTTGACAAGACCTGGGAGCTCCGCGCGACGCGAGAGGACATTGTCATCTTTAACCAATTCGACGAGTTCGGCAACCATCTCTGGCACTATGACGTCACCGGCCACGCGATGGAGGAGGTGTTGCAGCGAGAGATGGGGCCGCGAGACGCCTACCGTGGCGTGGTGTTGACCACCGGCTCGGCGGGCACCATCGGCTGCGGAGATTATATGAAGAAAATTTTCCCCACCAGCAAGGTCGCCGCGAGCGAGGCGCTCCAGTGCCCCACGCTGCTGCTCAACGGGTTCGGCGGGCACCGCATCGAGGGGATCGGCGACAAGCACGTCCCCTGGATTCACAACCTCCAGCATACCGACATGGTGATGGCGATTGACGACGAGGCGTGCATGGCGCTGACGCGGTTGTTCAACGAGCCGGCCGGCCGCGCCTACCTGGTCGAACAGGGCGTGCCGGAGGAATTAGTCGAGCAACTGGAGCTCCTGGGCATTTCGAGCATCGCCAACGTGCTCTCCTCGATCAAGTTCGCCAGGTGGTACGAGCTGGGCGAGCACGACATCGTCCTGACCGTCTTTACCGACTCGATGGAGCTGTACCAGAGCCGCTTGCAAGAACTGCACGAGGAGCACGGCGAATACACCGCGCTGGATGCGGCGGGCGACTATCAGCGCTATCTGCTCGGCTGCACGGTGGATTTTGTGGAGGAACTCGGCTACTGGGACCGCCGCCGCATCCACAACCTCAAGTATTTCACCTGGGTCGAGCAGCAGGGCAAGACCTTTGACGAAATCCAGGCCCAGTGGTACGATCCCGATTACTGGAGCAGCATCCACCAGCAGGTGGAGGAGATTGACGCGCTGATCGAGCAGTTCAACCAGATGACGGGACTGTTGAAATAAGTCCATGTTCTACACGGGAGGTGTCTAGTGACAGCTTTGGAATTTACACAAGAGAATTGGCCCACACCAGACGAGTTCCAGCAGATGGTTCAGGATGCACTGGCCAAAAACAATCCGGTAGACGACCTGCTGGAACTGGCCAAAGAATTGCAGGGATACGAGCGGCGACATGGCATGTCCTCAGAAGAGTTCTTTCGCCGCTTTCAGCAAGGAGAACTCGGCGATGCGCTGGATTATATTGACTGGGCGGGCGCCTATCACCTGTTCCTGGACCGCAAGGCAAGGGTAGAAGCAGCCCTGATGCAGGTAGCCATCTGGCAACAACTCCCTCTTGAAAAAGTAGAGAGCACTCCGGCATGATCTACCAATATCTCGCGCGATTCCAAGCCACAATAGACTCGCGCCAGGAGATCCAGGTGGAAAGGTTTGATGCCAGACAACTTTCTGCCCTTGATGGCCGCATCGCGGGCTGTTTGCGCTTTTACGACGACTCGATCCTTGAATTCCGTGAGGTATTTCGCGTGCACAATCGAGGGATCAGAAAAATCGTCTACGCTTATCATTACCAATGGGCTGATGGTCGCCGTGTTTTTCGTTACGACAACGCGCCGCACTTCCCGGATCTGCCCGGCTTCCCGGAGCACAAACACGAAGGCGACCAGGTAATACCGGCCCCAGCGCCCGACCTGAGCGAGGTACTGCGGGAAATAGATGGCTACCTGTACCCTTCAGGTCGAGCCTGACGCTCGGCTTTCGTGTTGCGAATTTCAGGAGGACAACATGTCTACTATAGACTTTATAGGAATTTAGCAGACCAGACTTCGGAAGTCTCAAAAGTGCTTTATCAGACCACACAAGTGGGCTTCAGCAAGGCTTTTCCGGCTCAATATCTGATGGAGACTTCCAAAGTCTTAAACTCCTATAATGTCTTATGGTTGCTCAGATGACCAGAGAAGAACTCCAAGAGATGTTAGACACAACTATCGAACAGAAATTGCTCGAAATGTTTGGTGATCCTGACGAGGAACTTGGGTTGTGGGAATCTGTTCGCGACAGACTGTTGCATCAGAAACAAGCGGTTGCAGAAGGTGAACGCGGCCAACGCTTTGAAGACGTGGTACAACAATTGGGATTGGCGCGGGGCGTTGAAACGCCCCGCTAGCATCAGGAACCCGTTAAAAACGGGTTGAATGGGTAAGATCGTTAGGAGTTTTGGCAATGTGGCAAACCTATTACACGCCCACTTCTGTTGACGAGGCCCTGCGCCTCTTGGCCGAGCACGGCCCCGAGGCTCGCCTCATCGCCGGCGGCACCGACCTGCTGGTCGAGCTGCGGCGCGGCGTCCGACAAGCCCCTGTGCTGATAGACGTCACCCGCATCCGCAATCTCGACCGGGTGCGCCTGGGCGACGATGGGTTGGTTCACATTGGCCCGACGGTCACGCACAACCAGGTCGTGATGTCGGAGCTGCTGGCGGAGCAAGGATTCCCGCTGCCGCTGGCCTGCTGGCAGATCGGCACACCCCAACTGCGCAACCGGGGCACGGTGACCGGAAACCTCGTCACCGCCTCCCCCGCCAACGACGCGATCACCGCGCTGTGGGCGCTGGATGGCCGGTTGACGCTCCAGAGCGTCCGTGGCGAGCGCGCGCTCTCTCTTGCCGATTTCTACCGGGGCGTGCGCCAGACCGCGCTGGCCGCCGACGAGATGGTGACGGACATCGCTTTCCCGGCCTTGGAACCCAACCAACGCGGCGCTTTTGCCAAATTGGGTCTCCGGCGCACGCACGCTATCGCGCTGGTCAACGCCGCCGCCGTGCTCACCTTTGACGAGTCGGCGAGCCGGCGAGTCAGCGATGCCAGGATCACGTTGGGCAGCGTGGCTCCCACTATCATCCGCGCGCGGGAGGCGGAAGGGGCGCTGATTGGGGGCGCGTTGAGCGAGGAAGCCATCGCCGAGGCAGCCAAGCTGGCCGCCCAGGCCGCCGCCCCCATCGACGACATCCGCGCTGGCGCGGACTATCGGCGCGAGATGGCGCGCGTGCTGGTGCGTCGCGCTCTCACCGGGCTAGCTGACGGAACTGAGCGGGCCAAATTCCCCACCGAGCCGCCGATGCTGTGGGGCAAAACGGACGGTCGCTTTCCGCCTCTAGACGAGCCGGCGCACCACCACAATGGTGGGGATGAGCCTATCGAGTGCACGGTCAACGGGGAGCGCGTCGTCGTGCAGGCGCAGTCCCGTAGGGGCCTCGGTGCCGGGGGATGGCCCCCGCCACCGCACGGACGCCCCTACGGGGGCGCGGGCGGCAAGACGCTGCTGGAAATGCTGCGCGAGGATCTGGGGCTAACGGGCACCAAGGAGGGGTGCGGCGAGGGAGAGTGCGGGGCCTGCACGGTCTGGATGGACGGGATCGCGGTACTGGCCTGCCTGGTTCCAGCGCCTCGCGCTCACGGCACGCGCATCGTCACCGTCGAGGGACTGGCGCGGGGCGATGAACTCCACCCGGTTCAGCAGGCGTTCATCGACGAGGGGGCGGTTCAGTGCGGCTACTGCACGCCTGGCTTTGTCATGGCCGGCGCTAATCTACTGGAACGAATCCCCCACCCCACCCGCGAGCAGATCGTCGCCGGTCTGGATGGCAACCTATGCCGCTGCACAGGATACTACAAGATCGTGCAGGCAGTTGAACGGGCGGCACAGACTTGATAAGATATGGAAGAGCACATTGTTCTCTATCATGGCGCCGACGTAGACAGCGCCCTGGACATACTGAACAACGGATTGAACACGGAACGCTTGCTGGCGATGCAGACGGGTCGTCCTGTACAAATTTTCCCGGATTGGTATACTGCTCTGGACCCTGAGGTCGCCTGGTTCTTTGCCTCGCTGTCGCCGGGCGACAAGGGACGAGGATACACGGTGATTGAGATGCACTTGAAGATAAGCGATCTGGAAGAGTTATTTGCCCGCGGATTGGCAAACCGGAGCATAATTCGCAACGTGCCCTTTGTGGCGGAGCAAATCTGGTTTGATTTAGCCGCGTTTGAATTCCTGAACGCTCGCGCCGAGTTCAGGCCATACCGGGAGTGATGAGAGATGGCAAAATATACGACAGATGATTTGACGATCCGATCAGGAGAACGAAGCGCCAGGAGAGGGATCACGACTCACACTCATACAGTTCTCTTTACTCGCCCTCTCACAGACGAGGAGAAACGTCTGTTCACTCGTATGATCCAGGGCTTTTACTTCACTGTTCATTTTTCCCGACAGTTTGGAGATGGTCTGGTCGCAGAACCGGTGATCGAATTTACAGGCTCCGATGAGGCGCACTACACACTCCAGCAGCGCGGAATGAGCGGGGCGTGGAAAGATCTGTTGTTCGCAATGTTGGCCAACTTTAGCCACGAGGTCGTGGGCATCCGTAAGCACGATGGTAGCCACACCTTCGACCCGACGCACCATCCGACCACTATGCCTGCAAAGACCATTCAAGACCAGCCTGTTCCAGCCGTCCGCGAGTCTCCTGCTAGCTACGAAACAGAACCACCAGAACCGTCCGGCGCTCAGGAGGAGTGATGAAACGTACCCCACCCACCACTGGCAACGAGGAGATCCAGCTCTACATGCGCACCTACTACTCGCTGCTGCGCACCACCGACGAGGTGCAGATCCAAACCCTGGTCGAGACTCACCTGGGCATGGATTCCCTCCTGCACGTCAAGGCCCGCGACGACGCACCCGACGTGCCCGCCATCGTCTATTGCTCGCTGCGACTGCCTCCCTGCATCCGGCAGACGCGCCTGATCGTGATGGGCCAGTCGGAGCGAGTCTTTGCCTGGCGTGGCTATCCCAACGTCGAACAGTGGCAGCCGGTCGCAGCCGCCGCCCGCCGTCGCCGTTCCTTTTTCGACGACCAAGAAACGTTGGCTACCTACGTCGCCAGCCTCTCCGACGTCGACGATCTGGTGCCGATCCTGACCGCCTTCCAGATCGAGTGGAACAAGCTCCACGCCCGGCTGCAGCGAGCCTCGGCGGTGGCGGACCTGGAAACCTGGGTGACCGACGACCGTCCCCTGGACGACGAGCTCCGCGCCCGGCTGTGCGAAACTCTGGCCCTCTCCACCGATGAACTGAACCAGCTCGAGGCGATCTGGAAACAAGATTTCCTCCCGCTGCTTCTCGACGTGGGGCGGCAGCGGAAGCGGATGGCAGTCCGGCTCCTGGCCGGTTCCCAGGTCGAGTATCGCAAGGCCACCCAACGCTGGTGGGAGAACATCGACGACCACGTTCCCTTCGACCTGGGCGAGCGGCCCGTCTATTTCATCTCCAGCAACACCCACAGCGTGGTCAACATGCTCTCCGGCTTTGCGCTGCGGCGCGAGGAGGAATTGGCCCGCTTCTTGCGCGAGGGCGGCGACGCCGATCTGCAAGCCGAATACGCCGACATCCAGGCCCGGCATGTGCCCAGCAACCGCGAGAACTTTTTGTACTATATGCTCAAGAAATATCTCCAAACGCCCCAGGGCCGGAAGGCGTGGGAGGAACGAGAGGAGGAGGAACCAAAGTGCGGCATCCGGCACATCGACAGCCGCCACGTCTTTGACGTCGCCGCGCAGATCGTCGAGCTGGGCGCGCTGTGCCCCGAATGGCTCGATCCCCGCCTGCGCATCCCCGGCATCAAGCGCGTCGCCCAAAGCGACGCGGTCATCCTCAACATCGACTATCCGCTGGGGATGGGAGCTTACCACATCCTCTCGCAGGTCGCCGCCAGCGTGGGATCGTTCCGGGGGGTCTACATCCTGGGCAAAGCGGCCACGCTCAACGGGCGCATCGGCGACGTGATGATCCCCAACATCGTCCACGACGAGCATTCGCGCAACACGTATCTCCTCAACAACGCCTTCACCGCCGCGCACGTGCGCCCCCACCTGGTCTATGGGACGGTGCTCGACAACCAGAAATCGATCAGTATGCACGGCACCTTTTTGCAGAACCGGCGCTATATGGACATCTTTTATCGCGAGGGGTACACGGATATCGAGATGGAGGCCGGGCCGTACCTATCGGCGGCGTACGAGGCGCTCCGTCCGCGCCGCTATCCCACGGACCGGGTCGTCAATCTCTACCCGATCCCCTTCGACGTCGGCATCATCCACTACGCCTCCGACACGCCGTTCAGCAAGGGGAAGAATCTGGGGGCGCAGCATCTTTCGTACTTTGGGATGGACCCCACCTACGCGGCGACCGTCGCCGTCTTGCGACGCATTTTGGAATTGGAGTGTGCGCGAGATGATGGAAGAGAAAGAGCATACGGAGCGCGCTGACGATTCGATATATCCACGATGCCGAGAGCGAGGCAGATCTTGCCGCGCGCGTGCACGAGTGGGCCGCGGAGGTTTGGAAGGCGTACTCGTCACAACACGAGATTGCGCGAAATTGGATTCGACAGGCGATTGGGGAATGAACAGACTCAATATGCCACCGACCCACTGTTCGGTATAGGGGAAAAAGATCGAGTTGGGCACTCTCTGCTAAAGGAATAATATGACGCTGGAATTCACGAATATAATCAAAGGTCAGGTCACACAAACTTTGCTGATGGCTCTTTTCGAGAGAGGAGGATACCGTGTTACACGCTTGGGCATTGAAGAACTATTCGCTGAGATCAAGCATATTGATATGCGGCAGTACTTGGGCTTGAACCTTCCCTTGCAACTCCGGTATCTCCCCGACCTACTGGTAGTTGAACTGGATATAACAAATGCTTTTCTAGTGGAAGTGAAGTTTAGGCGGAGGTTTGACCAAGAAGCCGTGGAATCGCTGCACTATGAACTTGGAAAACAGCGCGAGCACTGGCCGCAATCATACGCAGTAGTAATGGTAGCTGAGGCGTTTAAGCGTGATGCTATTTATCACCAAGACTACATTCGAGTCTTGAAGCCAGGCGAGACAGACATATTGATCAATACACAGCTTTCGCTTGCACAAAGATGGGAAAACTTGCACCATTTGCAGCGGGTTTTCAAGAGGTTCAACAACGACAAATACATCCACGACGTACAGAAATCTGCTGACACTTTAACTCAAACTTTGCGAGATTTGAAAAAGCTTTAGTTAAGGACTGAGACTATGGCACGATTACAATGTACAGTAAACTTGCGCAATAGAATGCACTGTATTCAATACAGGGAGAACCCATGACTCGCGCCATCGGCCAATCCATCAGCCGCGTGGACGCCCGCGCCAAAGTCACCGGGGAGGCGAAATACCCCGGCGACCTGGCGATGGAAGGGATGCTCCACGCCAAAATCCTCTTTGCCGGGCGGCCCCACGCCCGCGTCCTGCAGATCGACACGTCAGAGGCGGAGGCCGCGCCCGGCGTCGTCGCCGTCTTTACCGCAGCAGACGTGCCGGTCAACGAGTACGGCTTGCAGACGCCGGACCAGCCGGTGCTGTGCGGCCCTGGCTCGTCGAACCCCGGCGGCGACGTGATCCGCTTCGTCGGCGACCAGGTCGCGCTCGTCGTCGCCGAGACCCAAGCAGCCGCCATCCGCGCCCGCGATCTCGTCCGCGTCGAATACAAGGACCTGCCCATCCTCAGCGATCCCTTCGAAGCGCTCGAACCGGGCGCGGTCCAGCTCCACCCCCACCGTCAGCCGAGCGACATCCACCCCGAACTCTGCACTGAAGGGAACCTCATCAGCCACCACCAGATCCACAAGGGAGATATGGAGGCCGGTTGGGCCGCCGCCGACGCGATCGTCGAGAGCGAGTACTGGACCCCGGCCCAGGAGCACGTCTATCTCCAGCCGGAGGCGGGGCTATCCTACGTCGACGATGAAGGGCGAGTGACCGTCGAGGTCGCGGGGCAGTGGACGTGGGAGGATCAGCAGCAGATCGCCCACGCGCTCGACCTCCCGCCGGAGCGGGTGCGCGTGATCTATCCGGCCATCGGCGGGGCCTTTGGCGGACGCGAGGATATGTCGGTGCAGATCGTGCTCGCGCTGGCAGCCTGGAAGTTGCAACGCGCCGCTCCGCTTCCTCCGCCGGTCAAGATCGTCTGGAGCCGGGAGGAATCGATCCTGGGCCATTGCAAGCGCCATCCCGTCTGGTTCCACTGCAAATGGGGAGCCACCCGCGCGGGCAAACTGGTCGCGGCGGAGGTAAAGGTCGTGGCCGACGGCGGGGCCTACTGCTACACCACGAACAAGGTCCTCGGCAACGCCGCCGTGACCTGCACCGGCCCCTACGAGATCTCGAACGTGAGAGTGGACGTGGACGGCGTCTACACCAACAACCCGCCCAGCGGGGCCTTTCGCGGCTTTGGCGCGCCGCAGGCCATCTTTGCCGCCGAGATGCAGATGAACAAGCTGGCCCAGGCGCTAGAGATGGACCCGGTAGAACTCCGCCTCAAGAACCTCCTGCGCGAGGGAAGCCTGACTGCGATGGGCACCCCCCTCCCCGGCGGCGTCAGCCTGGTAAAAGTCACCGAGCAATGCGCCCGCGCCGCCAACTGGCAAAAACCAAAATCACGCAGTACGAATCACGCATCAGGCCGTGGCTTCGCCGTCGCCTTCAAAAACGTCGGCTTTTCCTTCGGCTACCAGGAGAACTGCTGGGCCAAGATCGAATTGCGGGGCGACACAGAGATCGAAGAGGCCACCGTCTACATCGGCAGCGCTGACGTGGGACAGGGCGCCCACCTCGTCATCCTCCAGATGGCAGCCGAGGCGCTGAGCCTGCCGCTGGAGCGCGTGCGCCTGGTCGCTTCGGACACCGCTGCCAGCCCCGGCAGCTCCGGCTCTACCTCCGCCTCGCGCATGACGTTCATGGCGGGCAACGCCGTCCGAGGAGCGGCGGAAAGGGCGCTGGAGCGTTGGCAAGCGGGCGCTGCTTCAGCGCCTGGAGATCGGCCCGCCGCGGTGTCGTGTGGTGGCCCACGACACCACACGGTCGCCGAGCACATCTACCTGGCCCCCAAGACCACTCCCTTCGACCCAGAGACCGGTTTCGGCACACCCAACTTTGCCTACGGCTACGTCGCCCAGGCGGTCGAGGTGGAGGTCGACACCGAGACGGGCGAGTTGCGTATCCTGCGCGTCGTCTGCGCCGACGACGTGGGCCAGGCGATCAACCCGCAGCAGATCGAGGGGCAGATCGAGGGAGGCGTGGTGCAGGCAGTGGGCTGGGCGACGTGCGAGAATTTCGTCGTCGAGGGCGGGCGCGTGCTGACGCCGAACCTCAGCACCTATCTGATCCCCACCATCAGCGACGTACCGGAGCGGGTCGAATCCATCATCGTCGAGCAGCCCGATCCACGCGGTCCGTGGGGCGCGCGAGGGATGGGCGAGATGCCCTTCATCCCGCTGGCCCCGGCGTTGGTCGCCGCGATCCACGATGCGACGGGGGTCTGGTTCGACGAGTTGCCGTTGACGCCAGAACGGGTGTTGCGAGGGCTGGCGAGCAAAGATTGACACTACAAGGAGATTTCACTATAACGTCATTCCGAGCGGAACGGAGCGTAGCGAAGTGGAGTCGAGGAATCTCCAAGTTCGACAACAAGAGATTCCGTCGGACGCGAGACGTCCGCACTCCCTGCGGTCGCTCGGAATGACGCAGGCTAAGGAGGAAGCGCATGTCCGAAACCATGAACGTTCAACCGTTCGCCGTTCTCCTCAAATGGCTCCTAAAAGAACTGGAGGAGAACCAGTCCATTTTTGGGATTCACCGCTCGCTGTTCTACACGCCCAGGCCAGATAGCCCCTACGCCATCGACGACCTCTTTGGCCATCACCTGGCGACGCCCATCGGCCCAGCAGCGGGGCCGCACACCCAGCTATCCCAGAACATCGTCTCCGCCTGGCTCTCCGGCGGACGCTTTATCGAACTCAAGACCGTCCAGGTGATGGACGAACTGGAGATTCCCCGGCCCTGCATCGACATGGAGGACGAGGGGTACAACGTCGAGTGGTCGCAGGAGCTTAAGCTGGAGCAGTCGGCCCGCGAGTACATCAATGCCTGGGCGCTGATCCACGTCCTGCGCCGCGTGCTTGGCTTTGAGGATGTTCCCTTTGGCACGATCTTTAACATGAGCGTGGGCTACGACCTGGCGGGAGTGCAGAGCGCGCCGATGACGCGCTTTATGGATCGGATGGACGACGCCTCGGAGGAAATCGCCCGCATCCGGGCGACGCTGCGCGAGCAGTTCCCCCAGTTCGCTGACGTGGAAATCCCGCCCCGGCTCACGAATAGCGTCACCCTCTCCACTATGCACGGCTGCCCGCCAGACGAGATCGAACAGATCTCCCGCTACCTGCTAGAGCGAGGGCTGCACACCGCGGTCAAACTGAACCCCACCCTGTTGGGCAAAGAGACGATGATGCGCACCCTCCACGACGACCTCGGCTTTGAGGAGATTCACATCCCCGACCGCGTGTTCGAGCACGATTTGCAGTATGGCCGGGCGGTGGAATTGATCGAGACGCTCCGCCAGTCGGCCGCCGAACGAGGCCTGACCTTTGGCGTCAAGCTGAGCAACACGCTGGCGATGGCGAACCACAAGGGGAACCTCCCCGGCGACGAGATGTACATGTCGGGCCGCGCGCTCTATCCCATCACCATCAACCTCTACCACAAACTCGCCCAGGAGTTCGACGACCTGAACGTCTCGTACGCAGGCGGGGCGGACGCGCTCAACGTGAACACGATCCTGGCGACCGGCGCTCGTCCGGTCACGACCGCCTCTGACCTGCTCAAGCCGGGCGGCTATTCCCGGCTCCTGCAACACCTGGAAAACCTGGAACGAGAGATGCGCGACCAAGGCGCGACCAGCCTGGACGAACTGACCCAGGACAAGTTGGTCAACCTGGAACAGGCAGCGGGCCAGGCGCTCCGAGACCCGCGCTACAAAAAGAGCTACCATCCCTACGGCCCGCCCAAGGTCAAATCGGAGCTTGCTCTGTTCGACTGCATCGTCGCTCCCTGCGTCGAGCCGTGCGCGGTGCACCAGGACGTGCCCGAATACGTCTGGCTGATCGCTCAGGGGGAATACGACCGGGCGCTGGAGGTCATCCTCTCCCGCAACCCGCTGCCCGGCGTGACCGGCTACGTCTGCACCCATCTCTGCCAGACCCGCTGCACCCGAAACAATTACGACGAGCCGGTGGCTATCCGGGCGCTGAAACGGATCGCCGAGGAAAAAGGGCGCGTCACGCTGTCGGCAAAAGAGCAGAGCGGCCACAAAGTGGCCGTGATCGGCAGCGGCCCTTCGGGACTGGCCGCCGCGTCCTTCCTGGCGCTGAACGGCGTCCAGGTCACGATCTTTGAGGCGAAGGACGTGATCGGCGGCATGTTGCACGTCGTCCCCGTTTTCCGGCTGCCCTGGGAGATCGTCCAGCGAGACATCGACCGGATCACGGCGATGGGCGTCGAGATCAAGCGATCCCATCTCGTCACCAAGCCGCCGGAGAAGCTGTTGAAGGACGGCTTTGATGCCGTCTACGTCGCCAGCGGGTTTCAAAAGGACGCGCCCCTGTTCATCGAAGGGATTGGGGGAGAGGGCGTCTTTGCCGCGCTTGACCTGCTCGAGCGAGCGCGCCGTGGAAAAGACCTCGACCTCAGCTCGAAGGCGCTCGTGATCGGCGGCGGCGACACGGCGATGGACGCGGCGCGAGTGGCCCAGCGGCTCACGGGCCACCCGGCGACCATCGTCTACCGGCGGACCCGGCAAGAGATGCCCGCGAACGAGGAGGAGCTAGAGGGCGCTTTTGAGGAAGGCAATATCCTGGAAGAGCTGGCCTCTCCGACCCGGGTGATCTTGAAAGAGGGCCGGGTAATCGCGCTGGAGTGCATTCGGAATCGGCTGGGCGAACCCGGCGCGGACGGGCGCAGGCGACCGGTTCCCGTTCCAGGGAGCGAGTTCCAGATCGAGACGGACTCTGATTCTGAAGGAATCAGCGTCATCGTCGCCATCGGCCAGCGTCCCGAGCTGACTTTCCTCGATGGCAGCGCCATCTCCTTGCACGAGAATGGCTCCATCGCCGCCGACCCCGAAACCGGGCTGACCGTCACGCCGCACATCTACGCCGGGGGGGACGTGGTCGAGGGGCCAGACAGCATCATCGCGGCCTGCGCCGACGGCCTGCGGGCGGCCAAAGCGATCTGCGCGGAGTTTGACATCCCGTTTGAAAGCCCGCCCTCCCGCTCGACGGAGCTTTCTGAAGCAAATATCCTGCAAGTCAAGCGGGAGCGGGCGAGAAGGAAGGCCCAATACAAACCGGAGACGATCCCGCCGGCCCAACGCAATAGCTTTGAGCTGATCGAATCCACGCTGACCGAGGAAGCGGCTCGGTCAGAAGCGCTTCGATGCGTGCAGTGCGCCACGTTCTGCGACAAGTGCGTCGAGGTCTGCCCCAACCGGGCCAATTTGACCTATCTCGTCTCGCCGGTAAATCTGACGCTGCCCCGGCTCTCCTGCGAAAATGGCAAGTTGGCGGTGACGGACGAGGAAACCTTCCGAGTTGAGCAGACCAGGCAGATCGTAAACCTGGATGATTTCTGCAACGAGTGCGGCAACTGCGCCACCTTCTGCGTCCACGACGGCAAGCCGTTTGCAGAAAAGCCCAACCTCTTTTTGAAAGAGCGCGATTTCCAACGGGAAGACGACAACGCCTTTTACATCAAGGGGAACACGATCCGGCGACGGGAGGGTGGCAACGAGTCGCGGCTATCTCTCGACGGCGACGAGATCACGTTTGAGAACGCATCGCTGACGATAAGCCTCTCGCCCGATTTTGAAATCAGACGTATGAAATTGAAGAAACCATTCGCGGGAACATTCTCTTTGAAAGAGGCCGCCGAGATGGCCCTGATTCTCAAAGGGGTTACCGCCTCGTTGCCCTTCTTACCCCTTTAGGAGCACACACTATGTCAACCCTACTCGTGAAAAACGCCGACCTGCTGGTGACGATGGAATCCGACCGCTTGCGCATTCCCGATGGCGGCCTATTCGCGCGGGATAACGTCATCGAGCAGGTCGGGCCGACCGCCGAGCTGCTTCGTGCTCATCCTGAGCACGCGGAGACCGACCGCGTCATCAACGCTCGCGGGATGATCGTCCTGCCGGGATTGATCAATACCCACCACCACCTCTACCAAACCCTGACCCGCGCCGTGCCAGCGGCGCAGGACGCCACGCTGTTCCAATGGCTCAAGACGCTCTACCCGATCTGGGCCAGGATGACGCCGGAGGCGATCTATACCAGCGCGCTGGTGGGGCTGGCCGAGCTGATGCTCTCCGGCTGCACCACCGCCTCCGACCACCTCTACATCTATCCCCCCGAGAGCGGCTACCGCATCGACGACGAAATCCGAGCGGCGCAGGAAATCGGCGTCCGCTTCCACGCCAGCCGCGGCTCGATGAGCCTGGGGGAGAGCGACGGCGGCCTGCCCCCCGATAGCGTCGTCGAGGATGAGGACTTTATCCTCAAGGACACGCAGCGCGCCATCGAGACCTACCACGACCCGGAGCCGTTCGGCATGCTGCGCATCGTCGTCGCTCCCTGCTCCCCCTTCTCGGTGACGCCCGACCTGATGCGCGAGGCGACGGCGCTGGCCCGCTCCTACTCCGTCCACCTGCACACCCACCTGGCCGAGACGCTGGACGAGGAGCAGTTCTGCCTGCGCGAGTTCGGTCGGCGTCCGGTGGCTTACGCCGAGGAACTGGGATGGGTGGGAGACGACGTCTGGTACGCCCACGGCGTCCACATCGACGAGCAGGAGGTCGCGCTTCTGGCCCGCACCGGCACAGGGGTCTGCCACTGCCCCAGCTCGAACATGCGGCTCGCCTCGGGCATCGCACCGGTGCGCGCCTACCTGGACGAGGGCGTCCGGGTGGGGCTGGGGGTCGATGGCTCCGCGAGCAACGACTCGTCGCACCTGCTGGCCGAGGCGCGGATGGCGCTCCTCTTGCAGCGCGTGTCCGGCGATCCGGCGGGGCTTTCGGCGGAGGAGGCGCTGTGGCTGGCGACGGTGGGCGGCGCGCGCGTGCTGGGCCGCGACGACGTCGGCCAACTCGCTCCGGGCAAGGCCGCCGACTTGATCGGCTTCCGCCTGAACCGGCTCGACTATGCCGGGGCGCTCCACGATCCGTTGGCGGCGTTGGTCTTTTGCAACCCGCGTGGGGTAGACCTCTCCGTCATCAACGGGCGGGTGGTGGTGGAGGATGGGCGTTTGCTGACGGTAGACCTGGGGCCGGTGATCGAGCGGCATAATCGGATTGCGAGGGAGTTGGTGTCTGGTTGAACAATAGACAGTGCACCAAGCCAAAGAAACTAAATGGGCTCTACGCAGATTTGCGGGGTAAAGTCAGCCACCGCCACACTCCACGAGAACTTGTAGACGGAAGTTGTCAAAGTTTCGGTAACCAAAAGCGCGGTTAATGATGCCGCGAATAGCGCGATTGACA
>DAOTUB010000298.1:0-8007 GCA_034437455.1 Anaerolineae bacterium | reverse complement strand
TTGCATCCAGGCACAGCAAGCGTGCATTGTCTCATATCTTGGCTGGCTGGGGAGCGAAAAACCTACTTGGATTACTGCGGCTTTTGTTCTCATCGCTCAAACTATTTCAGTATCCGGACAGTATTGCTGGTAAGGAGGAGATTGCTCTTTTTTCTCACGGCTGGTCACTACCGCTTGTCCCCGTCGGGCTTGGTCGCGCAGAAACTTGACGAATTACTCGACAACAGTCAGGCTCTCCGGCGGCAGATCGTCGAGCAGTGGGATGATGCGGTCTTGAATCATTTGGGTTGGATTTTGGACCTCGCTACGTGCATCCATCGGGCCACCTCCGTAGTAGTCAGCAAACAAAAAGTCCCTTTCCCTGTCTACTTTCACCACCTATCGGCAATTATAGCCTAGTCGTTGGATAAGGCAAGCTGGCGTTGTTGCTGCCAGGCGACTGGCGGGACGGCAGCCAGCGTGGCGTAAGGACCGGCTGCAAACTCGTCCCAGTACTCGTTGTTCGCCACCAGCCGCGCGGAAAAGATCGCGTGGCCCGGCGCGCCCAGGTCGCGGGCGATGGCGATGCGCTGAGCGATCTCTTCAAAATCGGCGTACTGGGCGCTGATACCGGGGAAAACGTGACGACCGCCGGTGTGGGTCAAAAAATCTGATGCCAGCAAAGAGAATTGGGTGGGCGTAAAGAAATCAGGGTTGGCGATCACGTTCGCCGGATAGAGCATCGGCATGATCGCGTCTATTGCGCCACTGAGCACCCAGCCCTGCGAATCCTGGTAGTAGTCGCCGTACCCCTCGCTGTAGCCCCACCCCCAGCGATCCTGATAGACCGGCCAGACCGCCGCCGAAAGCCGCAACTCGGGCCGGAGCGAGATCGCCTCCGAGTAGACCCGATTGACCAGCAGCGTCACCTGCTGGCGTTGCCACTCGGCGCGCTCCAGCCCCGGTTCCTGGGTCAGGGCGGCCTCGTACCCGGCGTCGCTGAACGGATCGTAGGAATAATCGCGGCCCGGATAGCGCAACAGGTCGAGGTGCACGCCGTCCACGTCGTAGCGGGTCGCCAGATCTGCCGTGACAGAGATGACGTGGCCCGCCACGTCGGTGAGGGCGGGCGTGGCCCAGAGATATGCCGTGTCGGTCAGCGTCATCGTCACGCCAGAGATGTCCACAGGACGCCATGTGTCTGTGTAACGCTCCGTGAGCGTCCAGAAGAGATGGGCGGGCGCGGTGTCTGTGGGCGGCGGCGCGGCGCCCACCCAGACCGTGTAGACGTTGAGGTAGGCGTGCAGTTCCAGCCCGTGGGCGTGCGCGGCTTCGATGGCGGTCTGGAGCGGGTCCCAGCCAGGGTCCTGGCCCAGCGCGCCGCTCAACCGGGCGGCCCAGGGTTCCAGGCCGGGAGTGTAGAAAGCGTCGGCGGTGCCGCGCACCTGGAAGAGCAGCATGTTGAACCCGGCCCCCGCAGCGTTGGCGACCAGCGTCTGCACGTCGGTGATGGTGTTGTAATCCCAGCGGGTCACCCACAGCGCGCGGGCCTCGGTGACTGTCCCGCCGCTCTGCACCAGCGGTAGATAGACGTGGTGATCGAGCGTGGGGCTTTGGATGGTCCGTGCGGCTGGAAGAGGTGAGGGAAAATGAGCCGGGGAGATGGCCGTGGCAGGATAGCCGTGCTCGACGTACCAGGCCTGGTTGAGGCCGACTTTTGCAGCAAAGGCGAGTGGGTCGGGCGGGAGTGGCTGAGCCGCCAACGGTCGGATCAGCAGCGCGAACAGCGCCAGCGATGCGAGCGCCAACAGCAGAGAGAAGCCGATGCAATATAGTGGTGTGACCTTCAGTGATCTTTCTCCGAATGGAAGATGGACTCCGAGTGCTCCAGCAGCAGTTTGATCTGAAATGGCTTTTGTGACCGCTAAAGCGAGATCCCATCCAAGTCGTAGTTGCCGCTGTTAAACTCCACCAGGCTCGGCCAGTCGATTGCCCCTGTACGGTCACAGAACCTCTCGATAAAGTCCTTTGTGAACCTGTTAACGACTCGGCCCCGTTCTTCCTCGAAAGCTTCGTTATGTTGCTTGGCTCGGTAGCCAATGGGCTCGATGATGTCAGTGTAAAGGTCCTCGTTCTCGCTAATGAGATACCAAAAGTTCTGCCCTACGACTTTCCAACATCCGGGTAACCTGTAGTTAAAGTTGGTTCTGGTCTTTCCGTAGCAGATTCCCAATACTGACCTTACAGCACTTGCAGTCCTCGACTGCTGTACGCGAATGACGGCATTCTTCAGATCCTGAGCCAGCTTCGCGACTTGCGAGCTATTTCCCCAACTGGGCCCGGACTTGATTGAGACGACATAGTGCGTATCGTCGTTGATAAATTCCAGATCGACGCCTTGAGCAGTCGACTTATGACCTCCACAGGTTTTCCCGGCGATGAAAGTAGCCAGATTCTCAAGAAAATCTCCAAAGTGCTTTTCCTCAGATGAGGAAAGATAAGCATCTAGCAGGTTTCCCATGAGTTCACCTGCGGTGGTTACATACTTGGCCTTGAACAGGTAGGGGTTCTTTTTCTTGAGGAGTCCATCCAATGTGAGTTTTTCCAATGAGGTGATACGGCTTTGGTGGAAATCTACGATGTTCTCGTTCACAAATTGACACACTTTGTCCAAATCCAACTTTTTCACTTTGCATTTCCTTTGCCGTAAACCTCACGGGATTCAAACAGGCGCGGTTGAATATACATAACCCTTTCCATTGTCAAATCACAATATTCTCTCTTAACGTCAATGCCAACATAGTGGCGTCCAAGTTGCTTGGCAGCAGCGGCCGTCGTACCAGAGCCGATGAAAGGGTCTAATACGACATCGTTCTCAACTGTGAAAAGCTTAATGAACCATGTTGGTAGATCTATAGGAAAGGCGGCGCTATGATTGCGGTTCGAACATTCTGTTGCCATGTGTACGACATTGTCCGGATAGACCATTTTACGGTCTGCCCAGTTAGAGACATTTTTGCCAAATCCGCTTTCAACATTGGATTCGTCTCTGATCTTGTCTGTTTCACTGAGATTGGCCAGACGTGTTTCTGCCCAGTCTCCTACAGGAACCATGACAGCATCTTGATACATACTGAACTTACGGCGCTTATTGAATTGTAGGAGCCTCTCCCACGCGTCCCTGAAGCGATTGGGCCATTTACCAGGATAAGAGTTCTTCTTGTGCCATACAAACTCTTCAGTCCATAGCCATCCCTGTTTTCTCATTTCCAATATCAGCTTCAATACGTAAGTGTGCCGTTCCCCATTCACCACTCTTTCTTTTATATTGAGTATGAAGGTGCCGGTAGGTTTCAGTACGCGCAAAAATTGTTCCGCTTTGGGCATGAACCAATCTACATACTCACTTGGCTTCACACCACCATACGTTCTCTTACGTTGGTTTGCGTAAGGAGGGGAGGTGAAGATCAGATCGATGCAGTCGTCGGGAAATCTCTCGAGAACTTTTTCGCAGTCGCCACAAATGATCTGATTCAAGAACTCCATGTTCGCTCCTTTCCGATTTGCGAGTCTCTCAACGCTGATTTTACCACAATTATTGACTGAGCAAAAGGGAGGAAAGAGCGGAGAATTGTCAACCAAATCAGGACATGGGATACCTGGCTCCCAATACCTGAATCGGACAGATGCATCAGTAGAGTTCAATCGAGGCGCTTGCGTGAGGTCTCGACTATGTCATCCCATCTTGTCGAGAAGACGAAAAGATGGACTCGGCGTGCTCCAGCAGCAACTCGGCCCGTTCCGGCGGCGTCTCCTTGAGCTCCAGATACGCCGCCAGCAGTTCGCGGTCGGTCATCTCCTCCGGGGCCTGATTGCCCAATCGTACCCGCGCCTTCCGCTCCACCTCGCGGTTGATGGAGCCGATAAAGTAGGCCTCCGCAAGCAACCCGCGCACGTCCCGGTCGCGCAGCAGCGACTCCTGGTCGGCCCGCAACCGGAGGATGAGCCGGACGACGGCGTCGCGCAGATCGTGCTCGGCGACTGCCTGCTGGAGCGCCATCAATGGGCTGGCGGACTCGCGCACGTCGGCGCGCACGGTGACCAAGGGGCGGGCGTCCAGCTCGACGAACTCCCACGTCGTCTCGCCCCGCGCCAGTTCCACCCAGCAGAATCCTTTCGGCTGCCCCTCCTCTCCAAAGTCGATCCGCTCCAGGCTGCCGGCATAGACCACCGGCGGGTGGTGGCCCTCGTTGAGGCTCTGGTGCTTGTGAATGTGGCCCAGCGCGACGTAATCCCAGGCCGGGTCGGCCAGCGCCGACTTGAGCACGACTGCATCCCGCCCGATCATCACGCTCCGCTCGGAGCCGTAGGTCGCGCCAGAGACGCTTAGGTGGGCGACCAGCACCGTCGGTACGTCCGGGTCCAGTTGCTCCGCCAGCGCCTCGATGTTGCCCGTGACGATCTGCTGGAGAACCTCGTCCAATTCCTCGATAGAGAGGCCCCGGTACTCGTCGTGGGTCAGGAGCCGCTGGCGGACCGGGTAGGGGACGGTGGCGACCTGCACGGGGCCGCGGCGGGTTTCGATGTAGTGGACGCGCTCGTCTCGTCCCACGATGACGTTGGGCACGTCGAGGGTGCGAAAGATATCCACGCTCGAAGCCTTTTGCGCCATCGTCGGCAGATCGTGGTTGCCCACCAGCAGGACGACGGGCACTCCGGCGTCGGCCAGCCGCTTGACCCGGCGGGCAAAGGCTCGCTGGTAGGTGGGGTTGGGGCTGCGGCGCTTGTAGGCGTCCCCGGCAAAGATCACCAGGTCCACCTCGCGCTCCAGCCCATAGTCGATCAGTTCGTCGAAACGGTGCAAAAAGTCCAGCACCCGCCCGTTGACGCCGGTGGCGGGGTCGAGCCGCCCATAGTTTTCCATGCCGACGTGGATGTCGGCAAAGTGAAGGAGACGAATTCTAGCCATCGATCATCTCCTGACGAATCCGCTGTGCCAGCGACGCCATCTCCTCGTGCGACAGTTCCAGCACTCCATGTTCAAATCTCAGCGCTTCAATTTGCTGTTCCTCGTAGGGAACGGCCCGGCGCAGCGCCTCGGCCACGCGGTAGATGAGTTGTTGGAGGGCCAGGTACTCGTCGAGGGTAAAATCGCCCGTCACGCGCTCCCGGTGTTCCTTCGGCGCGACCAGAGTATAGCCGCGCAGCGTGGGGTATTTGTTGAGGAAAACGATGGCGACGTCGTTCTCGTAGATGACGTGGTGATGATATTCTGGGTTCCCCGCGACGATCTCACAGATGAAACAGGGGCCATGTTGCGAACGCTGGACGTAGGCTTCGATGTCGAAAGATTGTCGTTGAGACAACGTGGCTTCTCCTTATCCTTCGGGCAGGGCGTCCAGCGCGGTCGGCAGATCGGCCAGGTCGTCGAGAACGTGGCCAAGAGGATGGGCATCCACGACCTGAGCGCACCAGGCGGGAGTGTACGGCGTGCGCAAGAGAAAAAATGGAATACCCATCATCAACGGCAGCACGCCGGGCAGCGAGAAGGTATCGGCCACCACTGCCAGTTGCGGATCCTCCTCGGCGGCCTGGATCAGCGCCCGGTAGTAGACCGGACGGCGGAGGTCCACCCGATATTTCTCGGACACGGGCCAGACCTGGATGTCGCCCAGCTCTGGATGCGGGAAACGGTGCGTCCAACCGGGGTCCATATCGTACTGGCGCGTGTCGCCCAGCACGGCGACCGCGCTTTCGAGCGCGAGCGTCGCCAGGTGGCGGCACACCTTGTCGCCCAACGAGTTGGTGAGGACGACCGGCTCGCGGTCGGGGTGCTGCGCCAGGGAAGCGAGCACGTCGCGGGCGGCGGGCCGGAAAACCGGGGGCAACTCGGCAGTGTGGCGGTGGAACAAATAGTTGGTGCAATCCACCACCGGGTCGTACTCAGCATTGGGGAATGCCGCCGTCACCGCCTGGAGGTACGTCTCGTTCTCGCTCAACATCACCTGCAACGTGGTGGTGTTGAGGATGAAGGCGCCCTCGTTGCAGTAGGAGGCGATCAGGCCGTTGACCTCCCACCAATAGCGGTGCGGTTCTCGCAACAGGCGCGCCTGGGTCGATTCGTAGGCCGCGGCCAATTCTTCGCGCGGCTCGCGGACGATCTCGTTCGCCAGTGTGTCCAGCGATTTCTCGGCCAATGGTTTGGCTTGTTTTTCCTCGGCGGTTAGTGTGCCATCAAAGTCTATGATGATTTTCAACGTTCAGCGTCCCTCTCTGCCAGGTTCAGTTTGTTATTCCTTTTCCTCAAGCATCGCCAAAATGGCACGCTTGAGATCCGGCAACTCGCGCTCGACGACGAGCCAGACGCGCTCCTGGTCAACGTCCAAGTAATCGTGCACCAGCACGTTGCGAAAACCAGCGATCTGGTACCACGGCACTTGGGGATACGCTGCTTTCAAAGGATCGGAAAGACGCTGTGTCGATTCTGCCAGAATTTGAAGATTTCGCAAGACCGCATCCTAAATCAGCGTAGAATTCATAAACGCTTCTTTACCTCCCTCGCCAACGTAGGTTTCAATGCGTTCAATACACTCACTGATGTGAATCAGGTAGAGCTTGTCGTCCTTCATAGCGGCTGCGCCTCCGCGAGAACCTGGTCACGAATGTACCAATGCAATCCCTTTTCAGTCACCACGTCTACCTCCCGTCCTAACAAACCTTGAAGGTCCATCAATAGCCCCCCCAGGTCGAACAAACTGCGGTCGGGTTCCATATCTACCAGGAAATCCACATCGCTGTCGGAGCTGGTCTCGCCTCGTACCGCCGAGCCAAAGATGCGCACATTGTATGCTCCACGCCGGGCAGCGATACGCAGAATCTCCTTGCGCTTTTCTCGCAGTAGTTTGTCAATGCTCATCGTTCAATCTCCCTGTGCTTTCCCGTCGGCGGTTAGTGTGCCGTCAAAGTCTATGATGATTTTCAACGTTCCGTATTCTCCTCGTCTCCCGATGGATTAGAAGGGAACAATTGCGAACAGATCTGCACAGCGGACTTGAGCAAGGAGAAAGATTGAGGAAGAAGTTGTTGCAAGGCTTTAACCATTTCCCTCTTATCCTCGATACTCAAAGGGAAAGATTCAGTGACAGTGACAACTTTGCCTTCTTTTTTTTCTTCTTCTATCAAAAAGTACTCGCCGTGTCGGTGCACATATTTGTGTCTCCATTTCCTAACCTTTGCATCTTTGTCGAACTCTGTTTTCAGACGTCGAACTCGTTCGAGTTGGGCATGATCAACCATGTTCGCCTTGCAAAGTTCTTGGATCACTGGATCAAAGTAAGTTCTATTCTCAGGAATGCCAAGCTCGAACAATTCATTAAGGGAAAACCCTATGCGGTCCCAACAGCTAACAATACGAATCACTACATTGTTGCCGTGAAAGAGCAACACCGTTGGATACTCAATGCCCAACTCAACAAGGGCTAGCCAGTAAGCATAGCACATTGCTATTTCTGTGAAGAATGACGCTAACCCGTGGAAATGCATACGATTCCACGAGTTCTTTACCTCGTCTGGTGAATCAGAGTACGGTACCAGGTCTTTCACAAGCCAGTGGGTATCACAGAGTACCTCAAATTCCATCTTTTCGTAGCATTCTTTGAGATCTGGATGATCAATAAAGAAAGGCTTATGTGAAGGAACTGCTATTACCATGACGTATGTTGTCTCCTTTCCCCTTCCTTGAGTGATGGAAGGACTTTAGCTGTTCAATCTGTATTTAGGTGGACGTTCATCACAGCATTGAGCGGACAAGGCCAATGTGTGTTGGTCAAGAGTCGCCTTCAAAGTCAAGTTGTAACGTGCTCAGGTTAATAATCGCACCTGTGCGCAAAAGGAAATCCATCCCTAGCAGGCTGTCGGAGAGAGAAAGGCTGCCCCTAAATCTCGACGTTTTCGAGGCAAAAATGGGGCATGAAGCCTCAATGTAGGCCAAAAAACTGCGCCTGAAGGGACGTTTCCTGCCAAAAACAA
>DAOTUB010000297.1:0-14395 GCA_034437455.1 Anaerolineae bacterium | reverse complement strand
CCGCGCTTTCCATAGCGCGCAGGCCCGCGAGGTATGGAAACCTCGGCTACATAGCCCCGTTTTATTGAAAAGATACAGTCTGGAGAAAAAAGAAACCTGTCCCCCAGAGTTCTGAATTATACCCGCTTGGGAAACTCCCCTTGCTTAAGCTGTTGATTTAGAGTACAATACCGATCAAATTCCACCCGACGCATGATTTGCCGAGGATAAGAAATTATGGAACCCGTGTTACTCAATAATCGGTATCGTCTGCTGGATCTGGTCGGTTCTGGTGGGATGGCGGTCATATACAAGGGGATAGACACGCTGCTCCAGCGCCGGGTAGCGATCAAAGTTCTTCGAGAAAGATTCGCCAACGACCCGGCGTTCCTGGCTCGCTTCCAACGAGAAGCTCAAGCCGCCGCCAACCTCGAACACCCCAACATCGTCACGGTACACGATGTGGGGCAGGACGGTGGGCGGCATTATATCGTGATGGAGTACGTGGATGGCCAGGATCTCAAGGCGCTGATCCGTCAAAGAAAACGGTTGAGCATCCACGAGGCCCTGGAGATTACGGCTCAAATCTGCGCGGGGGTGGGCCACGCGCACAAGGCGAGCCTCATTCACTGCGACATCAAGCCACAGAACGTGCTGGTGACCCGAGATGGTCGCATCAAGGTGGCTGACTTTGGCATCGCCCGCGCGCTTTCTGAATCGGGGCTCACCGAGTCGGAGACCGTGTGGGGCAGTCCGCTCTACCTTTCGCCCGAGCAGGCAGCAGGTGAACCGCCGTCTCCAGCCTCCGACGTCTACAGCATCGGCGTCGTGATGTACGAGATGCTGGCCGGGACGCCTCCCTTCCAGGCGGAGAAACCAGCGGCGTTGGCACTGATGCACATGCGCGAGGAACCACCGCCGCTGGCGACGCATAATCCCCAGGTTCCATCTCGACTTGATTGGATCGTCCGCAAACTGCTGGCCAAGGAGCCTTCGGCACGCTACCGCACCGCCGAGCAGTTGGGCCACGTCCTCGCGGAATATCGCAAGCAAGGACAGGAACCGACCGGGTGGCAACCGGTAATTCCGAAGAGTTCACCGTCCGCTCCATCTCTACGGGAGCCTCAACCCGCTTCTCCATCTCGCGTGGTTCCCGATGGGTTGACCTGGATACTGGGCATCGTTGCATTCATCGCTGTGGTGGGCCTAATTCCCTTGTGGGGACTGGTTTATCAATCTTATTCCGCTTTGCCAGCCTCGCCGCCTACCCCTACGCCTACACCGTGGGTCACACCGACGCCCACCGTGCAGGTGGTCTCTGTCCCTGATATCGTGGGCAAGCCGGTGGACGAGGCGCAAAGGATGGTGGAACAAGCCGGGCTACGCTTTGTGATATCAGAAAGGCGGGACGAACCGGACATCCAGGAAGAGATCGTGCTTGAGCAAGATCCTGCCTTCGGCGAGCGCATTCCTTTGGACTCGGAGGTTTCCGTCGTCGCGAGTATTCCGAGGCGAAAACTGACCATGCCCCGCGTGACCGGCTACCAGGTGGAGCTGGTACAGGAAGGGCTCGATTCAGATGGTTTACAAGTCAGGATCGAGGAAGTATGGAGCGCAGAGCCAGCAGGAATCGTGGTGGCGCAACTCCCAGAACCCGATGCGACACTCTATGCCGGCGACCCGGTGACGCTGACGGTGAGCGGCGGCATGGATGAGCCTATTCGCCTTGAGGTCAACCTGGCCAATCTGATCATACTGGAGAGCGCCGAATTACAGCAAAGGTTCCAGGTGGGCGGAGAGCTTGAGGTCACGTTGCATTGGCGGGCGCTGCGCTCGATTGATACAAATTACGTCGTTTTCGTGCACCTCATCGGCCCCCACGGCGGTCTGGTAGCTCAGCGGGACGAAGAGCCACACACCCCTACTGCGTTGTGGACGCCGGGCGTCGAGATGGCAAGCTCGCACAGGTTCACGATTCCGTCCGATCTGCGAGCGGGCAGGTATCAGTTGCGCACCGGGATGTATCCGCAAGGCCGATCCGTCGCCCGACTCGCGGTGATGGATGCCGGCTTTACGACAGTGGAGTCGGACAGTATCCTGATCGCAGAGATCGAGATACAACCTTAAGTAGCGTATCTGGTGATTCCTGGTATAATCTTCAAGTAGCACTGGAGAATATGGCAGACGCGCCGATTTTGAGCGTCTGATTAGTAATGGAGGAAAGACGTGGGTAGTCAATCGAGAGGAAGTTCGTTTATTTACCTGATCATACTCGCTGCGGTCGTGTTTCTGGTCTACAGCTTCTATTCGCAACAGACACAGGACATACCGAGAAGAATGTTCTCGGAGATAGCTGCGCTGGCGCGGGAAGGCCGAGTCACCAGCATCCGTGTAGAAGGAGACAATCTGTTTGTCGAACTCGACAACGGCGAGGAGATCGCATCGCACAAAGAATCGGAATCCACACTCTCGGAGCAGTTACTGTATCTGGGAGTGCCTGAGAGCATGTTGACCAACATTGAGATTGACCCGGTGCAGCCGCCTGATTGGATCGCTTTGGTGAGCACGGGAGGATCGATCTTGCTCGTGATCGCCATGTTCGTCGGCGGTTACGTCATGTTGCGCCAGTTCCAGGGCGCCAACAACCGCGCGCTCTCTTTTGGCAAGAGTCGCGCGCGCATGTACACCGGCGACCAGCCATCGATCACATTCGAAGACGTGGGAGGAGCAGAAGAAGCCAAGGAGGGACTGAACGAGATCGTCGAGTTCCTCAAGGAGCCGGAAAAGTTTATCCAGCTTGGCGCCCGCATCCCCAAGGGCGTGCTGTTGATGGGAGCTCCGGGAACGGGAAAAACGCTTCTGGCCAAGGCCGTGTCCGGCGAGGCGGGAGTGCCCTTCTTTTCTATCTCCGGCTCCGAGTTTGTCGAGATGTTCGTTGGCGTGGGAGCGTCCCGGGTGCGCGACCTGTTCGACCAGGCCAAGCGGCACAGCCCTTGTATCATCTTTCTCGACGAGATCGATGCGGTAGGCCGCCACCGAGGCGCGGGGCTGGGCGGCTCTCACGACGAGCGCGAGCAGACGTTGAACCAGATCCTGGTCGAGATGGATGGCTTTGACACGGACACGAACGTGATCATCGTCGCGGCCACCAACCGCCCCGATATTCTCGACCCCGCATTGCTGCGGCCGGGTCGCTTTGACCGGCGCGTCGTGCTGGATCGCCCCGATATCCGTGGGCGCGAGGAGATTTTGAAACTGCACGTGCGCGGCAAGCCCCTGGCTGACGACGTGGATCTGGCCATCATAGCCAAGGCGACTCCGGGCTTTGTAGGGGCCGATATAGACAATCTGGTCAACGAGGCGGCCATCCTGGCCGCCCGTCGCAACAAAAAGGCCAGCGGGCGGGCCGAGTTTGAAGAGGCGATCGAACGGGTGATCGCCGGGCCAGAGCGGAAAAGTCGTGTCATATCCGACGAGGAGAAACTCATCATTGCCTACCACGAGGCTGGTCACGCGGTAGTTGGTCACGTCTTGCCCAAGTGCGATCCAGTGCACAAGGTCTCGATCGTGGCGCGTGGGATGGCTTCTGGCTACACCATAGCCTTGCCAGAGCAGGATCGGCGTCTTATGAGCAAGACAAAATATGAGGATAACCTGGCGTTTGCGCTGGGAGGGCGGGCAGCCGAGGAATTGATATTCGATGACGTGACTACGGGCGCGTCGAACGATCTGGGCGAGGTGACGGAACTGGCGCGTGCCATGGTGACACGCTACGGGATGAGCGAAAAGTTGGGGCCGATGACGTTTGGTCAGAAAGAGGAGCTGGTTTTCCTGGGCAAGGAGATCGGCGAGCAACGGGATTACAGCGAAGCTGTGGCGCAAGAAATTGACGAAGAAGTGCGCGAAATTGTTCATAGAGCCCACAAGCGAGCCAGGGACATTTTGATTCGCTATCGAGAACAGTTGGATCGAGTCGCTCAACGACTGATGGAGGTCGAGACGCTGAATGCGAGCGAGTTCGCTGCTTTGTTCGAGGGCGTCTCTGAGGAAACGTCAAAAGTTCTAGAAAGCTCCCCCTCTGCTTCTGGCGCCGAACGATCCGCTGAGCAGCCGACGGCCGAACGTCCTCAATCTGTTCTGGATATGCCGCCCGCGCCAGCCCCGGCGTGAGGTGACATAGCAGATGGAGTTATCCTCCTAAAGCTGTACGACGACAAAAGGCGGAGCCTGTTAGCTCCGCCTTTTTACTTACTGCTTGCCGGCAATCAGCGATAGATTGGATCGCTCACTGCTCTTGTTCAGCCAGTTTCTTCATCTCTTCCTCGAGCAGCACCCGCCGCAGAACCTTACCGACCATCGTCTTGGGCAGTTCGTCACGAAACTCGATGAACTTGGGCCGCTTGTAGTAGACGAGGTTCTCTTTGCAGAACTCGACCAGCTCTTCCTCGGTCGCCGTCCCACCCTCTTTGAGAACGACGAAAGCCTTCACTCGCTCGCCTTTTTCCTCGCTGATCGGGATACCCACCACGGCGCACTCTTTGACCTTGGGATGCTGGTACAAGACCTCCTCGACTTCGCGCGGATAGACGTTGAACCCTCCGGCGCCCAGGATCATGTCCTTCTTGCGATCCACGATCTGGAAATAGCCGCCCTCGTCCATGCGGGCCATGTCGCCCGTGTGGAGCCAGCCATCGCGCAGCACATTCGCCGTCTCTGTGGGCATCTGCCAGTAGCCCTTCATCACCTGCGGCCCCCGCACGACCAGTTCGCCAACCTCGTCCGGCGGCAAGTCCTGGCTCCCGGTGTCGACGTCCATGATCTTGGCATCGGTGCTGGGGAAAGGCAGACCAATCGTCCCAATGCGGTTCTCGCCAAAAATGGGATTGGCGTGGGTGACCGGCGTGGCCTCGCTGAGACCATATCCCTCCACCAATCGCCCGCCGGTCAGCTCCTGGAACCGATGTTGCACCTCGACCGGCAGGGGCGCGGCCCCACTGATGCAGGCCTTGATGGAGCTAAGATCGAACTTGCCGATCTCGACATAGTTATTGATCGAGACATACAGAGCGGGGACGCCGGGGTACAGGGTGGGACGATGCTTGTCTATGGACTTGAGAATGTGGATCAGCACGCGGGGATCGGCGATCAGCAGACACGCCGCACCCGCGAGGACCCCCAGGTTCATACACGTGGTCATCGCGTAACTGTGGTAGAGGGGCAAGGAGGTCAGGATCGTCTCCTCGCCCTCGACCAGACCAGGGAACCAGGCTCGAACCTGCACGGCGTTGGCCTGGACGTTCCGATGGGTCAACTGAGCCCCTTTAGAGATGCCGGTAGTGCCGCCGGTGTACATCAACACGGCGCTGTCCTCCATATCAATCTCCACCGGCGTGGGCTTGGCGGGCGCGCTGGCGAGGATGTCCTGGAACCAATAGGTGTTGGCGTCGCCAGAGATGTCTTGACGGTGACCTTCTTTCTTCTCCACGGCGAGGGTGAACAACATTTTGAGTAGACCGGGAAAGTATTCCTTGATATTGGTGACGACGACCTGCTTGAGCGGAGTCTCGGCGCGAATCTTTTTCACGAGTGGATACGTCAGGCTGAAGGTGACGATCGTTTCAGTGCCAGAATCGTTCAACTGGTGGGTGAGTTCGCGGGCCACGTACGCAGGGTTGCAGGGGACGACGATCCCGCCGACCATCAACGTGGCGTAATAAGCGATGACGAACTGGGGACAATTGGGTAGATGAACGGCCACCCGGTCCCCCTTCTTGACCCCCAATTGTTGTAACGCGGCGGCAAAGCGATAGGTCAGCTCGAGTAAACGTCGGTAGCTCATCGTGGCATCCATGAGCGCGTTACCGAGAGGTTCGACCACGTTGCCAAAGATCAGAGCTGTATTGTCGGGGTACGTTTCGGCAGCGTTGATGAGGTTTTGTGTGACCGGATAATCGGGTATATCAACGTTGGCCGGGACACCTTCTTCATAATTAGCGAGCCAGGGTCTTTCCATAGTTGTACCTCCTTGTATGTACGAGAGCGAGGAGACGACGATTCTGATTTCCAAGCACGGTGTGGATATTCAAGCTCAGTATACTTGATTCAAGGAATGTTGTCAAGAACTTTTTCCCTCCATGTAGAATATCGCCGAGGTTTGACGATCCATGTTTCACCTTGTCCTGCCAACGCCTGTGAAGTATAATCAAGCGCACACAGATCAATGACAGATATGCGCGATTTTGATTCAAAGCCGACGAAACTTGGGTTCATTGTCCAGGTTGTGATCTGGGCGGGGGTATTGCTGCTTCTCGTGGGCAGTCTGTTGGCCTATCCTTACGTACATTCTCGCCTGACCGTTCTTTCTCCCACGCCGACCAGGCCGCCTGCACCTTTGCTCTCGATGGTTACCTCTACGGTCGCCAGCGCCGCTCCTACGAGTTCCTTCACACCGACATCCTCCTACACTTCCACATTCACTTCTCCTCTTGCCCCCACCCACACGCCTACGCTCACCCCCATACCTGCTTTGCCCACTCGCGTCGTTATCCCGGTCATTGGCGTGGATGCTCCCATCGTGCCTGTCTCGTGGCAGACGCTGGAAGTCGCGGGGCAGGCGCAGGCAGTGTGGGAGGTACCGGATATGTACGCCGCCGGCTGGCACGAGACCTCTGCCCCACCAGGAATACCCGGCAACACCGTCCTCAACGGCCACAACACCACTCACGGCGAAGTGTTTCGCGACCTATACACATTGGAGGAGGACGACGTCATTATCATCTACACAGACAACGCCATCCACACATACGCCGCCGCCAAAGTGCTGATCTTACCCGAGGCCGGTCAGCCACTGGAAGTGCGCCAGAGGAACGCGCGTTACATCCTGCCCACCGACGACGAGCGGCTGACCCTCGTCACCTGCCACCCCTACGGCAGTCTGCGCAACCGATTGATCGTCATCGCCCATCCAGTGACGGCAGACAGCGAGGGTTGACTTTGCCAATCCCCTTCTAATTGGCCGCTTCGTCGCATTCGTGGTATCATTTGTTCACCGAGTACATCGGCAGCTTGATCAGACTGGAGGAGACAACAATGAGCGATCCACATTCTTTGTCAACCCTGCTGGACCTTCCCTTGATCTCTCGCGTGCGCCGCAATCACGCGTTGGAGCACGCCACGATGCAAGTGCTCGGCGAGCGTCACCGGGAGCTCCGACTGGCGGGGCGATCCTCGCTGTGGGGTTTTTACATCTACGGCGACGTGCCCACCGAGAGCGTGCTTGCCGCTGCCCAGGAAGGACTGCGACGCTTAACAGCCGGTCAGCGGCAGATGGCCATCCATCCCAATTGTGGCTCCAACCTCGTCGTCGCCGGGACGCTGGCCGGGTTGGGGGCGTTCCTGACCCTCGGCGGTCTGTCTGGAAACCGAGATAAAAGCAATTTGCCCAACTGGGTCGAGCGCCTCTATCGCCTTCCGCTCGCCTGTGCTGTGGCGATGTTGGGGATCGTTGTGGCTCGACCGTTGGGCACTGCCTTACAGGCCCACGTGACCACCCAGGCGGACGTCGGCGATCTGTCCATCGTCGGCGTCACGAAAGAGAGCCGAGCAGGCATCCTCGTCCACCACGTCCGCACCGAGGGATAGATGGCAAAACCCACGCCCGCTTTTTACGTATTTCACGGTACGGACGAATTCACCCGCGCCGAGACGCTGGCCGATTTCAAACGGAGGCTCGGTCCGCCCGACACCGTGGACCTGAACACCACCGTGTTGAGCGGAAAGAGCCTCACACTGGCCGAATTGCATCACGCCTGCGACGCCATTCCATTTCTGGCCGAAAAACGACTCATCATCGTCGAAGGGTGGCTGACGCGATTGAGTGCGCGGAGAGGCCAGGAACTCTCGACCAGCCAACGGGAGATGCTGGAGGCTCTGACCGAGTACCTCCCCCGCCTGCCCGAAACGACCCGTCTCGTCTTTGTCGAGGAAAAATCCCTGCCCGCCGGCCATCCCATCGTCAAACTGGCCCAGCAGGAAGCGCGAGGGTACGTCAAGCGATTTGACCCACCCGATGCAAAGAGATTGCCCCGCTGGATCGAAAAGCGCGTCCGCATGCACGGCGGTGAGATCGAACCGCGAGCGGCTCACGAACTCGCCGCCATCGTCGGCGCCGACCTGCGACTGCTCGATCAGGAAATCGTAAAACTGGTCACCTATACCAACAGAGAGCGGCCCATCACGAAAACAGATATCGAGATACTGGTGCCTTACTCACAAGACGCCGTTATTTTTGACATGGTGGACGCCCTGGGCCGGCGGGATGGCCGCGCCGCCGCCCAGACGCTCCACCGCTTGCTGGACGGAGGCGATCATCCCCTGGCATTGATGGGGATGATCGTGCGTCAATTTCGGCTCCTGCTCCAGGTCGAAGAACTAAAGACAGGAGGCGCCACTCCACAGGACGTCGCCAAGGCGCTGAATATCCATCCTTTCCCGGCGCGCAAACTTTATAACCAGGCGACTCACTTTACCGCCGCCCAACTGGAGAAGGTATACCGTTATCTACTGGATACCGATGTGGAGATCAAGACCGGCAAGATCGAGGCGGAGGTGGCGCTCGACCTGTTGGTGGCAGGATTGGCCATGACCGAGACGTGATCCTGTTTTGCCGCGCGCGCCTAGTTATGCTATAATCACGTATATCGTAAGAGCGTTATGCATAAGGAGGAACAAATGGCTGAGGATAAGTTGGCTCTGCGGAACCGCATCATCGGCCTGCTGCTGCGCGACGCCCGAGAGAACGCCGGTAGAACGAAGCAGGAATGTGCAGACGTACTGGGGGTTTCCAGCAGCACGATCACGGCTTATGAGGAGGGACAAAAGTCCATCTCTCTCCCAGAGCTGGAGGTGCTGGCCTACATGTTCGATACTCCTTTGGAGCATTTTCTGGAAGAGGATCCCAAACTGACGACGGATGTAGAATCGTTGCCCTTACAAGAGGTTCTGGATTTGCGTCATCGCATCGTGGGGGCGCTGATGCGCCAGGCCCGGCTGGGGGCCGGTATGACTCAAAAGGAGTTGGCCGAGGTGATGGGTTGCTCGCCCAGCCGCATTTCTGCCTACGAGTACGGGAAACGGCCTATCCCGGTGGCAGAGTTGGAGTTATTGTCGCGTTATCTGTTTCTGCCGATGAAACATTTCTTTGACGATCAAGAAGGACCCGTCGGAGAGTGGCATAGCCGTGAGACCAATCAGCGCCTTTTCAGCGAATTGCCAAAGGAAGTACAAGAGTTTGTCACTCAGCCGATTAACATCAAATACCTCGAGGTGGCGATGAGGCTGGCCCAGATGCCGGCCGGTGGGTTGCGAGCCATTGCCGAGGGGCTATTGGACATCACCTATTGAGGCAGCCGGGGAGCGAAAGCATGGAAGAGACTGCTGCTTTGAAAAAGGAAGGATTGCGGCTGTTCCAGGAGGGATTGTACGAGGAGGCCGCCGCCAAATTTAGACAGGCCCAGGAGATGTTCGCCGCCGAAGGAAACGAGGCCGAGGTGGCGGAGATGGCAAATAACCTGGGCGTACTCCACCGCCTGCAAGGCGAGCGGAGCGAGGCGATCGCCGCCCTGGGCAAAGCCCAAGCGGCTTTTGCGCGCCTGGGCGACCGCAGCCGCGAGGCCCAGACGTTGGGTAACCTGGGCGGGCTGTACGCCAGCCAGAACGAGCGTGAGAAAGCAAAGGAATGCCTGCGCCAGGCCGCCGACATCTTTGCCGAGTTGGGCGACGGCCAGCGCCAGGGAGAGACGCTGATGGCGTTGGGCGTGCAATTGTGGAAGACGGGCGACCGCAGCGGCGGCTTGGCGGCCTACGAGACTGGCTTGCACGTGCTACAGAAGCCGACGGCCAGCCAAAAGACACTGCGCGGATTGCTCGGGCTGCGCGCCATGTTGCTGGGCGGTTAGCAACCAGATCGATATTGGACCGCTGGTCAGATAAAAACTGCGGCACTCTCCGGCAACTCGCAATTCTGCCATACGATACCGCTTCCTCTTCTTGAGCCTTGACCCCGCGTTGCCACCCTGGATGGCTTAAGGGCCATCTATCACACGCTTTGGCCACAGAAGGTGGTAATAGAAACCGTTCATGCAGGGATGCGCCACGGGCTGATAGTTCTGACCGATGGCCTCCAGCACGGGCGGCGGATAGAATTGGGCGCGAAAGATGACGAGTCCAAATTCCTGCCGGTTGATATATTCGACGATCTCTGTGGTATCGAGCAAGCTGTTGTTGTAGAGATTGAGCAGTTGAGTTGGATTGGTCACCACAGGCTCGTCAGCCAGCAGGCTGAACATCGCCTCTTCGCTAAAGACGGGACCGTCGGCAGTGCGGACGTAGCGCAAGATCTCTTCACCGGCTGCATAATCATTCTCTGTGAGCGAGTGCCCCAGTTGTGTGTACCCCATCGCGTCGTGGTACTGGAACGTGGCGCAATCGCCCTCGATCAACGCCTCATCCACGCCAAGCGCCTCGGCCAGCGGGCCAAAGAGCGGGCCGGAGGTAGGTAGGTGGAGCATACGCGGGGCCTGCAGTAGATAGAGCAGCGGGATGAGAACTGCCAGGAGCGGGCGTATTGCGTATTGCTTATTGCGTCCCCCAATCTCTCGCCCAAAGGGCGCCCAGTCGCTATTCCGCAGACGACCCAACGCCAGCCCAGAGGTGAGGCAGGCGGCGGCGACGGCAGTGTTAAAGTAGCCGAATCCCGCGCCCCATTTTCCGCTCAGCGCACCAACCCCCAACGCGAAAAAGAACCACAGAGAATAAGCCGAGAGCCGATCCCAGAACAACTCGTAGACCAGGTACCCCACTGCCAGCAGGACGAAGAGGGCGTGCAGCCGGAACCATTGTCCGAAGAGAAAGATGGTCTGGCGATAGTCGAATTCGTTGACGTTGGCCTGGATGATGTTGATCCACCACTGACCGCCGGTCGCCACGTTCAGCAACCCAAAGATAGCTCCGGCGACGACGGCCAGAGCTGCACCGGCGAGGATGGCTTTCTTGACGTCGCGCAAAAAGACGTAAAAAAGCCCGGCCACGACCGTGAACACCGCTGTCTGCTTGGTGTACCCGGCACAGAGAAGTATCAGCAACCCCAGGATCAGGTTGCGCCGGCCGTGCTTGGGATGCTCAAACTCGGCGATGAAGGCGATCGCCAGCGTCTCGAACATCACCATCGTCATGTGCATGCGGCAAAGCGGCCCGACCTGGTAGACATAATTGGAGGCGAGAAAGCCCAATCCAGAGATGATTGGGATGAGCCAGCCGTCTCTTCGACTTTGTTCAGCATGGGTAATTTTGCGACGCACGACGACAGCGATAGCGACGCTGGTGATGATCGTGGCGACAAAGGAGAGCAACCTGCCGGCGATCAGCCGCGTCCCAAAGATGGGCAAAAGTGGAACGATGAGCAAGTGAAAAAGCGGCGGGTAGTTGGAGGCATAAAAGGGATAAACGGCATTGTCTCGGTAGGGCCATTCTCCCTGGCTGTAAAGAACGGCGTCGTATAACTCAAAACCCTCTCCCTGGTCATAGTCGAAAGGCCAGCGGAAAAGCTCCACCGCGTAGGCGACGTATACGACCAGATAACCGACGTAGGCCAGAATAGCAAGAACAGTCAGAAGGATGCCGAGGCTTTTGAGAACGCGAGATAGCGTTGGGTTCATAACGGTTGCACGGGTCAGGCTGGACGGTCGCCCAGACGAACCAGGATAGAGCCTGCGACGATAGCTACAACCCCCGCGCCGATTCCGATGCGCTGCAAGGGGCCAAATCCGCTCCACTGGCCAGCCCCGGCCAAGTCCACCCCGATGGTACCGAGAATGACGAGCAGACCGAGTGCGACGGCGGCGATTCCGAGTTGGCGCTTGGTGATCATAAACGTGTATTCTCCTGCAGAGAATCACTCGAACTCGAACCGATTATAGCATAGTGGGGTAGGGATGCAACCCTGGAGCGAGAATTACGTATTGAAAGGTAGAATTGTATACAGGAGGCAAGATGCAAGAAGCAAAAAATGGCGAACAAGAAAAATGGACAGAAGTTGAACCAGAGGATGGCGAGGTCATGACGGCGCCCACAGACGAATGGACGGCGGCGGCGCTGGCCCACGCGAGCGTACTCCTGACCTTGATCCTGGGATCTGCCGGAGGAGTTGGCGCGCTGTTTGGGCCTGTTGTGCCCCTGGCGATCTATTTGGGGTACCGGGAGCGATCTCGCTTCGTCGCCTTTCACGCGCTGCAATCCCTCGTCTACCAGGTGGCCGGCGTGTTGCTCTACGTCGCTCTCGCGGCGTTCATGGGTTCCTGGGTCGCGTTGGCGTGGACGATCAGCGGTTTACTTTCGGTGGTGCTGATTGGCCTGCTGCTTATGCCGTTTGCGCTGCTGGCTACGCTGCTGATGGCATTTTTGCTGGCCGGGGCACCCTTCGCCTGGCTCGGCTACGGACTGTACGCCGCATACCAAGTCTACCAGGGGCGTAATTTCCACTATTGGCTGATCGGTGAATGCTTGGAACAGCGTCTTCTCAACTTGTCAAGTTTCGAGTGAAGACGTGCGGGAGTAACTGAGCCTTGGGGGCATAGTTAACAAAAGAATAATGGACGACACTCATCCAGGGAGGCGCAGCGCTGACCACCCGTCAACCGGGCCACGGTCGTCACCGACGAGCGATGCCCCTGTCCATCCTTATGGACGTGATTGCAACCCGAAAGGTCTACGTCTAACTACGGACCGTGATGGGGCAAACGAGTGACCGGATCAAGCCGAGCTTAGGGTACGGCGCTAAACGCCAAGGAGGCTAACGGCACATCCGTGATCGTGCGGGACAGGGCTGGAAAGGTTGCGTCTCCCTGGATGGTGAGTCGTTTGTCGGCTCGCCAGGCTAAGCAGCTATCCGTTTCGGTCTACATCGTCGTCGGCCACGGTGGTGGAAGGCTTGCCAGCGAAGCTGGAAGCGCTCTTGTTCCTCTGCAGAGACGGGCCAGTACGGGCGGCGCTCGCGCAAGAGAGTGAAGCAGAGGCGGTTGGCTTTGTGGGCAGCGTGGATGACGGCGGATGTATGATCCAAGCCACGTTGGCGAGCGTCGAGATAGGTGTGGCCGATGGGCGGGCAGTTGCGGGAGGTGTGCGCGCCACGCTGCGTGGCGACCCGATCTGGAAGAGCGCGTCGCGGAAAGTCGGCTGGCCTCGCTTGGTGATCTTGCCCAGGCGTTTGGTATCGCCGGATTCGTCCGTGACCAGGTCAAAGCCAGCCAGGGCCCAGATTTGACTGCTTTTGCAGAAGCGGTCGACGGAGATAATGGCGGCCTGATAGCGAGCGGCCAGGAGAAACCCGATGCCGGGCACAGAATCGAGAAATCGGGCGTCGGTGTGAGGGACGTGGTTTTCGATCTGGGACACCTGGGCAGCGAGGCGGTCACTGAGCAAGACATAGGCCTGGTAGTCAGCCTGAAGGCGCTGGGCATAGACGGCGGCCAGGGCGGGGGGAGGCAAGGGAGCCTGGCGGAGCATGGTCAGGATGGCGTTGACGGTTTTGGGGCCAGCGCGCCCCGCCCGGAGGGCGTCGCGACGAAGAAGGGCTTGCAGTCCATTGGCGCCCAGTGCCAGAACCTGGTACGGATCGGGAGTGTGCAGGAGCAGAGCAGCCATTCGTTGCCGGTCGAGGGCTTGAGTCCGGACGATGGGCGTAGGGGGTTCGAGTTCGGGATGGGCCGCGCGGAACTTGTTAACGTCGACGATGGCTCCCGGCCACAAGCGATCAACCTGGGGGATCAGTTGGCGGGCCAGGTGACGCTGCTGGCGTTGGAGTTGGTAGTAGGCGCGTATCAATTGGTCCAATTGGGCCTCGATGGGAGTGAGGCGATGAGCGGGGTGTCCCAGGCCATCGGTCAGACAGGCAGCCACGGCTCGGACGGCCAGGCGGTCCGTGGAGCGGCGGCGAATGGAGTTGTCTTCGCGACGTTTCTTGGTCAGCAGCGGGTTGAGCAAGTGGTAGGTCAGGGGGTAGGCCGCTTGGCCTGTCAGGTAGGAGGCGTAGTGCTCGTGGATCTGCCACGACCAGGGCTCGTGATAGATGCCGGTGAACTCGTGACCGAGAATCGCTTGGCGGAAGCGACCGCTGGTCAGCAGCGGGTCGACGGTTTCCGTCATTTCGCAGAATCCGTTGAGATCGCTGCGCAGTTTGTAGGGCTCGACGAGGACGTTGAGACGTCCGTCGTAGCAGCCCAACCAGTGAACATTCTTGCCGATGTCCGCGGCAATAACCAGCGTATCGGCTGTAGCAAATTTGGATGACATGAGTGACTCTCCTTTTTGTGTATGGTCTCACGGTTATTATAACCGATGAGTCACTCATGATTATATAAGG
>DAOTUB010000296.1:0-12382 GCA_034437455.1 Anaerolineae bacterium | reverse complement strand
TATTCCAGAGCGCGACATCGAGAAGGCAAAGGCACTATTAGCTGAGGCTGGCTATGAGAATGGAATTGAGCTCAAATTGTCGGTCATCAGCGGTGAACCCTATATCACAGTTGGCGAGTTACTCAAGGGACACTGCGCGCCGGCCGGGATTAACATCATCCTGGAGCCAATGCCCTCAAGTATGTACTGGGACCAATGGACCGAGGTGGACTTTGGCGTAACAGACTGGGCCCATAGGCCATTGGGGATCCAGGTTCTCGGTGAAGCTTATCGGACCGGAGTAGGGTGGAATGAGACCCATTGGTCCAATGAGCATTTTGATCAACTGCTGGACGAGGCAGAAGGCACATTTGACGTAGAAAAACGACGCGAGATCATGTGCGAACTTCAGACAATCCAGAAGGAGGAAGGTACAATAGGTATTCCTTTCTGGGCTTCCACCCTTAACGCTCACACAGAGCGGGTCAAGAACTTCCGCGCAGCGCCTGGAGCGCCACAGCTTTACGATGTCTGGTTGGATGAAGAGGCATAATCGTTCGCTACTAGATCATCGGTAGTTTTGATTCTCCTAAATGTTGGTCTTGGGTTGATGCCTTGAGAACAAGCAAGTTGTTCTCAAGGCGTCTTCCCTCCCATTTACCTCTTGTATATGGTGATTTGCTCATGCGTGACATGTACTGCTTACAGACCCCAATAATCTGGACCATGATTCCGCGATGCACGTGATCGTCAATTGGACAGTCAGTTATCCAACTTTTGAGAACATGTCCTTAAAGGAGAAAGACTGTGAGTGACATCATATTACGGCGTCTCGGTTTCATGATTGTTACTATGTTTATCGTGTCGATTGCAGTTTTCGTGATTAGCGAAGTGGTTCCGATTGACGTCGCAAAAAACATTATGGGACAATTTGCTACTGAAGAATCGTTAGCAGCACTTCGTGAACAACTGGGACTTAATTGTCCAACAGCAGTTCGATACGTGGTTTGGGTAATTGGAGATGAGTGGATAGATCCCGCACGTGGCTTGATTGGAGACCGCCTCCTACCAGCGGGGTGTACTCCCGAGGGTTTGAAGCGCGACGGGTTGATTCGCGGTGATATGGGGATATCAACCGTCCTCAAAACGCCGGTGAGACCCTACCTGATGCGCCGATTTTCCAACTCGCTTACGTTGGCAGGCATTGCCTTTTTGATCATTATGCCAATTTCATTGTTGCTGGGCGCGTTAGCCGGTTTGCAAGAGGGCAGTTTTGTGGACCGCTTGGTCTCCCTCTTGAGTCTTTTCACGACCTCAGCCCCCTCTTTTGCAACAGGTGTGATATTACTTGTTGTTTTCACTCTATGGCTCAAGCTACTACCAGGAATCAGCGCTTTTCGAGCCGATGAATCAGCACTCAACAGCCCTGAAAAACTGATCATGCCGATTATGGTCTTATTCTTCTCAGAAGCCGGATATGTAGCGCGTATGACACGTGCCAGTATGGTAGAAGTGATGCGACAACCTTATATCCGCACAGCCATTCTCAAGGGTTTGCCACGCTGGAAAGTTGTACTAGAACACGCCCTTCCCAACGCGCTCCTGGCGCCGATAACTGTGATCATGTTGCACGTCAACTGGTTAATTGGAGGTGTGGTGATAGTCGAGGTGTTGTTTAGTTACCCAGGCCTGGGACAGGCAATACTGAATGCATCACTAAACAAAGACCTGTATGTCATTGAAGGAGGAGCAATGATAATGACACTTGTGGCGACAATGACCCAGTTGGCTGCGGATATGATCTATGTATATCTCAATCCACGCATCCGCTACAGTTAGATAATTGTCAAGACACTTGCACTAATTCTTCTTGGAGAAAGCCAGAATGGCTAAAAGAAATCGTTCATCGTCCGATTCTGTTAACGTCAACACCCATAGCAACGCTGGCCGCACCTTTACCCAGCGGCTTGGTATCCGCAAAGAACGTTTGGCCCTTTTACTCAAATCGAAAATCACCCTGATTGGGCTGTCGATTGTGGCTATATGGATTATCCTGGCGATTCTAGCGCCAGTCATTGCCCCATATCCACCGAATGAAAGGGCGGGCGAGTTCACGGCGCCGCCATCTCGTGCACATATTATGGGAACGGACCGACTTGGTCGGGATGTTTTTAGCCGTCTTCTTTACGGCAGCCGCCCAATTCTAATCCTATCCCCGCTGTCAGTTTTGTCAGCGATGGCCGTGGGAATAGTATTAGGCTTGACGGCCGGATTCTTTGGCGGCAACGTGGATGAGCTTATCATGCGTGTGCTAGATGCCATCATGGCATTTCCCACGTTGCTTCTTTATATGATTATCATTGCGGCCATCGGAGCCTCTCGAATTAATGTGGTTTTAGCAATCACCATCGGTGGCACACCAGGCATCGCACGCTTGGTGCGCAGCCTGGCCCTGGACGTTCGAAGCAGGGAATTTGTGCAAGCCGCGCGACTACGCGGTGAGTCATCGATGTACATAATGTTTCGCGAGATTCTACCCAATTGTCTTGGGCCACTTGTCGTAGATGGCTGCCTGAGAATCGGTTATGCCACATTTGCCATTGGATCTCTGGGGTTCCTTGGCCTGGGTCTACCGCCCCCAGACCCAGATTGGGGTCGAATGGTAGCCGAAGGCCGTTCTTGGATAATCAGTGCGCCATGGACCGTGATATTTCCTGCGCTGGCCATATCGAGCCTGGTTACTGGCTTGAATCTCTTTGCCGACGGTATCAATGAAACAACCAATCGCTTTTGACATCCGAGTGTAACTAGGAGACCGATGTGAAGAGAGACTGTAATAATCCAATATTGACAGTTGAAAATCTCAGTATCCAGTACAAATCTATCAAGGGAACACTCACGGCTGTTCGCGACATCTCGTTTGAGATTTTTCCCGGCGAGGTGTATGGAGTAGTCGGCGAGTCAGGTTGCGGTAAAAGTACTGTGGCCCTTGGCATCATGAAGTATCTTGCTTCCAATGCTCGAGTCAGCCACGGCCGAGTGTTGTTCCAGGGAACCAACTTGTTAGATATGAAGGAACGTGAACTGCGCAAGATTCGTGGCAGCCAGATCGCTATGGTTTACCAAGACCCAATGACAACGCTCAATCCCGCCCTTAGAATTGGCCGTCAGCTTACTGAGGTTTTGACGCATCACCAAGGCCTATCTAAAAAACATGCCTACAGCCGTTGTGTTGACCTGCTAAAAACAATTCAAATACCAGATGCAGAACAGGTCATGGAGCGATATGCCCACCAGTTATCTGGGGGGCAACAACAACGTGTGGTTATAACTATGGCTTTGTTGTGCAATCCGGTCCTTCTAATAATGGACGAGCCCACAACTGCGCTAGATGTAACCGTTGAAGCAGCCGTATTGGACTTGATCGCCACGCTACGGCAGCAATTCGATATGGCGATCCTATATATCAGCCATAACCTGGGGATTGTCTCGCGCCTTTCCGATCGCGTCGGCGTGATGTACTCCGGAGAATTGGTTGAGGAATCTCCTGCAAAAGAAATATTCATCAAGCCTCTACACCCTTATACCAAGCGGTTGATAGAATGTATCCCTGCAGTAGGTACTTGTAAGGAGACACATTCCCTTAAACCCATTCCCGGTCGTGTCCCACTGCTCTCAGAACTTCCCCAGGGATGCCTGTTTCACCCTAGGTGCGATTATGCCCAAAATCGCTGCCAGTGTGAACGGCCGCCTTTGACGCGCGCCAAAGACGGTCATCAGATACGTTGCTGGTTTTGGAACGAACTGAACTCGACGCAGTATCTAACACCAGCTGTAAATATCGTTCCCGAAAAGGCTCGAGAAAAGCACGATAAAGAGACATTATTGGATGTCAAAAATCTTGAGACCTTTTATACCGACTCACCCTCTTGGATAGGAAGATTACTCCTCCAGAAAAAGGAACGTTGCGTACGAGCGGTAGACGACGTATCTTTGAACCTTTCCGAACAGACCATCCTCGGCGTCGTAGGTGAAAGTGGCTGTGGAAAGACAACCCTCGCAAAAACCATAGCAGGATTGGTAGCTCCTACCAACGGTCAAATCAGGTTTTTAGGCTTTGATGTGTCAAAGGTAGTTGAGAAACGATCCAAAGAGCTTATCAAAGAACTGCAGATGGTTTTTCAAAACCCTGACTCGACGCTTAATCCAACGCAAACGATACGTCAAATCATATCTCGTCCGATTAAAATCTCTGGCGTCGTCTCGGGGAAGGAAATTGAAGACAGGATTTGTCAACTCATCGAGGCTGTCAACCTGGACCCCAGCTATCTCGATCGAAAGCCCAGGCAGCTAAGCGGAGGCGAGAAGCAACGCATAGCGATCGCACGAGCTTTTGCGAGCCGACCGGAATTGGTGCTTTGCGATGAACCAGTCTCTTCTCTAGATGTTTCTGTCCAGTGTTCAGTGTTGGACACACTTCTGGGAATACAGGACGATTTTGGAACAAGTTTGCTGTTCATATCCCACGACCTTAGCATGGTGCGATATCTATGCGATGTAACTCTTGTCATGTATCTGGGCAAGGTTATCGAAGCTGGTCCCACAGAGGCGCTGTTCTCACCCCCCTATCATCCCTACACTGAATCACTGCTGTCGGCTATTCCTATAATGGACCCCAGCATAAAACAAACCAAAATTCTTCTGCAAGGCGCGGTTCCCAGCGCACTCGATCCGCCCAAAGGGTGCCGTTTTCACACACGATGTCCACGAAAGGTTGGACAAATCTGTGAGACCGTCGAACCACCAGCCCGAGATGCAGGAAATAATCATTCCATATATTGCCACATACCACTAGAAGATTTATGCCAAGTAACGCCGGTATTTCAATAACTGCACTTTTTGACAGAAAGGGAAAATTGATGAAAAAGATCAGCTATTCTGAATTAGCCCATCGGCTTGTAAACGCCCTAAAGATCGAGATCTCCCCGGTAACAGTAGCCTTTTCTACCAAACCGCCCGAGGGAGTAGACCAATACGATGGACAACTCAGGTTTTGTCAATTTTTGGATGTGGTGCGCGAAAAAGGCGGCGTCTTTTACACAGATTTAGAAAACCAAAGCTGCAAGTTTGGCAACTACTATTTGGGACTCGCCAAAGCCGCCGATGACCACCTGAATGGAGAAGAGGATGCCACTGAAGAAGGTTATGATCTTTTTGAAACGCCTATGGCCGTTCAACGACTATACGCCAGCGCTCCGACGATTCCAACTGGCAGGGTCTCTTGCATTTCTTATGCCCGTCTGGAGGACACGCCTTTTCACACAAAGGTGGGTGGAATGGTTGTTGTCATCAATTGTTCGCCAGTCCAGGCCCTGTTCTTACAACGAGGGGTAAACTATAAATCAGGCAAGATTGTGCCAGGCCTCACGGGCCCAGCCACCTGCTCTGCCAGTGTAGTGGGCCCATTTCTTAGCGGAGAGATGCACTATAGCCTGGGTTCATTTGGCGTACGATATTTCACAAAGATGAAACCAGATCAAGTCATCGTAGGGATTCCAATGGATATTTTTCCACAGAGTGTCGACAGTCTAGAGATGTTTATTGAAGGAGACCCCAGTCGGCTGAATCTACTCTAGATGCTGTAGCATAGACTGCTTTAAACAAAACAAAATGTATAAATTTGAAAGACGAGTAGAACAACCAGAGCGGTTACCGGCACAAATATTGCATGGTGCCATCGATATGCATGTTCACGCCGGGCCTCATCTGATTTCAAGCCCACGCAGGGTGGATCCATTTCAAGCCGCCAGCCAAGCAAAAGCCGCTGGAATGCGAGCGCTTTTGTTTATCGACGTATTTGTCAACAGTTCAGGTACCGCCTGGCTGGTGAGCAAAAAAGTGCCAGGAATTGATGTGTTTGGCGGCCTCTGTCTGAATACCTGTTACGGAGGACTGAATCCAAGAGCTGTCAAGACCGCCATCAAGTACGGCAAGGGCGCAGCCTTTATTAGCTTTGGTGCCCACTCGACATATTTTCTGGCCAGCCATGAGGGACAATTCGTAGATGGCGAGCCGATACCGTTCAAAGACCTTTATCCTGATTTCAAGAAGCAGGAGTTAACCAAGGCGATTCAAATACCACTCGGGGACCCCATCAGTCCCGAGCTGGATCAGATACTGAAATCGATCGCAGAGAACTCACGCGTTTTCCTGATGACCGGGCATGTCTCAGGCGCGGAGGCCATGCGGTTGATAGAGCTGGCCGAGCGATACGGCATAGATAAAGTGCTGATCTCGAGTCTTGCCGTAGACCAACTCACACCGGATCAACAACAAAAAGCAGCTAAAGCGGGGGCACTGCTAGAGCGCTCATTGGCCCACTGGGCAGGTTTTGAGGGTGTCCCGCATACCCATTATTATGTGGAACAAGAATTTTCGAACGAGATTCCTCTGCCAATGCCCTACCGGCCTGGTGACCTTGGCCAAATGGGCCAACAAATAAGGGCTATCGGCCCTGAACATTTTGTCCTGGACACTGACTATGGCATGCGAATGATGCCAACGCCGGTAGAAGGTATGCGACAACTCGTTGCGTGTCTTCTTGATATGGACTTTGGCGTGTCGGACATCAGAAGAATGATCTGTGATAATCCAGCTAGATTACTAGAACTTGATTAGCGAGGAAAATGCGATGTTACAAGACCGAGGAATGGCAATCACGAAAGAATTGCTCAAGGGGGCCATCGATATTCATGTGCATGCTGGTCCTCACATTAAAAGCAGCCCGCGCCGAGTAGACCCTCTGGAAGCCGCCATTCAGGCACAACAGGCCGGCATGCAAGCCCTTGTTTTTATGGACGTGTTTGAAATGAGCTGCGGCACAGCCTGGCTGGTTAACCGTGCTGTTCCCAATTTCCAGACTTTTGGTGGGTTAATTCTCAATACAGTATACAACGGTCTCAACCCAAGAGCAGTAAAAACCGCACTACATTATGGTGATGGAGCCAAATTTATCAGCTTTGGGGCTCACTCGACTTATTATCAAGCCGCCGGAGAAGGCCGTTTCGTTGACGGTAAATTTGTTCCTTTAAGCGAACTGTATCCTGAATTCAAGACCGAGGAACTTGATCGTTGCATCAGGATACCTCTCTACGACGAGCCAAGCGCGGCTTTAGACGAAATTCTAAAACTCATTGCTTGCAACCAACACGTTTATCTGAACACAGGCCATGTGTCCCCAGAAGAAGCCATTCGGCTAGTTGAACTAGCGACCGAATACGGCATCAAACGTAAATTGGTTGCCGGTGCTGTAACCAAAAATGCTAACATCGATCAATTGAAAAAGATGACCAACCACGGAGCTTTTGTCGAGTACACTCTGGCAGCATATACACATACCACGCCTATACCCAAGACCCATTATTATGTTGAACCCGAGTATATTTCGATCGATGAAGGTATGGAAGAGGGACCAAAAGGTGGTGTGCGAACAGTGGCTGAACAAATCAAAGAGCTGGGCGCAGACAATTGTATCATCGCCACAGATTTTGGTGTCTATACGCTTCCTACGCCTGTTGAAGGGCTTCGTGAGTTCATAGCGTGCTTGTTAGATCTTGGCATGAATGCTAATGACATTCGAAAGCTGATTAAGCAAAATCCAGAGCGGCTATTGGGACTGGCATGAACAATAAGGTTGTCCTTATTGTCAAGACGACGAAATAGCCAAAACAAGGGGACCCAGAAGAGAGGCAAGGCCATCTTAAAGACGCTTGGCAAATTTTTACGGGTTTATCGAGAGCTTTTAGAAAACAGATCAAAGCTTTCGGCGCCTGATTGTAAGGAGTGTAAGGAGATTGAATGATGAGCAATTATGAGCACAAACTATGGCAAACAATTGACCAACAACGTGATGTCTATATAAGATTACTTCAGGATCTAGTGCGCGCTTCAGAAGGTGGAAAGGAAGCGACCCAGACATTCGTGGCTGAAAAGTTTCAGGAGGTCGGATGCAATGAAGTAGAGATCATCAGAGCAGACCCCCGAGAACTCCCCATCGAGCACGAGTTCGTCGACCCGGCGATGATAGAACCAGGCGAGAGAATCAGTGTCGTCGGTAGACGGCAAGGCGCAGGAGTAGGGCGCTCAATCTTGTTCTGGGCCCACCCGGACAGCAGTCCGGTGACCGACACCGAGTCGTGGGAACATAGGCCCTTTGACGGGGAAATCGAAGGGAATCGTATGTACGGATGGGGGGTCTGCGATGATTTGGCCGGCGTAGCCGTGATGGCGTGCGCACTCGAAGCTACACTAGCAGCGGGATTAGTTCCTGAGGGTTCAGTCATATTGGGGAGCACGGCCAGCAAGGGATATGCCCAGGGCATCATCGCGGCATTGGAACGTGGCTACAAGGCTGATGCATCGATCTACCTGCATCCTGCGGAATCCGGAGCCGGGCTGAAGGACATCAAAGCTGTTACTTGCGGTCTACTGACCTTCCGCATCGTTATCCCAGGGCGCCTTCCGGATACCAAAGAACCGGGCCATACCGTTTTCTACCACAAGGCTATAAACCCGGTTAGCAAGATTGGCCTGGTGTATGACGCACTGCGACGACTGGATAACAGACGCGGAGAAATCGTCCGTTACCCGCCTCTGGAAAAGGCTATCGGTCGGGCGACAAACCTCGATGTTACGTACGTCCGCTGCGGAAAAGATGACCGTCCCAGTATTTTAGACGATCGTTGTGAACTCGTAGGGACCGTGTTATTTCCCCCTGGAGAAAGATTGGAGGATATTCAATCTCAAATCACACAAGCCGTGACAGAAATTGCCCAAGCAGACGAATGGCTTAAGCAGAACGTGCCAGAGATTGAGTGGATGAGGGGTGTATCGCGAGGTACCGAGGTCTCGGTCGATCATCCCCTCTATCAAACAGTCGAGGGAGCCATCAACAGAGCAACGGGCATCAAGCCCCGCAACTACCTTCTGCATCCCGGCAGTGATATCCGTAACCCAGTCCTACATAGCGGTATTCCAACGGTGGGATTCGGTCCGTTGGGTGAGAGCTCCACCCAGATCGGTGGTCATGATGAATGGTTAGATCTGCAAGATTTTATCAGGGCCATCAAGGTTGCGAGTTCGATTGTCCTCAACTGGTGTGGGGTACAACGCGCCCCTTGAGAGACCTAGAACCATTACACAACACATCTTGACGCCCGCAGCTTCTTACGGTAGTATAGTGTGCCTGTACACAATCACGCCGGGATCGATAATTCAACAGGCTGTTAGCTGTAAGGTCACTATAAAGATGGGGTGTAAAAGTGAAAACACCATTACCAGAAGTACGAGGCGGTAGAATTCTGACTGATTGGGTGACGGACACTCTGCGCAAGGCGATCATAGAAGGCCATTTTCGGCCTGGGGAGAAAGTCAACCAGGATCTGATAGCCCAAGAATTAGACGTGAGCCGAACACCCGTCCGTGAGGCGCTCAAGGTACTAGAATCCGAGGATTTTGTTGAGATTCGTCCTCATCGTGGGGCGTTCATCGCGCTAGTGACGCAGGATGACATTTTTAAAACCTATCAGGTGCGCACGTTGATTGAAGCAGAAATCGTGCGCCTGGTAACACCTGTGATCCCCGATTCGGTCCTGGATGAGCTTGAAGAGTACTTTAATCAGTTACATGGGCATAGGACGCCCGAAGAACGAGCACAACACATCGACGCTGACATCCACTTCCATGACACGGTGGCTAAGTATGCTACCAACGAGCTGCTGAGAGAAATCCTCGAAAGTCTTAATAACCGTGTGATGCGAGTCCGTCGTTTCGGACAGCTTCAGTCTGAATACCATCTTGTCAAGTCTCATCAAGAACACTGTGCCATCCTGAAAGCGATACAGCAGCGCAATTCAGAGCGTGCAGCAGAGTTGATGAAGATCCATCTTCAGAGATCGGCGGAACGCATACACCGAGCCGTGAACAACCAATAATTCTGAGACATCTACAAGTGAGGAGCATATATGCCAACAGAAAAGCGACCTGAGAAGCTTATATTGGATTTCGAAAAGTGGGGCACAGTGACAGCTACCCTTATGTGGGACAAGGCACCGGAGACATGTGCTGCCATTGTTGAAACTCTCCAAAAGGCATCGGTGACGGCCGACTTGCTCCATGCCCAGTTTGCCGGTTCTGAACTCTATTTTGAGGACTTTCCAACAGATAAGCAGATTCCCTTCGAGAACACCACGTTACGGATGGACGAGAATCTCTTTGTAACCAACAAGCACCCCGGCAGTGTGTTGGCTTTCTATGTAAATCCCGATATTCTCTCGTTCTGCTTTGTCTACGGGGAAATCATACCACGCCGCTTTGTGGACGTAGAGATCGCGCTTAACGTCTTTGCCGAAATTGATGATAAGGAGAGGGCCACAGAGATCGGCAAGCAGAGCCGTTGGGAAGGTCCTGGAACAGTAACGGTCAGGGTAAAGTAGAAAAACAGCGATCAATTGGCCGCGAACAACCAAGCCGTGCGTGCGATTGAATTTTGCCCGCACGGCTTGGTCAACCCCTTCTAAACTCACTGATGAAGGTTAGGATTGTCCACCACAAGCCCCTCAGCAACAGCAACATCTAGCAAGCGATCATCAGCACACAAAAAAACAAGGTCTGATAAGTCACGAGCCGCCAGAGACCGTCGAACAACGAGAGCCGTTGACAGATGTACCGCATCATAGCTTCGCAAAGGGTGACGTTCCAATAGTTCACAGGCCAAGTCCGCAATGACATCAGCTATGGTGACTATTTGATAATCAGCGCAGCAATCATCACGGAAAATGTCACGCAGGCGTCGATACTCAAATGTTGTCAGCGCACCCTCGCACACACGCCGATTAAACGCGCTGAGCAGCTCAACAATGAGCAATTGTGATCAAGCCAATAAAAAAGCCTGGCTGATTTGACTTCTCAGCCAAGCACTGCCAAATTCATTAACATATCGCTTGAGCAACGCACTGGTATCCAGATAATAAGCTACCATCCGCTTTCCCGCTCTCTGATAACGACCTCAGATAAAGGCTGGCCTACGCTCAGCTTTTCGGCCAGTTCGGCCCGTTCTTCAGGGGAGGCAAGAGACACACTCAAGCCCGACTCTGCCAATAGCCCATCTGCGCGCAGGGCATAGATGGCCAAGCTCCGATTTCTCTGTACGTCTGACTCTTTAGAGCACACAACAATGCACCGCTCTTCCTTGATGATCTGGATATCGCCCCAATCCTGATAAATTGCGCGCGGAAATTGTACTTAAACTCGGCGTCGCGGTCAAGCAAACCAGGCTCCACTTGTCGTTGAGCCCGGCCCATATAGCGTGCTAACCCTCTACATCATCCCCCTCCACGAACTGTTTCTGTCAAGCCAAACGCCAAACCAGCCAAACCAGGCCCACTTGGACCAAACGGGAAAACGTGCTATGATGGGGGCACGATGACCGTGCCCCTGCTGACCACCAAACTCTATCTCCCGCCGCCGCGCCCCCAGCGGGTGGACCGCTCGCGCCTGCGCCGGCGCCTGACGGGAGGCCTGGACATGGGGCACCGCCTGACGCTGGTCTCGGCGCCGGCCGGCTTTGGCAAGACCACGCTGCTGAGCGCCTGGGCGGCGGAGCAAACGCCCCCCACCCACGCCGCCTGGCTCTCGCTGGACGCAGGTGACAATGACCCCGCCCGCGCGCTGGCCTATATAGTAGCCGCGCTGCAAACGGCCCAGCCCGAAATCGGACAAGGCGTACAGGATGCATTGGGGGCGCCACAACTGCCCCCGCTGGCGGCGCTGCTGACGCCCCTGGTCAACGCGGTCGCGGCGCTGCCCGGCCGCCTGATCCTGGTGCTCGACGATTACCACGTGATCGAGCGCCGGCCCGTCCACGACGCCCTGACCTTCCTGCTGGATCACTTGCCCAACCTGCATCTGGTGCTCAGCACCCGCGCCGACCCGCCTCTGCCGCTGGCGCGGCTGCGCGCGCGCGGGCAACTGACCGAGCTGCGCGCCCAAGACCTGCGCTTCACGCCCGAGGAGGCCGCCGCCTTTTTAAACCAGATTATGGGGCTGGCGCTGAGCCCCGAGGACATTGCCGCGCTTGAAACGCGCACCGAGGGCTGGATCGCCGGCTTGCAGATGGCCGCCCTCTCGCTGCAACACCAGGGCGACAAACACGCCTTTATCGCCGCCTTTGCCGGTGACGACCGTTACGTCGCCGACTATTTGGTCGAAGAAGTGCTGCGCCGCGAGCCGCCAGCGGTGCAAACCTTCCTGCTCGAGACCGCCATCCTGGACCGGCTCAACGCCGACCTGTGCGACGCCGTCACCCAGCGCGGGAACAGCCAGGCCCTGCTCAACCGGTTGGCCA
>DAOTUB010000295.1:0-20325 GCA_034437455.1 Anaerolineae bacterium | reverse complement strand
CCCTGCAAACGCCACGCACCGAATCAGAAAGGCTCAGATTGCCGAATCAACTTCGTGGAGCAGGAACAAAACCGGCACCAATTCTACAGTTGGAAATCGCCTAAACAGGCCCTCCTTTCATCACCCCAGACGACGCCTATACCAAATCACAGGCCAAAGGATACGTTCCCTTTGTCACCGCGCGCGACCTGGACCAGTTGATTATCAACGCCGGTCACGAGCCGGATTGATTCAAGTAGCCGTACTTTCATAGCGCGCCAGATCAAAAAAGGTAACCGTTCAGCCATTGACATAGGAGCGCCGGTTGAGTAGCTTTGTAGCGTCAGCGGAGAAGTGTATCGAAGCCAAGCGGGTCTTAGCAGAGCAAATCTGGTTTCAAAGAGCCGCTTGGCTTCGATACACCCTTCCGCCTTGCCCCAGGGCGCTCAGCCAGCGCTATCCCCTGAACGCTTACCAAAAAAGGAGAGTCATGAATGGTCAGCAAAATCAGGGGTTCCGTGTTGCCCTGTCCATTCTGATTATCGTCGGGGCAACCGTGGGCGTCTGGCTATGTCACCTTGCTCTGTCTGAGTATGCATCAAAGACTCAAACGACGACTCGCACTGTGTTGGCGCAAGAAAGTGGTGAAAACGACCTCTACCAGCCTGCCCTGACCTTTGCCCCTGTGGCGACAAACTACCTTCCCCTGGTGGTCAGAAGTGGAGGCTTTGACAAATGGTCGCTGTGGACGGGGGGAACCCAGTTGCGCGGCGCCAACATCTACCAGCGCCGCGTCTATCCCGAACTGGATGGCACAGAGTTCTTGGGAGACGGACCCGTCGGCCCGCCTTACGTCCAGAAGGATTTTGACGATCTGGCTGCGATGGGCGCCAACTATGTCAATATCTCCCATCCTGGTCTGTTCACCGAAACCGCGCCTTACACTCTCGACCAGGACATTCAGGACAACCTGGACAACCTGCTCGGTATGATTGAAAAAGCCAGCATGTTCGCCGTGATCTCCTTCCGCACCGGGCCGGGCCGCGCCGAGTTCAGTGTGTGTTGCCTGGGAGACGACTGGTTTCCTGCGAGTTACTACAACGATACCGTGTGGGAGAATCAGGCTGCCCAGAATGCCTGGGCAAATATGTGGCGTTACACCGCTGGGCGGTACAAGGACAATCCCATCGTCGTCGGCTACGACCTGATGGTCGAGCCGAACTCGAACGAGACATTGACGGGCGAATGGATAGATGCCGAGGACTTTTACCCCCAGTACGAGGACACATTGGCCGATTGGAACCAGCTCTATCCCGACATCACTGCCGCCATCCGCGAGGTGGATGCCAACACGCCGATCTTGATCGGCGGGATGGGCTACAGTTCCCTGGAATGGCTTCCTTATCTGGAGCCTACAGAGGACTCTCGCACGGTCTATATGGTACACCATTACGAGCCATTCGACTATACACACCAGGATCCTCCTCCTACAGAATCATACCCGGACGGATCGTTCAACAAAACCTGGCTGGAGGAGCAGCTTTCGACAATAGATACGTTTTCGACGACACACGGCGTGCCGGTGGCGATAAACGAGTTTGGTGTACATCGTTGGGCGCTTGGCGGGGATCAATACATGGATGATCAGATGGACCTGTTCGAGCAACGCGGTACGAACCACGCGCTGTGGATGTGGGACCCTTCGTGGCCGCCGTGGGCAGAGATAGGGGATCCAGATATAGACGCCTTTAACTTTCGTTACGGCCCAGACTATGAAAACCACACCAACGTGGCATCGAGCGACCTGATGGATGCTATCACCAAATACTGGGGACGCAATACGGCACATCCATCTCAGCGTTGACGGCTCCGACCCAGTCTGGCAATCAAACTGACTCTACGTCAACAACCGCACCCAAGCCGCACTGGTCATCGTGTGCCGTGGGGGGGGGCAACATTGGAGCAAGAAAAATAAAACCCCGCATACCCAACGCATCCGATCAGGCAAAAAAGTACCTTCCTGGAAGGTACTTTTTTGCCTTGGAATGAATTTTTTCTCTTGACGATTGGATTCAGTTTATGAGATACTGGCGTAGCATAGCTCGGTTGATTCGTTATTGGTCTTTGCTCGAGTCAGGGAGATTGAGAGGAAGTGTTCCTCAGCCCTGGCATCGCTGGGTGGATGATGGATAAGGCGACTCGAAAGCACAGACAAGGATGGGGTTTCTTGCCAGTTTGCACACGCGCATTTGGAACCAGTCTCTATCGCCGCTACAGAGCTGTGCGAATTACCATAGTACAAATAACCTATTGAAATATCCACTGATTCATAGTAACATGATAGATATGTGCTCGTTATAACTCTACACAGCTTATTCATCTTGCTGAAACCTGCGGAGGTTGAGGAGGAGGGCCGATGGGGTATGGCAAGTTGTGGCGCGCGCTGGCGCTTTCGGCCCTCTTTGTCATTGGCATAGGATTGGGAGCGTGGCTGCCATTCGATACGCCTGCATCAAGTTCGAGCATAGATCCTTTCTCAGATACTACACCAACGCCAACACCAGAACAGGATAATCAAACCCGATATTTCCCCACTACCCTGCACTTGGAAGCTGATAGTAGCGGGGACTATGCTACATTAGAAGAAGCCGTACAGTACGCCTCGCCTGGAGCAACCATCATTCTAGGTTCTGGCACGTATCGGCTGACGAAACCGTTGGAGATTCGCCAATCGCTTCGTCTGGTAGGAGAGAGCGCAGACCAGATCGAGATCGTCTCTACAGCAAAAGATTATGTGATTCGCATTGATGGCGCTGGCCCCTTTGTCGCCGAGAACATCACTTTCCGCCACGAGAGCGAGGCAGCAGCCGACGTGGTGATCGTGCGGGGAGGAGAAGCAACATTTACCCGCTGTCGCTTCACCGGGGCAGTCTATGTGGAGGGGGAGGGAAAGAAAGGTGTCGGCCTGCGGATTCAGGGGAACACGACCGGGATCGTGCAAGATTGCGTGGCCACAGAAAATGCCACGATGGGTATCCTGGTGGAAGAGCAAGCCCGGCCAACGCTGGCTCGGAACGTCTGCGCGAATAACACGCTGGTCGGCATTGCCTACTCGAACGGCGCCGGCGGAACGGCCCGCCAGAACACGTGCTCAGGAAACCTGATGGGCATCTATGCCGACAATCGCGCACAACCGACGCTGGAGGCAAACGTCTGCATAGACAACGAAAAATCCGGTATTGCCTACCGAGGCAACACTGGTGGGGAGGCTCGCCAGAACGAATGCTCGAGGAATGGACAAGAAGGGATCTATATTGGCGAACAGGCCCGACCGACACTAGAAAGAAACGTCTGCACGAATAACGCCGAGGCTGGCATCACCTACTGGGACAACGCCAGTGGGGTGGCTCGCCAGAACGAGTGCCGGGAGAATCGGCGGGGCATCTATGTGGATGAACTCGCCTCGCCGACGCTGGAGGAGAACGTTTGTACGGACAACGAAAATTCCGGTATCACGTACGCTGGCAATGCCGCCGGCGTTGCCAGCTACAACGAATGCTCCAGGAATGGACTGACTGGCATCTACGTAGACGAGCAAGCCCGGCCAACGCTGGAAAATAATATCTGCAGGGATAATGGCAGCGTTGGCATAGATTACCGAGGCAACGCCGGCGGGATGGCCCGCCAGAATGAATGTCAGGGAAGCGAGATAGGCATCCGCATTGCGGATACTGCCACTCCAACTCTGACGGATAATGATTGTCCGTAAACGGAATGGATGGTATTGGCATAGGGAGACCTGGTGACGCACCACGCATCACGCATCACACACCACGTTTTACGCATCCTGTTCTACGTTCTAGCTCTGACGGGCTGCGTGGCGCGTTTTGATCTCGACACGATGCAGCCACGGGCGGCACTCGAAACGCCGCCCATCTACGAAACGCACACGGTGGCACAGACATTTGTCGCCGCGCGTCCGAGACTGTGCGCCATTGAAGTAGCTTGGGACAGATCGCAAGGACAAGACAGCGCCACTGGCCCTGTTATTCTCCACCTGCGCGGCGGCCCGGATAGCACCGTTGACCTCGCTCGCGTTGAAATACCCGCGGATGGGAAGGGAACGGACGACGATTCGAGCCGAATTGACGGTTTTGAATTAGCAATGGCCCGCTTTCGTTTCTACCCTCTCCCCGACTCTGAGGGCCAAGAGTTCTACGCGCTGTTCGAGGCTCCCCAGGCAACGGCCGATCATCCCCTGCGCCTGCAGGCCGTCGCTCACGACGTGTACAATCCCGGCAGCGCCTACGCCGACGGCTTTCCCTGGCGCGGCGACCTGACCTTCCGCGCCGTCTACGATTACGATCTCCTGATGCTCCTGGGAGACCTGGGCAAGGGATTGCGCAACACCTGGCTCATTCTGCCAATAGCGGCGCTTTTCTGGGCGCCGGGGTTTCTGCTCTTACAGCTCTGGCCATACGTCCGCCGCTTCGATGGGTGGGAACGACTGGCGCTATCGTTGGGATTGAGTCTGTCCACTCTTCCTTTTTTGCTGCTGTGGATCACACAGTTGGGCGGCGCGATGAGCACGGCGATGGCCCGCGTGCTATTCGGAGGAGCCGGCCTGGCGGCCGTTGTGGTCATGGGAGTGCGCCTGCGGCGTTCTGTCACACTTCACGCTTCACGCCTCACACCCCACGCCGTACTATTGGCGATCGTCTTGATCGTTGGCCTGACGGCGCGGATGCTGGCGGTGCGCGATCTGGCGCTGCCGACCTGGGTGGATTCGGTGCACCACACCGTGGTAGCCCGCATCATCGCCGAAAGCGGCCAAGTCCCCACATCCTACGAACCCTACATCGCAGTGCACAACGCGACCTATCATTACGGCTTCCAGGCTTCGGTGGCTGCCTTTGCCTGGCTCAGCAGCAGGGCGCTGCCCCAGGCGATGCTGCTCGTGGGACAGGTCTTTAACCTCGCCGCCGCGTTGCAGGTCTACTTCCTGGCGCGCTGGCTGACCCGGCGGCGGCGAGCGGCCTTTTTCGCCGCGCTGATCGTGGCGCTGCTTTCTACCATGCCGGCCCACTATGTGAGTTGGGGACGCTACACCCAGTTGAGCGGCCTGCTCATCCTACCGGTCGCCTCCATCCTCACCATCGAGGCCGCCCGACGGCGAGACAGGCGAGCGGCGGCGCTGGCAGTGCTGGCGTTAGCCGGGCTGATCCTCACTCACTACCGCGTGTTTGCCTTTTACGTCTGTTTCGTCGCTGCCTGGTGGCTGGTCAGACTGGCAAGATGTCCCCGTGCCTGGCGCGTTCGGCCCCGAGAGTTGGGTTGGTACGCGGCAATGGTATTCCTGGCGCTGGCGTCGCTGATGCCATGGATCCTCGGTATTGCCGCCGATCTATGGCTAGATGCTTTCGTCCACTGGGGCGGCGGGGAACCTACGACGCACTGGGACTTTTCGTGGCGCTACGTCAGCAGCGGGTTCGATCGGTACATCCTGACGCTGGGGGGTATAGGCGCAGTCGTGGCGCTGGCGGAGCGGCGGTACTTCTCTGCTGTGTTACTGCTGTGGTTAGGGCTTCTGTTTGTGATCACCAATCCCGCGTTACTGGGGCTGCCCGGCGAGGGGTTGATCAACAACGTGGCCATGCTCATCACCTGGTTTATGCCGCTGGCGATCTGGTGCGGGTTCCTGGGCGGCGAACTGCTCAGCAGTTGGCTGGCCGCGTTGAAAGGAAAATGGCGCGCGCTCTGCCGTCCCCTGACAGCCGCTACGCTGGTCTCCCTGAGCGTGGTCGGCGCGCGCCGCCAGATCACTGTCGTCAATCCCAATGGCGTGCTGGCGCTTCAGGCTGACCAGGAAGCGCTGGCCTGGATTCAAGACCATACCCCCTCCCACAGCCGCTTTCTCATCAACGCGCAACCGTGGCAGGGGCCGGTCTACGTTGGCGTCGACGGTGGCTACTGGATCGCGCCATTCACGCAGCGATCGACCACCACGCCGCCGGCACTGTATCCCCTGGGAGATAGCGCCGACGTGCTTCAGGTAGAGAGGTTGAACCAGCAGGTGGAGGCGCTGTCTGCCAATGCGGCAGGATTGTGGGAGTTGCTGCAGGAAGAAAATGTGGATTACGTATACCTGGGTGCATTGGGCGGGCCATTGGATCCAGACGTGCTAGATACCGATCCTGGATTCCGCTTGATCTACAACGGGGAACGTACGCGCGTCTTTAAGGTGAAAGAACAATGACTTCCCTTCTGATGCTTGATCAGAAAAAAGAGTCACCATGAACTCCGTTAACCCAGAAGGACAAAAATGCAGGGCGATTGCGGATTGGAACAATCCGACGCTAACCGCTACAGGCGCTCGTCATTCCGAGCCGGTGGTTTTGCTTGCGAAAGTGGAGATTCCTCGACTCCCTTCGGTCGCTCGGAATGACGCAAATTGGTAACAGATCTATTTTCGGAGGAGAAACAAGATAACAAAAGGAGGTGGTGAAAATAAAGACATGTCGACCAAGCTCACATAATGCTTGCGCTACCGGTCATTGCTACAGATGCAGTGATCTCCATAACCAACTATTGAGTAGGAAAGGAGAAAGATGAACAAGTTACGCCAATTTGGCAAATATACGCTTTTGTTGCGCCGCTGGTCTCCACTCGCCTTGAGCATATTTGTACCGCTCATCTTGCTGGCGTTGATCCTGCTATCCGCCAGCACAGCAGAAGCGGAGCCAGTGGGACCACAAGCAATCGGAGACTTTAACAGCGCCATCCAGGTCACCAACGTCGGCATCTCGATGACGGACATCACCGTATCCTATTCCGACGGCACGAGCGAGACGATGTGGGAGGTATGGCCATGGGAGTCGGCCCTGTTTGAGCAAGAACATGAGAGCCATGATCCTGGCTGGGCTGGCGGAGCCACCATTGACTCTGGCTGGCCTGTCGTTGCCCTTGTAAATCAATACGCCCCTGGCAAAAGATCCATCTACAATGGTTTCGGCTTTTACGAGGCTCCTACCTCGTTTGTGTTGCCCATACTTATGAAGAATTACTATGGCCACAACACAACGGTGTTCGTACAGAACGTGGGCACAGGAGACGCCACTATCGCGGTGAGTTACAGCGACAGCCTGACCCGGAGCGAGACCATCGTGCCAGGAGATACAGCGATTCTCATCCAGTCCAACGAGGATCACGCCGACGGATGGATGGGTTCGGCGCATGTGGAGGCTAACCAACCCATCGTCGCCGTGGTCAACGTGAAAAGCGAAGCCTCGTTCCGCACCTATCGAGGCTTTCCCTACGCCTTTGGTAGGAGCAGTGCTGCTTTAGAGGGGAGCCTCTACCGATTTCTACAGCAGCAAGCATATCTGTCGCTGCCTTTGATCAAAAGGAACTGGACGGATAACACCGACTCTACCGCCATATTGGTGCATAACATGGGTGATCTTGACGCCAATGTCGTGGTCGACTTTTATGCCCAAGATGGCAGCCTGATCTCTGGCCCGACGGGAGTTATCTCCCCCGATGGATCTATGTCATTCCCTCAAATGGGAGATGACAATCTCCCCGATCTCTTCCTTGGCTCGGCGGTGATCTCAGCCGATCAGCCCATAGTGGCCCTGGTTGGTCAAAATAAACTGGATGGCTCGTACTACGAGGGGTTTTCAGAAGGTACAACTTCCGCCATCTTACCGTTGGTGCAGAAAGGCTACTACGGCTACGACACCGAGATCGCCATCCAGAACGTCGGCGTCGAACTCTTAACGGAAGTGACGGTGAATTACCAGGGCGATGTGGCGGGAGAGCCGGTAGCAGTAACGGAGGTGATAACTGGCCTCATGCCGCATACGAGCGCTTTGCTGGAGCAGGCATATAACGATGATCTGCCCGCCGGGTTTCTCGGCCATGCTATCGTGGAGGCCACTGGCCCGGTCGCTGTGGTAGTGAACCAGGTCTATCTGCCGCCCGTCACCAGAAGCCCCAATTCCCCCGTGGAAGAGGGCACCTTGTCCACTTACAACGGCGTTGATCTCTCAACAGCAGACGAAGACACCTTTGCCCCTGCTGTAATGCACCAGTACCAACCCTATGAGGGCCCCGTCATCAGCGGTGTCGTCGTCAACCCCGACGAGTCTCCCATTACGGGCGATACCGGGGCCTGTCTGTACCACATCGGTTCCAGCGGCGATTGGGTAGATATTGGTTGCACGGACGTCTATAGCGGCGATGGCTACTTTGAATTCCCGACCCCTGACCAATATATTCCTGGGGAATTTGTCGTCGAGGTTGAAGCGCCCTGGTGGGACAGCGGTTTCTTTGACGCCGTTCCCGTGAACTTTTACCTCAGTGTCCCAGAGCCTCACGACCTGGGCGTGATCCCTCTGACCTACGCCAGCTTCGAGGGCATGGTTTACGAGCCGGGTGGAGTTACAGCGACCTTGGGATACGTGGCCGTGCTTGATGCCGAGGGATACGAGGTAGCCGGTGGGGACTATGAGAGCGGCTACTATGCGATCGGCGGCGTGCCGGCGGGCGACTTTACGTTGGTGGCCTATCCGCCAGATGGCTCTGCGTTCGGGGAATCCGAACCGCTCTCCGTCACCGTGCCCCCAGACAGCCAGTACACGTCTGGCAACACGCAATACAACGATCTCCATCTGGTCGAGATGCAAGGAGAATCTCTCGATGTGTCGGTCGTGGATCCGCTGAGTGCCCCTATCGAAGCTCACGTCAGGCTATGGAGCGAATCGGCGGACTGCTGGGATGAACAGTGGAACGACAGTACATCTGCCGGGCCAGCTCAGTTCCAGTTCCTGCCGTGTAAGGAGTACTGGGCGCAAGCCTGGCCCATGGACTCGGACATCCCCGCACTGGCGAACTCGGAAAAAGTCCTCGTCGACCCAACGCTTGGCTCTCTCACGCTGGCGCTGCGATATCCTGACGTCACCGGAGTGGTGAGAACTCCAGAAGACAACCCTCTGCCACCAGCTTACGATGAGTGGCAAGATATGGTTCATCCGGCAGAGATCAACGTCCACAACGACGACTGGACTGTAGACATCTATCTGGAAACCAATATGAACGGCGAGTTCAGCCTGGCCTTGCCCTACTACGATCACTACATCTTGCGGGCCAAGCCGATGTGCGAGACAAACCTCGCCATCTCCTACACCAAATCCCTGCCGGTGGAGTTCTCCGCGCCGGGGAGCGCCACTCCTCAAGTAGAGCTAGGCTCGGTCAGGCTTACCTATCCTCGCGTATGGGGCTGGGTGATAAGCCCAGAAGGAACCCCTGTCTCAACTGGGGTAGATGTATGGAATGACGACTGGAGCTACGAGGACTATGACGAAACGTACTGGTCCGATCCAGACGAACTGTACAAGCCCTTCCGTTTCGGCGGGATGCCAGATGGCCACTACTTTGCACAATCTGGTCCTCCCTTTGACAACGTGACAGGATTAGGAAACTCGAACGTCGAGGAGTTTGACGTCACGCCGGGCAGCCAGTACAGCCTGAGCTACACAGAGCAGATCACGCTCTACATAGGCATCGCCAACGTCGTCGGTGAAGTACGCTACCCGCGCGATTCCGACTGCCCGGATTGCCCGGTATCGTGGGTTGACGTGGGGATCCACACCGAAGACTGGACGTTCGATTACGGAACGCAAACCGATGAAAACGGCATGTTCACCTTCAGTGGGCTGGAGCCTGGCTTCACCTACGTCGTGGAGGTCTTCCTGCCGGACTATTTGCTGCTGGATTGGGCGCCGCCAGAACCGTGGCGCTTCTCCTTGACTTCACCCGATCAGCAGGAAGAAACGATACTCTATCTGCAACCGTTCGAATGTATCAAGTTTGCATTTGGAACGGTGACCTACCAAGACAGTACAGCGGTGGACGACGCCCAAGTTTACGCCTATCACGAAAGTAGCGGGCGCTGGGCCGAAACCAAGACCGACGAGTTTGGTGAATACGAACTTTGTCTTGGAGAAGGCCTCTGGAAGATGGGGGTAGAACCAATTTACGATACTGCCACTCCCCCAGACTGGTGGTTCGATCCGGCTATGGAACAGTGGGTCTGGTTCACGCCGACACAGGAAACGGAAAGACAACCAGTTCACTTTGCCGTCCTCCGGCACAACGAGAGCGATCACTTCCAGGTCACCGGCGTAGTCACCACCTCAACAGATGTCCCCATACCGGCGGGTGCCGTGGGGATCGACCTCTGTAGCGAGACGGGAGCGTGCTTCGGAGGGCCTGTGGACACCAACGGCGACTTTTCCTTCTGGGCTCCTCCAGGCACCTACGAAGCGTGGGTGTGGGTAGAGCCTACAGCCAGCGAAAGCTTCCCCTTTGGCGAACCTTTCGACAACGGAAGGCTTGTGGATGTGGATGAGGATCCGAAAGACATCGGCGTCTTCAAGTTGCGCGCCCTTGCCGACCGCACGGCCCAGGTGAGCGGGCGGGTGATCGTCACCGGCACCGGGCAGGGGTTGGCCGGGGTGGAAGTGGAGGCATGGACCGGGGATGATTATGCCAGCACCGATACCATCACCGGCGGCCACTACACCCTGAAGCTATTCCCCGGATACTGGGAAGGCGGGCCGCTGCTCACTCCGCAGCAGGAACAGAGCTATGTCGTTCTGCCACCTCAGTACAAGAGTGGACATCTGGAGGCCGGAGAGACGATCTCGAACGTCAACTTTTACCTGCAACGGCGCGATGCGACCATCCGTGGCCGGGTCGTGGATGAGGAGGGCAACACCATCACCGACGTCGACGCCATCGTCTTTGCCGAGTACTGCGCCAATCACGAGTGCTGGACCGTTAGCGAGGATAAGGCGCAGGGCGGCACCTTTGAGCTAAAGGTGGTGGGAGGCAGGGTCTATACCGTGGGCGTCTGGCTGCCGACGGGAGGCTACATGCCCGGCCCGCCCCAACGGGTGGAGGTGGCCGTCGGAGAGACCAAGAAAGGTGTGTTGCTCACACTCCTCGATGCCGGAACCTTGATCTGGGGCGACTTGAAGAGTGACGATCCTGGCGACCCCTATCCTCACATCGAGGCTTCGGTCTCGGGCAGCGCCCCCGACGGTCTGTGGGTGGAAGACACGCTCTGGGAGACCAAGTCTCCGTATCAATACAATCTTTGGGTTCCCACCCCGGTCTCGGACACCATCACCTGGACCCTAAAGCTGTGGGTGGATCCGAGCACGGGCTACATCGCCCACCCGTCTTATCCCAGGTACCCGGTGGTCATCGGTCCCGGGATGGAGACTGTGCCGAGCACCATGTTCGTCATGAAGCTCGACACCGAGATCGTGGGCACGGTCCATGTGGATACTGCTTCTGGCGCCCCCGCTCCCAACGTCAAGGTCCTTGCCAATGGAGTCAAGGGCACCGATAGCGAGGGCCTCTACTTTGAGGCCAAGACCAACGCGAGCGGGACCTTCACGATGCCGGTGCTGCCGGGAGCGTACATGCTGGGCGCTCACCTGCCGCCGAACCTCGCGGCGACTCATCTCCCGCCCAAGCCGATGAAATGGACCTCTATGGATGACAACCCCGTGAACATCGTGCTTCCCCCAAAGCCGACGGAAAAGGTCGAGATCGTTGGCACGCTGTACGTCACTCCCACCGGAGCCTTACCTGACGGCACGACGATCCGGGTGTTCGGCTGGTCCGAGGACACCGGTTCCAGCGAGGTCACGGGCACGCTGGGCAGTCAATACCGCCTGCCGGTCACTGCCGACACCACCTGGCACGTGTGGGCCGCCTACGTGAACCCCGCAAACAACGACTTTTACCGCTCTCGCGAGAGAAGGGTGAAAGTAGGTAATGTGACGGTCACCGGCCAGGACCTGCTGTTAGAGCGGGCGTTCCAGTTGCCGGGCAGCCAGTGCTGGACCATCGACCCCGGGCAGTCCAGGCGGCTGGAGTTCCCCAGGCGACCAGACATGCTCGACTTGCTGCCCCCCATGCTGACCGTCAAGTCCGGCACGTTCTCGGACACGGTGCGCATCTGCGCCACGCCCCGGGCCGCATTGCCCGAAGGCCAGCGTCTGATCGGCCTCGCCTATGACCTGGAGGCGCGGGATAACCAGGGCAAACTGATCACCGAGAACTTTAACAAGCAGATGCGTCTCGAGTTCTACTTTGACGAGGACGTCCTGAAATCGGTGCCCTCGTATCCCTATCCGTCGCCCGCCGACCTGATGCCGGCCTACTACTCCACCGTGTACAACCGGTGGGTGGCCCTGGACGACGCGTTCGTCGACGAGGAAGATCTGTTTGCAACTGGCAAGCTCGATCACTTCTCATTCTTTGGCGTCAGGTCCAGCCCAGGAGAAGAGAACACCATCTACCTGCCGCTCGTTCTCAGGAACTATGGTGGGTAGGAGGCTTTACAACTTGCTTTTCGCATCCTGTGGAGCAGAGGGAAACCTGTAATCTCGTCTGCAGGTGAGAACAGGGATGGGTTCGTAAAGAGCCTGTCCCTGTTTTTTTTGTGTCGTCTTGAGGCTCTCTCCCAAGGAAAACCTCGGATGTAGGAAATACACGATGATCACATCCAAGGTTAGGGGGGAACGAATCCGCTATCGCGCCGCCCCGCGAGGTATGGAAACCTCGGCTCCATTACTGGGTAAAGTAGTCGGATTTGCTGGGTAAAGTAGGTCGGATAGCAAATCCGACCAGGCGGCGGTTAGCGTCGGAGTAACCGTTCAGCCATTGATATAGGAGCGCTGGTTAAGTAACTTCGCAGCGCCAGCGGCTGGGGTTGAGCTTGTCGAAACCAAGCGGGTCTTTTCAGAACAATATTGGTTTCCAAGAGCTGCTTGGCTTCGATACACCCTTCCTCTACGCTTCAGAGCACTCAGCCGGCGCTACCTTCTGAACGCTTACAGAAACCAAACTGTAACGCAAGTGAAACCCCACGAATCGCGATCCTCTATTATGCTAGTATAGCCTGCGAGTGGGGGCGCTGCTGTTGTATTTGTTTATTGCGTTGATGCAACGGCGTTGATGCAGCGGCGTTGATGCAACGGATGAAGAGCAGATAAGCGGATGAGGAATTGAGATGATACCAATTACATTTATCGTACCTTCTCAAAAAGTTGGGGGATGTAGCCGAGGTTTCCATGCCTCGCCCTAGCGCGCTATAGAAAGCGCGGCTACTGCCCCGACTTGGTGAAAAGATACCATTTATCCACAAGTGACGCGGCGCGCGCAGCTACACATCGTGCATTTCCCACATCCGCGGTCCTCCCTCCTGAGCCGCTCGCGCCCTTCACTTCGACGACGGACGGTTCATCCGCGCTCAGTATAGGGGTTTCGATATGACCTAAAGATCTACTCAACCGGCGGATGCTCGCTCATTTGCGGCGCTCGATTCAGCAATTGACGCGAGAACATTATCCGTTTGTCCGTTCCTCATCTGCTGCCCCAGTAAACGAGCACCTGCCGCCTTTGATTTTTGACCAAGATGTGGTAAAGTTGGTGTGTGGTCAGCAATTCCCGTTATGGGAAAAAACGAGAGTTGTAGCCGCGATTTCTATATCGCGAAGGATGCTTCATGTGGCAAAATGCACGCGCTATGGAAAGCGCGGCTACAAAACGGGAATTGCTGGTGTGTGGTATATTGGTAGATTGGTCAACCGCTTCCCGTACCTCCCAATATACCAGTTATCAATAACCAGTCGGGTGTGTTTCAAATGGGTTGAGTAGCCGCGGTTTCCATAGCGCGCGGTATGGAAACCGCGACTACCTCCAACCGAAATGAAATACACCCTAACCAGCCCACCAACCTTTGAGAGTTTGATGAACGAGAAACTGGCTCTCCTGCAATCCATCAGCGCGTATGTGCCCGGCTTTATCGCGGGCCAGGTCATCGCCGATCCCTATACCTCTCTGGCAGGCAGGGAGGAGCGGATGGATGCCGCGGTCCTCTTTGCCGACGTCTCTGGCTTTACGGCCATGTCCGAAAGTCTGGCCCGGATGGGCAAGGAGGGCGCGGAGGAGCTGACCCGCGTGCTCAATGATTATTTTACCACCATGATCGACCTGGTGCAAAACTATGGCGGTCAGGTGACCAAGTTTGGCGGCGACGCCATAACCTGTGCGTTTGTGAGTCAGCGAGCCGGCGAATCGGTGAATGCGCGGATGGAACTATGGCGCGCCTGCGCCTGCGCCCTGGCGATGCAGGAAAAGATGGCCGAGTTCCGGGCGGTGGAGACGCGCGGGGGCGTTTTTGAGCTGCGGATGAAGATCGGCATCAGTAAAGGGCCGGTGCTGTTCCTGAGCGTGGGCGATCCACAGAAGGGATTGGAGTACGTCCTGGCCGGACGCCCTCTCGACCGCATGGCCGAGGCGGAGCATCACGCAGCGGCTGGCGAGGTGATGGTGGATGGCGAGTGCATCCGAGGAGACTGGAAGGAACTGGGGATCATCGTAGGCGAGGGACGGGAAGGGTTCCTGCTGATGAGACAAGGGGACAAGGAGACAGAGAGACAGGGGGAAAAGAGCCGTGATTTCTCCTTGTCTCCCCCTCTCCCTCTCTCCTTGTCACAAGAAATAGACTGGTCCGTTCTGGACGAGGAAAGCGCAGAACAGGCGATAGCGCAACTGACGCCCTATCTGCCTCCAACCATATACGAGCGGATCGTGGAAGGACAGGAACAGTTCCTGGGAGAGCAACGCCGGGTGGTCAGCCTGTTTGTCAACTTTTTCGGGTTGGATTACGACGCCGATCCTCGAGCCGGGCAAAAGCTGCAGCGGTATTTCACCGCCATGCAAGAGATCATCCACCGCTATGGCGGGCGGCTGAACCGGGTCATTACCGGGGATAAGGGGAACCTGCTGCACCTCATCTTTGGCGCGCCGGTGACGCGTGAGGACAACGAGGCGCGGGCGGTGGGCTGCGCCCTGGCGATGCAGCGGCGGGCGGTGGAATCGGACGAACTCTCCTTCATCGCCGACCAGCGGATCGGCGTCGCTTCGGGGCCTGTCTTTGCCGGGAACGTCGGGTCGAAACGGCGGCGGGAGTATACCGTGATGGGAGACGTGGTGAACCTCTCGGCGCGGTTGATGCAGGCGGCCGGGATGGGAGAAATTCTCCTCGAACAACGTACCGCGCGCCAGGTGGAGAAAGAGTTTATCTGTGAGGAACTGGCTCCTATCACGGTGAAGGGAAAGCGGGAGCCTGTTTCCGTCAGCCGGGCGGTGGGCGTGCGAACGGAGGCCAAGGTATGGGGGAGCGAGGAGGCGCGGGCCAGGCGGCGCGAATCGCCCATCGTCGGGCGGAAAGGGGAATTGGCGCGGACCGCCGAGGTCATTGAGCGCGCGGCGGCGGGACGAGGGCAATTGCTGGCCATCAGTGGCGAGGCCGGGGTGGGAAAGAGCCGTCTGCTGGAAGAGGTGATCGCTTTGGCTCGCGAGAAGGCCTGCCCTGAGCGACGTCCTGAGCATGTCGAAGGGCTTGGTCGAAGGGGAATGTACGGACTGGGCGGGGATTGTCTCTCCCACGGCTCCCAATCGCCGTATCTCCCCTGGATAGACTTTTTCAACGCCTTTTTTGGCCTGAGTGAGGAAGAAAAGTACGCGCAAAAGATGCGCCGGATAGAGCAGCGGATGGCGGAGGCCGACCCCGCCCTCGAGGATTGGGCGCCGTTGATGGGCCAGCTCCTGGGCCTGCCGGCGCCCGACAACGAGCTGACCGGCTCATTGGACGCCCAACTGCGCAAGCAGCGCACGTTCGACATCACATTGAACCTGCTGCGCCATCAGGCGCAACATGTGCCGCTCTTCCTGATCGTGTTCGAGGATACGCATTGGATCGACGCCATCTCTCTGGAGATGCTGAACCACGTGGCCCGCAACATCGCCGATTACCGCATCCTGTTGGTCGCGCTCTACCGCCCCACCATCGAGATGGAGGAATGGAGGCGCTACGATTATTATAATCGGATAGAGCTTGTCGATCTGGCGGCAAAAGACGCCCTGAAACTGGTGCAATTCAAGCTGGGGCTGGAGAGAGTGCCCGGGCCGTTACAGGAGCAAGTGCTGCGAGGCGAGTCGCGCGTCAACCCCTTTTTCGTGGAGGAGGTGCTCAACTCGCTGGTGGATCGGGGGTACCTGGCGCCCAAAGCGGAGGGAAAGGGATACGCCCTGGCGGGCGATCTGACGCAGGTGGAGATCCCCGACAGCATCCAGGCCCTGGTGATGAGCCGTATTGACCGGCTGGACGAGAGCAGCAAGTTGACGGTGAAGGTGGCCTCGGTCATTGGGAGGACGTTCAAGTACCAGACGTTGGGGTGGATCTATCCGGTCAAGATCGCGGCGGAAAAGCTGCTGGATAACCTGGAGCGATTGAATAGCCTGGATTTGACTCCGCTGGACAGACCGGAACCGGAGTGGGAATATATTTTCAAGCATGTCACGACCCAGGAGGTGGCCTACGAGAGCCTGTTGTATGCCCAACGGCGGACCTTACACCATCGGGTGGGGGAATACCTGGAGCAGGCCTACGCGGACAGCGTGGAGGAATATTACGAACTCCTGGCGCACCACTATTACCAGAGCGAGGATCGGGAAAAAAGCTGGGATTACCTGATCCAGGCGGGCGACAAAGCCAGGGAAAAGTACGCCAACGAAGCCGCCATCGCCCATTATACCCAGGTCCTGTCCATGGACGTTGACAGGGAAGATGTACATCTGGTCTACGAGTCGCTGGGCGACGTCTACCGGCTCATCGGGCAATACGAACAAGCATTAGAAAACTATCAGGAGGCGCTTGAACATCATCCTACCATCACTCGAGTTGCTGAGATGCAGCGCAAGATCGCCAAAACCTGGGAATTACAAGGACAGTACGATAAGGCTGTGCATTATCTCAACCAGGCTCGAACTGCCCTTGGGGAAAAACGAGAGATACCTGAGTTAGCCCGCATCTACAGTGATATGGGATGGCTCGCAATGCGTAGAGGAAACTACGAAGAAGCATTACAGTTATGTGCACAGGGACTGAACGTAGTGAAAAACTTGCCCTATGATGAAAAGAGCCATCGAGTGAAAGCTATGTTGCAGTATACTCTGGGAACTACTTATCAGCGAAGGGGTAATTATCCCCAAGCGATTTTACATTTCCAAACGTACATTGAGATGCAGGAAAGTATTGGGGATCTCCCCAGAATAAGCGGAGCCTATAACAACCTGGCGAGTGTATACTGGAGTCAAAGTGATTACGATTTAGCAGCCCAATACCTCCGCAAGAGCTTGGAGATAAGTCAGAAAATCGGCGATACGTATGGGACGGCAATGTGTTACAATAACCTGGGGGTTGTTTCCTATACTTTGGAGGATTATCCTCACGCCATAGAACATTATAAAAAGAGCCTGGAGATCAGGCGAGAAATAGGAGATTCAAAGGGGATCGCCGATGTTTATGGCAACCTGGGAGAAGTTCATCACAGCCTAGAAAACTACCAACAAGCCCTTCACTATCTTCAGGAAGCCGTTGAACTGTTTACGGAAATCGGTGACAAACGGGCCTTGAGCAATGGCTACAAACTGCTCGCCGAGGTTGAGTTAAAGCTGGGGGATACAAATGAAGCACTGGTGCATTGCCAACAATCCCTGGAACTCGCGCAAGAGATTGGTAACCGAGAATACGAAGGAGTAGCCTACCGGGTACTGGGCCAGATACACCGCGCCGCCGACAGACCAGAGGAGGCCCGGCAACATCTGCAAACCAGCGTCGAGATACTGTCGGCAGTGGGAAGCAAACTGGAGTTGGGAAAAAGCTACTACGAACTGGGGATCACGCTCTCGGCGATGGGTTTGGATGCCCGTAGGGCCGGGCGGGAGCGGCTACAGGACGCCGTTCGGATGTTCGAGGAGTTGGGCGTGGAGGGGGAATTGGAGAAAGCGCGGGCGGCAATGAGGCAATTAACAATGAACAATGAACAATGAGCAAATCGGTGTGGCACGCAACAGCAGGCCCGCTCTCAGAAAGAGGCGGGCCTGTTGTGCTTGCGGCGACCGGTCAACCGCGGGTTGGTCTGGTTGCCGCTGTTCGGTGGTACTCCCACCTGTGGGCGGTTACCTGACCCCCATGTGGGTTCCGGCCTTGACCTTGGTCTTTACCTTCACGGTTCTCACCTCCTTTTCAGGGTGCGCGTAATGCTGCTCGTCCTCGCCGGCGCGCCAACTCCGGCGCTCCAGCAGGCTTACTCGCTCCAGCAAGCCTGGTGTACTCGGGAAACAGGCGGGCCAATGGCCGACCTGATTGCCGCTGAACCTACAGCAAATTGGGAATGGGGCCGAACTTTTGTCGTTCACTCTCCTTGCAAAAGCTGCGAATGAGTTCGGTGGGGTGGGCGGCTGAGATCAACAAAGGGCTTTGGGGTCTGAAGCGTATCGATGAGCCTTTGCAAGGGTTTGTTGACCTGACCGCGGCTATTATATGGGTGTGTTTCATTTCGGTTGGAGGTAGTCGCGGTTTCCATACCGCGCGCTATGGAAAGCGCGGCTACTCAACCCATTTGAAACACACCCCTATTATATCCAGGGCCAGAAAAAGTCAATAACGCATTCGGGCAACCTGTTTCCAACAGGTTTTGGGTGTCAGCGATGCGTTTCAACGCTCCGCTTTGTCCCCAGCGTGATACGCTCGCCCCCACCTCACCACGTCACTGGACGCGACAGACACATTGTGATAGAATACGCCGAACTCGCCCGCCAGCACCACAGCGAATGGAGCAAGCCGGAAACCATGTCCTCCGCCAACTTTTTTCGCTCTGCGTGCTTTCTCGAAAGCGACGGCTTTGGCAGGTCTACGTTGGGCCTCGTCCTCGTCGCCATCCTGATGGCCGCCTGGATCGTCTGGTTCTTTTTCGCCCCCATCACCGTCTACAAGGTGACCGACGACGCCTACCTCGAGATCCAGTCCCGCATCGTGGCCGACTTTCCGCCCGCCGCGCTGGTCCACATCCGCCCGAACCAACCCGCCCAATTCCGCCTCCACGACTTTCCCTGGACTGAGTACGGGAGCCTGTCCGCCGTCGTCACTCGCGTTACCTATCAAGACGGTCACGATCGGGTTGAACTGGGCGTCCACGCGGGCGCAGACTCGCGCATCCCGCTGCAAAAGGGCCTGACGGGAACGGTGGTCATCACCGTCGACCGGGTCTCGCCCGCCGCCCTCGTCCTGCGCACCGCTGCGGAGCGGCTGGCCCAGGTTGGCGACACTCGCGGGGAGTAGGGCGAGCGACCAATGACCCCTTCCACCCCAACGGCCCAACGCCGCTTCATCGTCCCCGAAGTGGTCCAAACGTCCGCGATGGACTGCGGCCCCGCCGCGCTCAAGTCGCTCCTGGAAGGGTTCGGCGTCTCTGTCAGCTATGGCCGCCTGCGCGAGGCCTGCCAGACGGACGTGGACGGCACATCCATAGACACGCTGGAGGAGATCGCAATGCAGCTCGGTCTGGAGGCCGAGCAGATCATGGTGCCTCTCGATCACGTGCTGCTCCCCCAGGCCCTTCCCGCCATCATCGTCGTCCTTCTGCCCAACGGGTTCACCCACTTTGTCGTCGCCTGGCGCTGCCACGCCAGGCGCGTGGTTCAAATCATGGACCCGGCCACCGGGCGGCGCTGGTCGTCCGTCCAGCAATTTCTCGACGAACTCTACGTCCACACCTTTCCCGTCCCCGCCGCCGCCTGGCCGACCTGGGTATTGCATCGGGCGCCAGGACGCGATTAATCGAAACGTCTCTGTCCGACCCCGGCTGGCGTTCGCTGGCCGCCCTCGACGCAGCGACTCGCATGGTCGGCGCCATCGTGCGATCCGGCGGCATCGGTCGCGGTCGCAGAGCCGCCCGCGTTCTACAGATCTTTTTCGAACAGGCCCAATCGTCTCCCGCCGCCGAAACAGAACCCATCCCCGATACCTACTGGTCTGTCCGCCCGTCCCCCAGCCGACGCCGCCGAACCGGAGAGACTCTCCCCCAAGCTCGTCGCCGCCCTGGAGGAACCTCCCGCGCAGCCCTGGCGCGAATTCTTGCGACTCGTCCGCGCCGATGGGCTGCTGGCTCCTCTGGCCCTGGTAACGGCGCTTGCCCTGGCCTCTGCCGGGATCGTCATCGAGGCATTGCTCTTCCGGGGGCTGCTCGATCTGGGGAGACGATTGACGACCCCGGAACAACGGCTAGGGATGACACGGCTTTCTCATAAAACCTCGGCTGGTAAAGTAGCCGCAAATGTGTATACTGAGCGGGACAATCAATGCCAGTTGGAGGTGACATTTGTCCCGCAAATCACTGTCACAACAAGCGCATGATC